>CAYSHZ010000484.1:0-2505 GCA_964430905.1 uncultured Thermoanaerobaculia bacterium | reverse complement strand
CGGTCGATGCCCCGCACAGGCCCTGGTTGAAGATGGCAATATTTTGGGACCTTCCGGGGATGCCTGTGCCCAGGCTGCGGCCAAGGAAAAGGCGTGGAAGAGGGGGGCGTGATGGCTAGGCTGGTTACGCCTCTTGTCGTCGTTCTGGCGGTGATTCGGGTTAGCTGGTTGTGCAGACGCCTGCCTTTGGATGAGCTCGTGGACCGAATTCGCAGGGTGCCGATGTTGCCCCCAAGCTTGATTCGTCCCGATGCCTATCGAGCACTGGTCAATCGTTGGTCTCGGTGGTTACCGCCCTGGGGTTTCCGACCGTGCCTCAAACAGTCCTATCTCTTGCTGGATCTGTGGTCCCGCTGCGGCTTGGAACCTGAATTTCATCTCGGTGTCCGCTACGTTGACGGGAAGGCGGACGGCCATGCATGGTTGACTGTCAAAGGTTCGGAAACCGGGTTCAATTCCGAGAACGGATACGAAGAGGCTTTCGTCTCATAGAGTGGTGGGCCTTGCTCCACCACTTCCCAGTATGCTCGAAGACGCGCTATCCTTGTCAAGCAATGATTGACTTGAAGATTACCGGTCCGGACGGGGCGACATGGGAGTACCAGGTTGCCGGCGACGAGGTCGTCATAGGCCGATCGACCCGGTCGGGGTTGACCATTCCTGATCGGTCGCTTTCTCGTCTGCATGCGAGGCTGTTCTTCTCGGATGGCGCCTGGTTCGTTGAGGACTTGGGGAGCAGAAACGGGACCTTCATCGGCCAGGTCAAGATCGAAGGAGCGACCCAGGTTGAACCTGGGGCTTCGCTGGCTCTTGGGGGCAGCAAGATTGTCGTTGCCGGGGAAAACGATTCGGACTCCCAATGGGATCTGGTCGATGGCCATACGGTCTTCCGCTCGGCCGATGCCCTGTTGGAGAGCGCCCCGATGATTTCGGATCGCATCGATGCAGAGGTCGTGGCCCAGGCTGCGCTGAGTCCGGCGGTCGAACGACTGAGGCTGTTGATCGACGTCCATAAGGCTCTCGGCCGATCGGTCGAACTCCAGGAGTTGTTGGACATCATCCTGGACAGCGTCTTTGACTATCTCAAGCCGGAAGACGGTGCGATTTTCCTGGTAGACGATGCCGGTTACAGGAGGGTTGCAGGCCGGTCCATCAACGGAGAACCGGATAGCCTCGCGTCACGATCCCTGATCAAGGAGGTTGTCGAAGGGCGACAAGCAGCGCTTGTGCTCGATGCCAGGGACGATGAGAGGTTCAATCAGGCGCAGAGCATGATCATGTCCGGCATCAGGAGCATTCTTGCCGCACCCCTTCTCGATGGTGACAAGGCCCTCGGCCTGATCGTTCTGGGGTCAACCCACGGGACACGGGCCTTTGGTGAGGATGACATGGAACTGCTGGTTTCGATGGCGTCGGTCGCCGCGATGCGGATCTCCAACGTACGCCTGGCCGAGGAAGCGGCCGAGCGGCGGGTGTTGGAAAAAGAGGTGGCCCTGGGCCGCAGGATCCAGATGGCTCTCCTTCCGGACCATCTCCCCGAGGTTGAGGGCTGGGAGATCCACGCGGGTAATTTGCCGTCCAGAGGTGTTTCCGGAGATATCTACAAGGTCTTCGAACGGGCGGATGGTGAAACACTGGTGATCCTGGTAGCTGACGTGTCGGGCAAAGGCATCGGGGCTTCCCTTCTGACGGCTTCGCTGGAAGCCCTTTCTGCCGGGCCTCTGGAAGAAGGGATTCCGCTGGACGAGTGTTGCAGGCGGGTTTCACAACTGCTCCATGACCGCACGCCTCCGGAGAAATATGCGACCGCCTTCATGGCCGAGGTTGAATTATCGACTGGCCGAATTCGGTACGTCAATGCCGGACATAATCCGGGCCTGGTTCTCCGGGTTGGTGGTGAGGCTCAGTGGCTGGGTTCGTGCGGTGTACCGCTGGGACTGCTTGAAGCGGCGGAATATACGGTTGGTGATTTGCAAATGATGCCGAGGGACGTCCTGATGCTCTATACCGACGGGCTGACCGAAGCGACCAACCCGGATGGTGAAGAGTTCGATGATGAGCGGCTCAAGAGGAGCGCCCTGACAAATCGGTTACAGCCTTTGACCACGATGGCGGAGCATATTGAGGAGGATCTCGATCACTTTACGGCGGGTGAACCCTATGCGGATGATCGGACGTATGTTCTGTTGCGACGGAGTGTGGGTAGGTCCGGAGGTGGGGCGTGAGCGGGAAGGTCAGGAACGATCCCGTCACGGTATCGTCCTGTGCAGAGCCTCCCCCCGGCGTGGAAGTCGGAGAGTTCGACGGGCTTCTGGATGTCAGAATTCCTGGGTCGGTCGAGGAAGTGGGACCTGCGGTCGAACGCATCATGGAACAGGTTCGGGACCAGGGCTGTGCCAGAGACCACGAGTTCGAAATTGAGGTCGCCTTGCTGGAGGCCCTCGGGAATGCTGTTGAACATGGCTGTGGGGACGATCCATCAAAAGAGGTCGAGGTGTGGGTTGG
>CAYSHZ010000483.1:0-2517 GCA_964430905.1 uncultured Thermoanaerobaculia bacterium | reverse complement strand
TCTAGGCTGGATATCAAACCAGGAAGGAACCTCGACCGGCATGTATTTGATACCCTCTGCCGCAGCCTCGTGCCCTTCATACGGGGTTGCAAATGAGGCCAGAAGTTTGACGTATCTGGATGTGCCATCCTCGCCCGTCTGAAGCACGAAGGACCGTGCCACCAGACCACCCATGCTGTGGGCGGTAACGAATAGATTCCCGAAGTGATACTGACGCTGGAGACCATCAACTAGGCCCTTGAGAACTCTTGCCACCGGGAGGAGGCGGCCCCCTGAAGGGTACCGGAAAACCCACGGTTGAAAGCGTTCACGATCAAGATGATCGATCATCGCCCGAAAATCCGTCGGCGAACCTCCAACGCCATGGATAAACAACACTGGAATCTTTGCCGGGTCGTACTCCTCAAGGAAATACACACCGGCGCCAACCGTCTCCCATGCCTCATTCGATTGCCACATGCCGTCTCTGGCGAACTCCTCACCGAAAACCGGTGCGTCGAGAGATACAACCTCTCCCGCGACAAAAGGAAGATCTTCCAGAGCAACAAGGTCTATGTTCTGAAGGTTCAGATCAAATGCCCCTGGAAGGACCGCCTCCTGGCTCAGGTCCAGGTCCATCCGCTCAAGCCTCTCGGCGGGCTTGATCGTCAGTGATCCCGGAATACCCAGAAGAAATGCCGGTTCCTCCGGATTGTGTTTGAGGTCCCCATTGAGATCCTGGAATGCCGCAACCGTATAGCGACGTCCGACCTCGAGCACAAAACCATAGGACGACATCGCGCTGTTCAAACGATCGATACTGACAACCTTCGGTCCGTCCCTTTCCTCTTCGTGGAGCACGACAAAGACGCCTTCGGCTGACCCGGTCGGCGTCATGACCCTACCCATGACCGTGCCACGATGTTCCATCTGATCCTGGTCCTGCTTCAGCCTCATAATGGTACAGCCGGCCAGATTCAGGAACAGGACCAGCCCGCCCACAATTATCAGGCCTCGCACCCAGTCAGCTCCCGGAAGACTCATGTCAGAGCAAGAATCGTTACCGCGACGAAGGCCCCGGGGAAAAAAAGGCGCGACCATTGATCAAAGCGCATCGCACGCCCATGACGACCCGTCTTGGCCAGACGCGAGGTAATGACCACCTCAAACAGGCTCAAAAACACAAGCACCGTCGAGGCCATGACAAAGGTATCCAACCGGGTCAAGTATGAAATCTTCGGCAGACTGGCATCGATAGCAAAACGGAAAGCGATCAGCGTCAACATGGTTGTTGTGGCCACGCCGATCTGAGTGCCACCCTCCGCCGGATCGATCCAGAACACCGACCATGACATCATGACGATCAGGATCAAGGGAATGATTACCTTGACCATGAAATAGCCGGTCTTGCGGCTGGCGAAAAAGGTACTCCGAATCGAGGCAACACCGGGACCCGAATCCATCGGACGATAGACATCAACCACTACTTCCGAACCCGTGATCTCGAAGTCGGTCACCGACAGATTATCCGAAATGGCGTGCTGAGCCTCGTTTGAACGTATCAACTGAACCTGATCTGGAGAGTAGCCGGACGCCACTAATTCGACGTTGAGCGATTGGTGATCAGCCGGATAGTCGCGAAGATCCATCGGTTGGGAGAAATCACCCCAGACCCTCTGGCGATACTTAATGTGCCCCTCTGGAGAGACTTCAACCTGATCCGGAAAGGTCTTCCACAGTTTCTGCTGGTTGAGAATCTGGAGACGGGGATGCCAGACCTCTTCCATACCCATAACGACGGGGCCTTCATTCTCATGGGCTAGTCGAGGATCGTCCCAGTCGTACTGCAGAAAGACGTTCGCCGTGAAGGTCTGCTGAGAAGAATCGACCTCGTCAAGGTCCAGAACGTAGACCAATACCGTCACCTCCACAGGGCCACCAGCGGTCTGCAGAGGCGGAGTCAGATCGGCTGCCAGGCCGGGGAAAACCACCAGGACAAAAGCAAAGAAAAATACATATACACAATTCATGAGAACCCTTCCCTCAGCCGCCCGTACTGACCGTCAGTAGCGGAGCGGCCGGAGTCGATCCGGTTTCGGCCAGGGAAAGCATGATCATTAAAAATGTGAAGACCCGTTTGGACTGAAAGTCGGTATCGTCGATCCAGAACCAGTGGTCTCGGTATTCGATGGCGGCGTAACTATCGTCAGGCTTGGCGGTTCCCGAGTGGATCCTGATCGGCAGATCGCCTTCCTTCGGAGCAGAGGTCGCCCGCGTTCTTCCTTCATCGATGTGAAGCTGAGGCACCTCAACCAGGGTCGAAACCTCACCCAGGATTTCCAGCATCGAACGCGTCAACATTGCCACCTCTCGGTCACCGTCGGCAACGGAGGCGTACACCAGGTCCAATTCCTTGGCGCCGGGGTCGAGGCCCAATATCTCTCCCACCCTCTCTCGGGCAGCACCGACCTCTCCCTCGAGACCTCGAGGAATGATGATTAACACTGTCTTCCCCTGGGCCTTCGTAACGACCCGAAC
>CAYSHZ010000482.1:0-2523 GCA_964430905.1 uncultured Thermoanaerobaculia bacterium | reverse complement strand
ATCGATCCGGAGGTATCGACCGCCAGGGCCAAAGAGAGCGGCAGGTCGGCCGTAGTACCGAAACCTTCAATAGTGACGGGCTGATCATCCTCCAAAATTGTGAATTTGTCGGCTTCGATTCCGGTAACCGGGGCGCCTCCTGGATCCAGGACGGTTACCGGCAGTTCCACCAGTTCTACCTTGACCGAACCGGAAAACGATCCCCCGCCGGTACCCAGGGCAACGACGGAGTCGCCTCTGTTGCCTTCGGAATCGACCGCCTCGGCCGCCAGAATTGTTGCCCGCTGAAGATCGTTGACGGGAACCTTTGTGACGCAGGGGCAGGCGGACCATCGTGCAATCATTTGATCGTCGAGGCTCAGAGTGATCTGTTGAATCTGTCCGGTCCCGCCGGTGACGGCAACGGTGATGGGGCGAGCACCATCTGAGATAGCGTCATCCGGGCCCTGAAGGATTTCTATGCCGATTCGCCCCGTGGGGTTGTTGAGGATCAGGGCATCCTCGCCGAGAAAGCGTCCGTTCTTGTCTCGGGCTATCGCGCGAATCTGGGTTCGATGGACGACGGTTCCCAGGGCGATGGAATAGGTCCACGGAGGACGGTTTCTACGGATCTGGGCCACTCCATCCGTGAGGAACTCAACGGAGGCCGTCCCCTCTGGAGCTTCGACTTCCAGTTGCAACGCACCGATTCCGCCCTTGTCCGGAGGCGGCATGAATCTGACGGCGCCCTCCGCCGGGGGAGTGACCGAGAGGGCGATTGCTTCCACAGGTGCGTCGTCCCCGCTCTCGAACGGAGTCTCCATTTCCACAACGGTGATTTCTCCTGTCCAACCGCCCCGGGCGCTGCCGTCGGTAGCGGCGACAGTGACGCTCAGCTGGTGCTTCCCGAGGGGCCAATCCCGGTAGACCATGACGCTCCCGTCAGTCTCCAACTCGACGACACTGCTCTGGCGGTCAGTCAGGACAGCCCCTGTCGTCAAGGATGTTACGACTCGAACCCGTTCGCCGGCTCGCTGGACATCTTCAGGAGCGATCTGGATCACCAGCCCCATGACCGTCCCCGTGTGGCCCCGTCCCAATCCCTCGAGTTCGACCAGAAGGGCCAGGGAGGGAGGTGGGTTGCCGGCCACAACGACGCCGGAGAGGGTGACCAGGACCACGACGACTTGAAAGAGCAACGCCATCAATGCGGATTCTTGGTGTTTCAATTTGTACCTCTCCGGTCGGCCGGTGACCGCCTCATCATTCGTTAACTTACGATTCTTGCACCAATCGGTTACTTGATGACCTTGACGGTGGTCGAGGCGAGAACACGCCGAGGGTGGGCCGCGATGTACTGAACCTCATATATTCCCGGCTTGGACGGCGCTGCCAGGCTGGTCGGGCTGCCGACGGAAACATAGGTAAAGTCCTTGTGTCTGCCTATCTTCTGGCCTTCGCGCACGATGATCAAGAAGTCATCGGAGCCGTTGGGTCCGGTCCACGCCACCTTCAATCGTCGGCCCAACTGAACGGTATCAGCCACGTCGAGGGTCACCGGAACCGCCTCGACGGTCACCGGAAGGGCGGCCATGATCGAATGGCCCTCGTCGACATATCGAAGCTCATAGTTGCCCGGAGTTTTTGGAGTTCTGAGTCGTGCGGGACTGCCGGCCATGACCGATGCCCAGTCGATGTAGTCGGCACCGTCAGCGTCTCTCGCTGCCAGAGTGATGACATCCGAAGCGTCGCCCGGCCCCCACCAATGAACGGTGATGTCCTCGGACGGGTGAGCGGAGGGAGACGCCATCAGACCGGCAGCCGTCGCTTCAACCTCCACAGGGGACCGAGCCAGAACGTGGAAGGAAATGCCGTCAATGTATCGAATTTCATGGCGACACTGGTCGAAGGGCACGAGGAAGTCGGAGGGAGAGCCTTCGACCGTCTGGAAGCCTGGTCCCAGGAATTCCGGAGGAGCGTCCGCCGGCACCAGGGTGAGAATATCTCCGGGATAGCTGGGGCCTTCCCAGTTGACTTCGATCGCCGTGCCGGGCTCGGCGGAGGGTGTGACGGTCAGGGACACTTCACGGCCCGGAGACGGGATCAGGATCTCAGCGACGATGGCGTCTCCAATTTCGAGGCGCTTGCGAAATTGCAACAACAGGTTCTGTGCCTCGAGGGGCAAGGGCAGGACGATTCTCCCGGTCGGTCCTGAGACGGCCTGGGCGGAATACCAGGATGCATCGGGTGCGTCCTTGGGCTGAAGGACGATCTGGAATTCTTCGTCGGGGGCGTTCTTCCAGCGAACTTCAAGGGTCGGCGCCTCCCCCCGGAGAGAGGGCTGAATCAATCCGGAAAGATCGATTGGGATCAGCTCGGAGAACCTGATATGCAAGGGACGTTCGGGGTCGACCGGAATTCGCACAAGGCGCAGGGAGGACTCACCCCCGGAAAGCGTGACGTTGGCAGACCCAAGGCCGCCCTCGATGATGGAGTTCTCTCGGCCGGTGTTCACCGAAATCTCATCGTCGGTCCAGGTCCCTT
>CAYSHZ010000481.1:0-2531 GCA_964430905.1 uncultured Thermoanaerobaculia bacterium | reverse complement strand
TAGTACGACTCCGCGCAACCCCTTGCCTTCCTAGAACTTATCGAAAAATTGCTCGTTTCCACCTCGGGAACCACGCAGTCCCCACCCAGACTTTCCGGATGGGCACTTGCTAGACTCTTCCGATGTCCGATTTCTCCCCATTCCGTCCACCCTGGTGGGCCCAGGGTCCTCATGCCCAGACACTTGGAGCGCGGTTCTTGCGTCCGAAGGGAATTGTTCCCCTGAGGCGGGAGCGGTGGGACACGCCGGATGGGGATTTTCTGGACCTCGATTTTGTCGATGGCGATCGAATCGCGGGTGACCGCTTGGTCGTGGTGCTCCACGGTCTTGAAGGTTCGGCCCGCTCGGGATACACCTACCAGCTCTACCGGCAGCTGGCCCAGCGGGGGATCGCGGCCGTAGGGCTCAATTTTCGATCGTGTTCGGGAGAACTCAATCGGGGCCTCAGGCTCTACCACTCGGGAGAGACCGAGGATCTGAGATGGGTTCTCGGTCGTCTCGCCGAACGATTCCCGGAGCGGGAGCTGTTCGCTATCGGGATCTCCCTCGGCGGGAATGTGCTCTTGAAGTACCTCGGCGAGAGCGGGGCTCACTCGGGGCTGGAGTGTGCCGCGGCGTGGTCGATTCCCTTCGATCTCTCGGCCGGCGCCGATTTCATGGAGACCGGCTTCGCGCAGGTTTATGTCAGGCGACTCCTGCGCTCTCTCAAACGCAAGGTCCGCGTCCGGTCAGAAGATTTTGGTCCCCTGATCGATTTCGAGCGCACCCTTCGATCCCGAACCTTCCGCGAGTTCGACGATGCCGCGACAGCGCCCCTGCACGGTTTCGATGGAGCTGCGGACTACTACGCCCGGTCGTCAAGCGCCGGTTTTCTCTCCGCCATCCGCACGCCGACCCTGGTGCTCCACTCGAAAGACGATCCCTTCCTGCCGCCCGAAGCCATCCCCGTGAACGCGCTCAATGCCAATCCGATGATCCAGCCGATCATCACCCAACGGGGCGGTCACGTCGGGTTCATCACCGGTTCCAGCCCTCTGCGGCCGGTCTTCTGGGCCGAGGCCGTTATTGCCGACTGGGTGGTCAAGCAGTTGGAATAGGGTGGGCCTGGAGAAAATATTCGCCTTGAAAAACGGCAGAATTCTGGCGTATCGGCGTCTCTCCTCCACGGTGTTGTGTTTTCGTTCCTTGAAGCACGCCGCAGGACACTGGCGGGAACGTCGGGCTCAATGGGCAGGAGTTTTGGTTCTGTTTTGGCGTGATGCCGTGTCCAAAGTACCATGAGGATCACGGTTGCCATGACTGATTCAGATGTACCACCGCCCGTCGCGGGGCCCGGACACCTGCGGTCCGAACGGGAATTGCTCAAGGCCTTTGCCTCGGGCGATCGTTCGGCTGCGGACGATCTGGTCCAACGTACCTACCGCAAGACCTGGGCCTCGCTCTACCGCCTGACCGGTGGTGACTCCGAGCTTGCCGCCGATCTCTGCCAGGACACCTATCGCAAGGCGTGGGCCTCCCTGGCATCGTTTGACGGCAGGGCACAGTTCTCGACCTGGCTCTACCGCATCGCCTACACGACCTTCCTCAATCACATCAGGCGGCCTCGCCGCGTGTTTCCGATGGACGAAGGCATTGTGGAAAGGATGCCGGCGCCGAATCCCGGGCCCGAGAGGGTCGCCCAGGAGACAGAGCGGGACGAGGGACTCAGACGGGCCGTTCTCGATCTCCCGGATCCGCTCCGGGAGACGGTGTCCGCCCGTTTCTGGGGCGAGGTGCCGGTCAGGGAGTTGGCGGCGGCCGACGGAATCTCCGAGGTGGCCGTCCGAAAACGCCTGCGCAAGGCCCTGTCGATCCTCAGGACCACGATGGAGGTGGCGTCATGACCGAACGAGAGCTGATACGTCGGTTGGAGAATTCGCCCGTACCGCCCCCGCCGGAGGATTTGGCGGCACGGATCATCAAGGACATCCCTGCAGAGATCGAGCTGCATCCGGAGTTTGAGCACGAAGAACACCGAAGGCGGTTTCACCGGCGCCCCGTGTGGATGGCTGCGGCTGCCGCGATGACCATCGCCCTGACCGGGGCGGTGACCTGGGAGTTGAGGAACGAGGGACCGTCTGTGGAGATGGTAGAGGGGAAGGCACTTCGGCGTGAGGCGGTCGATCAGCCAGATGGGATTGAGGAATATGTGGATTCCCAGGATGACAGGATTGATCGCCCGATGGACGAGGAGCTGAGCCTTGCGGCGGTGACCGATGAAGATCCTGGCATGAAGACCCCCGGGGTCCCTCTTCGTGCCCGGGAGTTGAAGGTCAAGAAGGTCGACGCTCGTACCTTTCCTCTGCCCGATCAGAGTCTCGGTGAGCCATTGCCTGAGGATCTCGGTCGGCAGGTGCGGGCTCAGGGCTTCGGTGGAGAGAGGCATGAAATACCGTCAACGGGTTCGCCAGGGGACATGGCGGCAATGAGGAATCAGGTGCCGCCTGGCGATCCGACTCCTGAACTCAACAACAAGGGGTTCGCCAAGGATG
>CAYSHZ010000480.1:0-2532 GCA_964430905.1 uncultured Thermoanaerobaculia bacterium | reverse complement strand
GACCATGAAACCCTGGATGGCTACCCTGCTTCTGATCGGCGTCACCGCGGTGTGGGGCTGGACCTTCGTCGTCGTCGGCTCAGCTGTGGCAGTGTATGGCGTGATGGGCTTTTTGGCCATCCGATTCCTGATCGCCGGTGTGGCGACTGCAGCGGTCTGGGGTCGTCATATGACCCTTCGGACACTCAAAGTCGGCGCAACGATCGGCCTGATCTTGGCAGTGGGCTACCTCCTGCAGACCTGGGGCCTCAAATACACGACGGCAACCAACGCCGGCCTGATCACGGGGCTCTTCGTCGTCCTGGCGCCGATCATTGACCGCATAATTTACAAGACGAAGCTCCATCCGTCGGCCTGGGCGGCGGTGGCTCTCAGTGTCGTGGGAATGACGCTCTTGACGGGCCGTCTGCCGACACAACTGGCCCTGGGCGACGTACTGGTCTTCGGCTGTGCCTTCGCATTCGGCACCCATATTGCCGTCCTGTCCCACCACTCCAGCCGCCACGATCCCGGCGCCCTGGCGACAGCCCAGATGATCGGACTGGCTGTCATTTTCGTGTTCCTGTGGCCCCTGACCGAGGAAATCGTCGCGCCACCGAGAGAGGTCTGGTTCGCCCTGGCTTTGACGGGACTGGTTGCCTCGGCCCTCGCCTACGCGATTCAGACGTCGGCCCAACAGGTGCTGTCGACCGTGAAAACCGCTGTGGTCCTGACCCTGGAGCCGGTCTTTGCCGGACTCTTCGGCTTCCTGCTGGCGGGTGAACGCCTGACCCCCCTTAAATTCGTCGGCGCCGCCCTGATCTTCGGCGCGGTATTGATGTCCGAGGTCACACCCCTGATCACCAGACGACTGGGTGGCCCAAAGGAAGACACAACGCAAAGCCGCTAAGACACAGGGATTCAGAGAGCCGACAGCTGATAGCTGATAGCTGATAAACGACAGCTCCTATACAATCCCCCCGGGCGGAGGTGCCCATGACACTATTGAGTTCGCCGCAGGCCATTCGGTCTGCGCTTGATGACATTCTTCCCGGAGTTCAGAAGCCGACGCGCTACCTCGGGATCGAACGCAATCTCACTCGAAAAGACTGGGACGAGACCCCGGTGCGCCTGGCCCTGGCCTTCCCGGATGCCTACGAGATCGGGATGTCCCATCTGGGCACCCGCATCCTCTACCACATCGCAAACCGGCGGCCGGACACGCTGGCCGAACGGTGCTTCGCCCCCTGGCCGGACATGGGCGAGGCGATGCGCGGCGCCGGGATCCCCCTCTACAGCCTGGAGTCCTACCGACCGATCGGTGGATTCGACATCGTCGGCATCACCCTCCAGTCGGAACTCAACTACATCAACATCCCGCACCTCTTGGACCTCGCCGGGATCCCGCAATGGGCCGCAGACAGAACCGATGATGACCCGATTATTCTCGGCGGTGGCCCCTGCACGGCCAACCCTGAACCGGTCGCTCCGTTCTTCGACGCCCTGCTGATCGGCGACGGAGAAAAGGGCCTCGATCCGATTCTCGACCTCGTTCGTGATGCCAAGGCCGAAGGACGGCCGCGGGCCGAAGTCCTCCAGGATCTCTCCAAATTTCCGGGCGTCTACGTGCCGTCGTTCTACCACTGGACCGAGGGCACATCACCCAAAGAAGCACAATGGGAGATCGTTTCCCCCGAGGCCCCATTCCCCGTCAAGCGGGTATGGGTCGAGGAGCTGGACCCGGCCGACCTGCCCGAAGCAACGATCGTTCCCTTCGCCGAGGTTGTCCAGGACCGCATCGGACTGGAGATCATGCGGGGCTGCACCCAGAGCTGCCGCTTCTGCCAGGCTGGCTACTGGTACCGCCCTGTTCGAGAACACGATCCCGCAACCGTCGCCGACCGCATCGAACGTCAGGTCGCCGAGACCGGCTTCGAGGAGGTCGGACTGCTCTCGCTGTCGTCGGCGGACTACTCCCAGGTCGGACCCCTGGTCTCCGAGTTGGCCGATCGGCTCTCAGGCAAGCGCGTCTCGGTTGCCCTGCCCAGCCTGCGGGCGGATGCCTTCTCGGTCGAACTGGCCGACGCGGTCTCCAGGGTCCGAAAGTCCGGTTTCACCTTCGCTCCGGAGACCGGCTCGGACCGCCTTCGGCGCGTCATCAACAAGACCTTCACCAACGAGGACATGCTTCAGGCCGCCGATGCGGCCTTCTCCAAGGGTTGGAATCTGATCAAGGTCTACGCGATGATCGGACTGCCCACAGAGACCGACGAGGATCTGGACGAGTTGATCGAGTTGGCGGCCCAACTGGTCGAGCGGGGCCGAAGGATTCGGGGCCGAGCGGTCCAGGTCAAGGTCTCCGTCGGCTGCTTCGTCCCCAAGCCGTGCACACCCTTCCAGTGGCAGGCATTCGTTCCTCCGCAGGAACTGATGCGCAAGATCTACCGGCTCAAGGACGGCTTCCGAGGCATCCGAGGGGCCAAGCTCAGCTGGAATTCGCCCGAGGAATCGGCCCACGAGGCCATGCTGGCCCGGGGCAGCCGGCGACTGGCC
>CAYSHZ010000479.1:0-2534 GCA_964430905.1 uncultured Thermoanaerobaculia bacterium | reverse complement strand
TGATCGTGGAGGCAATCTGCCGGTTGGAAGACCGGTTTCAGGGTCACGCGGCGAGGGGAGGTGTCGGGTTCGACCAGGTTGGAAAGGACTTCCCCGGAACGTGCCGTGGCACGGAGTTCGGGGTTTTCCGGAAGAACAAAGAGCTCGCAACCCAGTGTGCCCTCGGCATATTGCCCGGGTTCGAGGGACACAACAACCTGCTGAAGCCCGAGCCAGGGCGCCGTGGAGAATCTGGAATGAACCTGGAGGGCGATGTCACTGAGGGTCTCTTCTGATACGTTGGTCACCCGATAGTGGCGTCCATCATCGTTCATTTCCTGCAGTTCGAGGACCAGAGGCGTTGCCGGGTGAATCGGGATGGTGGGGCTGAACACATCCTGGCCGTCGTCGTTGGCCGCAATCAGGCGGACCTCATAGGCCCCGACCGGGAGATCGGAATGATTCCAGTAGAGGGCGGTCAGCTGTGCCGTGACGTCCCTCAAGACGTCGATCGTCTCGCCATCGACGATCATACTCTCGGAATAGGTGATCGACCGAGGGATCGGGCCCCCGGCCACTTCGACGGAACCGGTTTCCCACGCGCCGCCGGGTAGGCCTCCGATGCCAAGAGCGCGATACTCGAGGCGTAGATCGTTTGAAAGATCGCACCAGACAGTGCTTTGGATCACCAGCGCCGTATAGTCCGGGTAGAGGATTAGACTCCTGCCGGACGTGCCGATCAGGGGCGCCCCCTGATCCGAAACGGCGTCGATGGGGGGGCGATCCTGGACCGAGCAACGGGCTCGGACGGTGTTCGACGTTGTGCACAGTGGCTCGGAGGCGGCAAAGTCGATGAACTCGTCCCGGTGGGCCCGAAAGGCCTCGGATGTATTGCCGGCATAATCGGTTGCAACCAGCCGAAGGTCCTCTTCGTTGAAGAACTCCGCAGCGACCGTCGGGAAGGGGAACGCCTCCGGGGGAAGATTTCCGATGCCCTGGGATCGCATGATCCAGCCTTCCTGGGTCGCGGCCGGCCGAGATTGAAAGAACCACTGATCGGAGTTTTCGTCCCGGACCTCGCCTTCAAGAGAGACGATCCACGCGTTGTTCGGTGTATCGGGCGCCGGCCGCAGCTTTCGGGATCCGATCTCCAAGGAGATCTCAGGTGGTGTGTTGTCGATGATGAACGGCCACTGGGCGCCGAGATAGTTCAGGGTGTATCGACCGTCAGAAACGGGAATGCCGCCCTCGTTGGTCCCGTCCCATAAGGTGCTGCGGAGGCCCAGTTCGTCGGCCGCCACGGGGATCGTACGGACAGTCCTGTCCTGATCATCCTTGATCTCAAATACGAGATTGGCCGGCCGGAGGACGACGTAGCGAAAGCCAAGAGTGTCCTTGATGCCGGGGCTGGAAACCGGGGAGACATAGCGGGATTCAAGCGCGAGGTTTGCAATATCGTTGTCGCCGTCCCAGAAGACTCTCTTCGTCACCGATCGGTGATTTCCCGCCAGATCGGATCCGTCGAGACGCAATAAATAGCCGCCCTTCGCCGGTGGCAGCCATGTGCCCCAGCTTTCGCCGAACATCGGCTCGCGGCTCGGACTTCCGAGACCAAAGAAGGTTCCCGGAGAGTCCTCGGGGGCGTAGGCGATCCGAAACTGGTCGAAGTGGCGGTCGGTCGCCACGATCGAGAGGCTGATCCCCGCATTCCCGAAGAGAATATGGGGCTTGAGATCGACGGTCAGGTTCCCGGCCGTTCCGACGACATCCAGGGAATCCTCTCCGGGGAAATAGAGGTATTTGTCGAGGGGGGACCAGATGGGCTTCGCATCCGGGTCCGTCGGCGCCGGGATATCCGTCTGTTCCCCAGTCTGCCAGTTCTTGAGAATGATCCTGTTCGAATTCCCTGTGTCCCAGGGAGAAAACAACACGGCACGACCGTTGTTTGAGAGACTGAGAGCGTCTGCGTCTTCAGGCAATGCATCATCAACCGACAACTCGTCTCCGGAGAGGAGCGAGTATGTTCCAACCTGAAACTCGGCGGGGCCCCAATCACTCAAATAATCCAGCAGAAAAAGACGATCCCGGGTGAAGTCCACACTCAGCCAACCTCCCCAGTCCCCGTGGGGCACCCCCTTGGCTTGAGGCATCCCCAACGCCGCCCCCCCCAGGGTCCCCATTTTTAGGGATTCACACCCCGAAGTTTCGGGCCAGTCATCTGGGTAAACAACTCTGACCGTGGGCGCCTCCGGTACCTGCCGGGGTTCGATTAGATAGTAGAAATGGTCGATACTCATCGGATCAGGGTTTTCCTCCGTGCTCACGGCTGCCTTGAGGAACACTGTCGTGCCGTCCGATGACCAAATCGGTTGATTGAAACAACCCCACACCAGATCAGGGTACTCGTCGAGTGGATCAATCTCGAAGCTGACCGTGGGATCATCCACCCACGTCAGAAGTATGGTTTCCAGTTGGGAGTCAGAGTCCCTAATGATTCGAGTGTACCAATCACCGTTCGGAGAAAACGTCGGCGGGCGGGCAAGGTCTGGGCGATA
>CAYSHZ010000478.1:0-2562 GCA_964430905.1 uncultured Thermoanaerobaculia bacterium | reverse complement strand
AACTTGGGATCGCCCGCCCGGTAGATCTTGAAGCCCGGGGCGTTCCCCGAGGAATACTCTATCGACTGGTCGGGGAAGGCTTCGTGGAACGGCAGGCTCGAGGAATCTATGTCGCCATCCAACACCCTTTTTCGGCCGGGCACACGCTGGCCCATGTCGCCAAGCGCGTGCCGGCGGCTGTCTTCTGCCTGCTCACCGCACTCCGTTTCCACGAGCTGACCACACAGAATCCGGCCGAAGTCTGGATTGCACTGCCTGAGAAGGCCAGAAGGCCACGGCTCGAATACCCACGACTCCGGGTAGCCCGCTTTTCTGGACCGGCCCTGGTCGAGGGTATTGAGACAAAACATATCGAAAAAGTTGAAGTCCGAATCTATTCGGCCGCGAAGACAGTTGCCGACTGTTTCAAATACCGTAACAAGGTGGGAATCGATGTTGCGGTAGAGGCCCTTCGAGATTACCTCAGGAGTTACCGAGGCCAAACCGACGAGCTGAGCTATTTTGCGAAGGTTTGCCGTGTGTCACGGGTGATGCAACCCTATCTGGATGCGATCGAATGAGGAGCCCAAAGAAGAACCTGGCGGCCTCCGTCACAGCTCGTCTGCTGAACCAATCAAGGACTTCTTTGACCTTCATCATCTGGCAGAAACTTTTCAGTTCGACAGAGCAACTCTGGTGGAAGCTGTCCAAAGAACTTTCGCCCGACGACAAACGCCGATCCCTCCGGCTGTCCCGATAGGTCTCAGCCCAGCATACTGGCAAAACCCATCAAGACCGGCACAAGTGCGGGCATTCGCCCGCCGAGCCGGATTGGTCCTTCCCGAGGATCCTGGCCCGGAGTTCAACGCATTGATCGGGAACTTTCTTCTGCCGGTCCTTGATGACCTCCGTAGCGGAGCCAGACGTGAAGGGACTTGGCCCCCAGGAGGCCCTTGGCGGCCCGTACTGGGCCGCAACCACTGAAATACTCCTCCATGACCCGAGAGGAGGACATCATGGACGAGATCCCAGAACCCAACCGATTAGGGGGCAGGTATACTCAACCGACGGGCTCGGTGGCCTGAACACAATATTTTGTTTGGTCGGACCGGGTCGCCATTGAATCGGCAAGGACAGGCTGATGCGGAAATCGACATATATTGACCAAACTGAGGGTCGGCAACTGAGTCCCACCAGGTCTCGGCGTGGTCTCTTTTCGAATCATGACTGTATTTTCGAATCGAGAGGGATTCAGCCCAACCCATCGCACAAACCCGGCCCGGGGAATATAGAGGAGAAGAATGATGTCCAATGAACCGGTGGCGCCAACGCTTGAGTTGGCACAGCGCTTGATTTTTGCAGCTTTCGAAATCCTCAAGGAGAACGGCGGTGAGATGAGAGGCCGCGATGTCATCCGGGAGGCCGGCGCCCGAGTTGAGCTGAACGACTGGGCCAAGGCGCGGTTTGAAAAATCGGGCTATGTTCGTTGGCAGTCTGTCCTTCACTTCTACACCATCGACTGCGTGAAGGCGGGGTTCCTCGTCAAAAAACGTGGCGTCTGGCATCTCACTCCGGAGGGGGAAGCCCTCATACCCCTGGGTGGAGCCGGAATCCTCAAAAAGGCGACTGCCGCCTACCGAAAATGGCGAGCCGAGAATCCAAAGCCGGAGACAGTCGATCCCAATGAAGTTGATGGCGTCGATGAAACATCCGAGCAAGTGATGGCGATGGAGCAGATTCAACAGTTTGCCGCCGAGGGCCTTGAGCAGCATATTCGAGCAAAGAACCCCTATGAATTTCAGGACCTGGCCGCAGCCCTCTTGCGGGGAATGGGTTACTACACGCCTTTCGTGGCGCCCAAGGGGAAGGATGGCGGGATCGATATTGCCGCCTACCGGGACCCTCTCGGAACGGATTCTCCGCGGATCAAGGTCCAGGTCAAACACCGCGAGTCCTCGGCAACCGTGCAAGAGATCCGACAGCTGATGGGAATTCTTCGAAAGGACGGGGATGTGGGGATCTTCATTTCCTCAGGGGGGTTCACCGCTGACGCCAAGATGGGCGCTCGTGACTCGCTTGTCCACGTCGAACTCATTGACCTGCCGAGATTCCTGGAGCTCTGGCAGGATTTCTTTCCGAAACTGGACGATGAGGACAAGGCCCGGCTTCCGCTGATGCCGGTGTATTTCCTGGCGACCGGCGAATGAGGCCGGTTCGAATCCTGAAGTGACCACCCACTACCACTCCCAGTACTGGGCACACGCCCTGAACCTCCGAGGCTCCGGTGGCACGATTGAAAACCTCTCCCGTTCGATCGCCAACGCCCGAGTTGATCTCAACCCGCATCAGATTGATGCAGCCCTGTTCGCTCTCCGTTCACCGCTGTCAAACGGCGCGATTCTCGCCGACGAGGTCGGCCTCGGCAAGACTATCGAGGCGGGTATCGTCTTGGCCCAACGGTGGGCGGAACGTCGCCGCAAGATCCTGATCATCGTCCCGGCCATGCTCCGAAAACAATGGCAACAGGAACTCGAACAGAAATTCTTTGTGCCATGCGTGATTCTCGACGCCAAGGTCTTCAAC
>CAYSHZ010000477.1:0-2592 GCA_964430905.1 uncultured Thermoanaerobaculia bacterium | reverse complement strand
AGGACGCCATGTCCCGAACCTATTACGTGATCGAATTGACGCCGCGCTGGCTGGCGATCTTGCTGGTGGTCCTGGCAGGGTTGATGGTTTTGGCCTTTGTCGGCGGGTATGGCGCCGCGTGGTCGACGCTTGGTGGATCGGTCGCTCAATCTGTCGAAAAAGGTGTCTCCGAGAGCGAGATCACCGAGGTCGAGATCGAAGATTCGCGAGAATCCGAGATTGTCGCATCAGTCGCAACGCCAGATCCCGTGAAACCGACTGTGACACCGGGCGTGGTGACCGTTGAGCCGACTCCAACCCCGACGCCATCCCCAAAGCCGACGGTCAGACCCCAGGCAACGGTGACGCCGAAGCCGAGCCCCGTTCCGGCTTCTTCAACCCCGAGTCCTCCAATAGTGGATGAGGGGTTCCAGGTTCAGGTTGTGGCCTCCAGTCATATTCAGACGATTGAGAAGGCCAGGCGCAAGGTGGTCGATCTGGGTTTCCCCAATTCCGAGCACCACATCGTCGAGACTCGGGTGGCAGGGGGTGGAATCCTGCTCAAACTGAGGATCGGACCCTTCCCGGATCATGACTCGGCCCAGCGTGTCATGCGGAGAATGCAGGCGGGTGGTTTCCCCGACGCGTGGGTTGTCAGGCCGTGACCTTTGGGGGGCGTACACCTGCGCCGGCTCTGCCGGAGTGGATTCGTGGTCGTAAGTTGCGGCTGGATCAACTGCATGAGATTAAGAGCCGAATGCGCAGCGGAGGTCTCAACACTGTCTGCGAGGAGGCCCGGTGTCCCAACCGTTCGGAGTGTTTCGAGCATGGCACGGCGACCTTTCTGATCAACGGGCGCATCTGTACCCGGGACTGCAGCTACTGTTCCATCGCTCATGGCCGGCCGGAAGCGATTGACCCGGATGAGGTCCGCCAACTGGTCGAGGCCGTACGGTCAATGGAGCTGGGTTTTGTTGTCATAACGGCGGTTGATCGGGACGATCTGAATGACGGTGGCGCAGGGGCTTTCGTCGAGGCCATTGCACTGCTCAAGTCATCCATCGATCCTCCACCGAAGATCGAGGTTCTGACTCCGGATTTCAGGGGAGACATGGAGGCGGTCGATCAGATCATCGATGCCGGCCCCGACGTCTTCAACCACAATGTCGAAACCGTTCCCCGGCTTTACCGGGAGGTTCGCCGTTCGGGCCGGTATCGGTGGGCGATGGAGGTTCTGAAGCGGGTTACTGAGCGGGCGCCGGACATCATCCGAAAGTCCGGGATGATGGTGGGGCTGGGTGAGACCGCAGACGAGGTTGAAGATGTACTCTGTGATCTCAGGGAGGCAGGATGTCAGGTCGTAACGATCGGTCAGTACCTCAGACCGACCTCCAAGCAAGTCGAGGTCTCGCGCTATTGGTCCCCGGAAGAATTCGAGGCGCTCGAGCACACGGGGAAAGAACTCGGCCTTGAGGTCATCGCGGGGCCGTTTGTCCGTTCCTCCTACCGGGCCGAGGAGGCCTACCTCAGGGTTGGGTCGAATGCCGGGAACCAGGAATTATCTCGTCGAAGAATAGAAGAGACCCCGTTTCGGTTGTAGTTGAGTGGTGCGTGACACAGGGAGTGAGATGAAGATCGGTACCGTTCTCAAGTGGTTCCTGCTCGTTTGGATGCTCGGGGTGATCTGGGCGGCCTTCTTCTGGGTACATCCCGCCGAGGGTTTCATCGGCGAGAGTTCTCGTATCGTGTTCTTTCACGTTCCGACGGCTTGGGTCTGCGTCCTGGCGTTTATGGTTTCCTGTGTCTATTCGATCAAGTATTTGATGCACCGTGATCCTGCGGATGATATTCGCGCGACCGTGGCATCACGTCTTGGCCTTCTGTTCGCCGTCCTGGCGACAGTGACGGGAGCCATCTTTGCCCGCATCATGTGGAATGCGTTCTGGAACTGGGATCCCCGCCAGACCTCGATCACGATTCTCCTGTTGATCTACGCGGCGTACTTTGCCTTGAGGTCTGCCGTCCCGGATCCCGAGCGCCGGGCTGCCCTGGCCGCGGTCTATGCGATTCTGGCGTTTGTGACCGTTCCGTTTCTGGTGTTCGTCGTGCCTCGCATTTACTGGTCCCTGCACCCGGACACCATCATCAACAGCCGTGGGAACAACGATTTCGATCCCAGGTACACGATGGTTCTGATGGCCTCATTGGCTGGTTTCACCGGCCTTTTTTCCTGGATCTACAAGATCGAATGCCGGATCGATGCTATCCGGCGTCGGCGCCAAGAGGAGGTGCTGTAATGAGTGGACTGACCGGGCTCGCCCTGGTGACGATGATCATCTGGGTTGCCCTCTTTGGATACGTTTTTTCGGTGGACCGGAAGGTTTCCAGACTCGACCATGAATAGGCAACGTAAACTCTGGTATGCGATCGGAGGCGTGCTGATCCTTGCCTTCCTGGCCTATGGTGGCACGTCGTTCAAGTCGAATCTGACGCCCTACGTTTCCTTCGAGGAGGCCATGAGGACCCACTCCAGGGTCCAGGTCGCGGGCGCCCTGGTTGAGAACTCCTCGGACTATATCGACGAGGACCAGGAACTTCATTTTGTCATCTACG
>CAYSHZ010000476.1:0-2607 GCA_964430905.1 uncultured Thermoanaerobaculia bacterium | reverse complement strand
CTCCTATTTCAAATCCGCCCGGCGTTGAGGCCGGGCGGCGGATTGTAGCTTAGTTTGGTGGGAAGCCCTTGAGCATCTCGGTCATGACCTTTTCGATCCGTTGACCGGAGGGATTCTGGTGCTTGGCGTCGCCTTCGATGATCCCGGTCCAGACCAGGGTCTTGTTTTTGCGGTCAACGATGTCCAAGACCAGGGTTCCCGTTGAATATTCTCGGACCTTGGCAACCGAACCGCCGCCGGGTGCATAGGCGGGATTGCCGTAGCCGTAGCCCGACCAGCCGCCATAGCCATAGCCACCGTAGTAGCTGCCATAGACCGCGTAATCGACCCGCAATTCCTTCTCAACGTCGATGTAGTACGCCAGAAGGAGGTCAGCCTGGGGCAGGGCAACAGCCTTCTGGAGGCCCTTCTGGTCCAGGAGAATGTCATCGACCACCCGGCGGAGCCTGATATCGAGGTGCTCGGGGAGTTGTTGTTCTCCCGAGGGGCCCTCATTCTGGGGAATCCAGGAAAAGGTCGAGTATTGGCTGAAGTCCGCAGATCGATCCCACTCGTGGTCGATATGAAGAGTGGAACAACCGGAAAGCATGAGTGCCAATCCCAGGGCGAAAACGATTGAGACGCGGGTGATAATTCTCATCGGTGGAGGATACCTGAGTGGGGTAGGCCAGGTCGAGGGTCTGAGTCTCATCAATGGACTGCAGTATTCATGGAGACCCACACAAGGATACTCTCCGCCCTTTCGGTATTCATTGTAGGGGCGGGTTGATCCCCTCCCGTTCTTTGACTGTTCAGACACAACGGGCCGAGGAAGGTATTTCACCAAGAAGCCAAGGCCGATATGCGCCCTGCTATCGACCGAAGAGGAACTTCTCGTCCAGGTGCTTCTGGATATTGCGTTCCAGGAGGGTCTCATGGTCGAAGTGCTGGAGCCCCAGGTAGTACTCGGCGGCCCGGATCAAGACGACCTCGGGGATCAGTCCGGTGATTTCGGTTCGGCGAATCTCGACGCCGAAGCGCCGGCCCTCAAGACGGATATTCTCGACGACCCGGTAGAGCGGTGTCGTCAGGTAGTTGGTGATGGCCACCGAGAGGTAGACGTGGCCGTCGCCGTGGTCCTGGCCCGGAATCGCCCTGATGTGGCCGCCCGACGTGTCGGCGATCAGGTGACCGATTTCCTTTGCAGTCTCCAGATCGTGGGTCGAGAGGTAGGCCTTGAAGGAGATCAGGGGCTGGCGGGCGCCTATGATCGTCACGCCCTTGTCCGGCGGGAAGGTATTGGGTCCAAGGTCTGGTTTCCACCGGACGTCCTTCATCTTCTCGGCAAAGCCTTCGTACTCGCCCTGGCGGATGTTCTGTACATCGCCCCGGTAGCGGTAGCGGGCGGAGGCGCCGAAGAGGTAGACGGGGAGCGAGAATTTCTCTGCGACGATTTCGGCGAATTCGTCCGCAAAGGCCTTGGCATCCGCGATGTCGGCGTTCTTGAGCGGGACGAAGGGAAAGACGTCGACGGCGCCGACGCGGGGATAGTCACCCTCGTGCCGTCGCATGTCGATCTTCTTCAGCGAGAGATCGTAGAGCAGCAATCCGCCCTCGAAAACTGCTTCTTTGGCGCCCGTGAAGGAGAGAACGGTTCGGTTCTGGTCATGATCGACGGAGACGTCCAGCAGGATCAGCCCCTCGACGTTTTCCAGGCGGGCCGACAGATCGTCAATGAACTGCTGATCCCGGCCTTCTGAAATGTTGGGCACGCAGGCAATCAGTTGGGTCATGAGACCTCCTAAAAAATCCCGAGAAACACGCCGGCGGCGATGGCCGAGCCGATGACGCCGGCAACGTTCGGGCCCATGGCATGTTGTAACAGGTAGTTGGTTGGATCCTCTTCCTGTCCGACGTGGTGGACGACCCTGGCGGAGTCCGGAACTGCGGAGACGCCGGCGGCGCCAATCAGGGGATTGATCTTGGTCGTACTGACCAGATTGAGAAACTTGGCAAAGAGCACGCCGCCGGCGGTGGCCACTGCGAAGGCTGCACACCCTAAGACAAATATCAGGATGGACTGGCGGGTCAAGAAGACCTGCGCCGAGGTCGAGGCCCCAACCGCAACACCAAGCAGGATGGTACAGATGTCCAAGAGGGAGGTCGATGCGGTCTTGGAAAGCCGTCCGGTGACGCCGCTTTCCTTGAGCAGATTGCCGAAGAACAGCATGCCCAGAAGCGGCAGACCTCCCGGTGCGACCAAGGCCGTGACGATCATTCCGGCGATGGGGAAGAGGACCCTCTCGCGTTTGCCGACTTTGCGCCCCGGCTTCATTCGGATCAGGCGCTCTTCTCGGGTCGTCAAGAGTTTCATGATCGGGGGCTGGATGATCGGCACCATGGCCATGTAGGAGTAGGCGGCGATCGCGATCGGCCCGATCAAGGAGGGGGCCAACCGGGAGGACAGGAAGATGGCCGTCGGACCGTCGGCGCCTCCGATGATGCCGATGGCGGCTGCGTGGGCAGGAGAGAATCCCAGCCACAGGGCGCCCAGGAAGGTCGAGAAGATCCCAACCTGGGCCGCCGCGCCCAATAGGACGGACTTGGGACTGGACAAAAGGGCGCTGA
>CAYSHZ010000475.1:0-2619 GCA_964430905.1 uncultured Thermoanaerobaculia bacterium | reverse complement strand
TTCGCTGACCCTCGTCACCGCCCTGATCGGCATGACCGGCCTGGCTGTCGCCCATGGAGGGCCTCGCGGTTCTCACCAGGGGCCCGGCCACTGCGATGGTCCGCCGGAGGGAATGATGGGAGGGGGAGGAAATTTCCAGCACCTCCTGCACATGCTTCGCAACGCCAACGACCTCGATGTCACCGATGAACAGATCGACCAGATCGAGTCGATCCTCGAGAACGCCCGTCCCCGATTCGAAGCCCTCGGTGAGCAGCTTCGTACCCAGAGGGACACATGGCAGGAGTCCAACGATCCTGCGGTCTTTGACGAGGCGGCAACCCGTCAGTTTGCCGAGAATCAGGCCGCCCTCCATGCCAATCTGATGGTGCATCAGATGCAGACCCGGGCCGCGGTCCTCTCCATCTTGACCCCGGAACAGCGCGAAACACTTCAACAGATCAGGAGCGAGATGCAGGGGCGCCGAGGCGGAAAGAAACACTCGAAACCCTGCCGTTAATCTCTTTTCAAGCCAAATTTTCTCCACAACGGGGCGGCCGCGGCCGCCCCGTATTTTCGTCGTCCGCCCGCGGTTTTCGGAGTCGGGTTACCATGAGGCATGTGCATCCTTCCCGGCCGCAGTTCTCCCCTGGGAGCGACCCCGACCCCACGGGGCGTCAACTTCAGCGTCTACTCCAGGACTGCGACCCGCATGGAATTGGTCCTCTTCAACGACATCAACGACACCCGGCCCAGCGCGGTCTACCTTCTCGATCGAAGAACCAACCGGACCTTTCACTACTGGCACATCGAGATTCCCAACCTGGAAGCCGGACGGGTCTATGGCTGGCGAGCCGACGGTCCGTCAAACGGTGATCCGAGCCTTCGGTTTGACCCCTCCAAACTCCTGCTCGACCCCTATTCCTGCGCCGTTGGAGTTCCCGATGCCTACAGCCGGGATGCGGCACAGGGCCGCCAGGACACGACGGTCACCGCGATGCGGACCATTGTCACCGATCGGCGAGGATACGACTGGGAGGGTGACACACCACTGAGGATCCCCTACTCCGACACCATCATCTACGAAATGCACGTCGGCGGTTTCACACGCCATCCCTCGTCCGGAATCGACCCTTCCCTCCGCGGCACCTATGCCGGACTGGTCGAGAAGATCCCCTATCTCATTGACCTCGGCATCACAGCCGTGGAGTTGCTGCCCGTTTTTCAGTTCGATTCCCAGGACGCTCCCGCCGGCCTGACCAACTACTGGGGCTACTGCCCCGTCTCGTTCTTCGCGCCTCATGCAGCCTACTCCTCGGACACAAGCCCGCTCGGACCGATCAGGGAGTTCCGGGACATGGTCAAGGCCCTCCACAGGGCAGGCATCGAGATTATCCTGGATGTCGTCTACAACCACACGGCCGAGGGAGACGACCGCGGGCCCATCCTGTCCCTCAAGGGCCTGGACAATCCGACCTACTACATCCTGGATTTGGAGGACCCCGCCCGGTACGCGGACTATACGGGAACCGGCAACACTCTCAATGCCAATGGATCCGTCGTTCGACGAATGATCCTGGACAGCCTTCGCTACTGGGTCGAGGAGATGCACGTCGACGGATTCCGTTTCGATCTGGCCTCGATTCTATCTCGCGACGAGGATGGAGAGCCCCTGGAGAATCCCCCGATCCTCTGGGACATCGAGACCGATCCCGTTCTGGCCACCACCAAGCTGATAGCCGAGGCCTGGGATGCCGGCGGCCTGTACCAGGTCGGCTCCTTCCTCGGTGACCGCTGGACCGAGTGGAATGGTGTCTTTCGGGATGATGTTCGGCGTTTTGTTCGGGGCGATCCAGGCTCGGTCAAACGCCTTCCGGAGCGACTCCTTGCCAGCCCGGACCTTTACCGTGACGAGCGACGGGAGCCGGAACAGAGCATCAACTTCATTACCTGCCACGATGGTTTCACCGTCAACGATCTGGTCTCATATGCGACCAAGCACAACGAGGCCAATGGAGAAAACAATCAGGACGGGTCCAACCACAACCTGAGCGACAACTGCGGCGTCGAAGGACCCACTGACGACCCGGACATCGAGAGTCTGCGAAACCGCCAGGTCAAGAACCACCTGGCGATCACCCTGCTGTCACTGGGAACACCCATGCTCCTGATGGGCGACGAAATCCGTCGAACCCAGAAGGGCAACAACAACGCCTACTGCCAGGACAACGAGATCTCCTGGTTCGACTGGCGCCTGCTGGAGCACCACGGCGACATCCACCGCTTCGTCAAGGCCCTCGTCGCATTCCGGCGAAACCCGGATCATCTGGCCATCGCAGAAGGCATGACCCTCGATCAGGTTCTCAGAGCCTCCTTCATCCGTTGGCACGGCGTTGAGTTGAACCAACCCGACTGGTCCGATTCCAGCCGGAGCATTGCAGTCACCGTTCGGTTCTCGCCAACGATGCTCGGCCATCTGATGTTCAACGCATGGACCGGACCATTGGAATTCCAGCTACCCCCGGTGACCAACATGCCTGACGGCGGATGGCGCCGCCTGATCGACACCGGCCTTCAATCACCCGAGGACATGTCTGAGCCGGGAGCCGAGAAACCAGTCGAGTCGGAAAGCTACACCGT
>CAYSHZ010000474.1:0-2637 GCA_964430905.1 uncultured Thermoanaerobaculia bacterium | reverse complement strand
AGGCGCCTTCATCGAGTCCAAAATCAGTCCATGTCGTCGTCCCGGAGACGCTCACCCTGAACGTCCCGTCACGGTAGACGCTGTAACGGGAGGGAACGATACCCGGGCCCGGGGACCAGCTCAGAACGGCGTCGTGCCCGTTGACCAGGACAGCCGTCAGATCAATTGGCGCCGACGGAATTTCGGTGATGATGGAGACGGCGACGCGCCCTTCGGCCCGGTTTCCGGCCCGATCTTCGGCGTCCAGAACGAGTTCGTAGACGCCGTCCTGGGGCAGTGGATCCCAGGATGCCATCGGTCCGGCCTGCGCCTGGATACCATGGGCGAGAAGGGCGGACGTGCCATCGGCACGGATGGAGTGAAGTTCCCATCGAGCCAGGGTGGAATCACTGATCCGCCCTTCGATCGTCGTTGGCGCCCAGAGCTTCGCCCCGTCCGAGGGGGCCGTCAGTTCGACATCGGGCGCCGTGTTGTCGATAACGATCGGTCGGCGGGCCTCCCCGATCAATCCCATCTCATCCGTCGCCCTGAGGCGCAGGGTTACGGGACCGTCGGACAGGGCAGCTGCGTCCCAAAGCTCTTCTACAACGCCTCCGGCCGGGATCGATGACCCCCAGCCGATTTCAACGAAGTCGCCGTCCTGGGGATCTTCGCCCGGCCCAACGGACCAACGGAAGTCCGTCAGGTGATCTTCCTCGATTTGGGCACGCAGGTGGATCCGACCCTCTGTCGTCTTGAGGGCAGCGCCCGCAAGGGGCGAAAGCATCGTCACCGAGGGGACCGTCGAGTCGATCGTCAGATGGAGCCCGATCTCCGCGGTATTGCCCGCACGGTCCGTCGAACGGAGCCACGTTTCGTAGGGACCGTCGGAGATTCCGGACAGCAAGGCCATCTGCGACGAGTCGATATTTCCGGTCCCGGACTTCAGAACCTGATGGAATCCTGCCGGGCCCGAGAGAGTCAAGACGTAGTCGCCGGGGTTGGGATCGTCAACCGTCGCAACGATCTCGACGGGCAGTCCTACCAGGGCCGCATCGGCCGGCTGGTGAAACTCGACATCCGGTGGCGTCATATCCACGACCACGGTCAGGCTTTCCGTTTCCGACGGGATGACCGGAGGCTGGGCGGGATCGTCGGCTTGGAGGACAATCGTGTAGGATCCCGAGGCCACGGCCACTCCGGCATCATCAACTCCGTCCCACACCAGACCGAACCAGGATCCGGGGCCACCGGCCAAGATTTCGGAATCGTTGAATGTCCGGACCACGGTGTTCTGGTCGTCCAGGATTCGCAGGGTCACAACGGCATCTTGAACCAGGGAGAACTCGATATCCTCCCAATCGAGAATCCCGTCACCACCCGGAGAAATCAACGGCGGATTGGCGGAGAACCTTTCGATCAGGGCTTGGTTCCGCAGGGTAATCTGAATCGGGCCCGGGTCGGTGAGGTTTCCGGCCCAGTCCATGGCGGAAACCCGAATGAGGTATTGTCCCGCCTCGAAACCGGCGGTTTCCCAGACACCGAGCAAATCGTCATCGTCCGTAGTCTGGTTGATGCCGGCGGCCACAGAAACCCAACACTCGTCACAGTCGTCGATAGATCGGACCTCAATGTTCCAGTCAAGGAGGTTGATGTCTTCCACCAGGGCTTTGACTTCAACTGCGGCCCCAACCTCGATTCCGGGGACCGGCTCGCTGATCTGAACGATCGGCGGAGTCGTGTCGATTTCGATCGGGTTATTGTGTCCATGGGTCTGATTGGGAATGGTTGCCACAGAGGTGGCGCCGCACGAGTTCTCCAGCCGAACGGTAACGGAAAACAGTCCGTCCGGGAGCGGTGCGCCCAGAGTATCGTGACCATCCCACGTTCGGACGACTGTCTCGTCTCGATCGGCTTGGCCGGACGTGGCATTGACGACCTCGCCGGATTGGAGTGAACGAATCTCCGAGCTGAAGGTCACCGGGACATGTGCGTTGAAGGAAAGGTCGGTAGTCGTCGGGGCGCCGGTCGTGTTGGTAGGTGAGAAGAGGAAGGGGGCGGCCGTCAGGCCCGTGTTGCCGGGCTGTTCTCCGATGTAGAAACCAATCGTGTCGCAGGCCGAAAGCCCACCGTCGTCTCTGACGCGAACCGCCAAGTCATGGCGCCCGGGCGCAAGGGTGGAAGTGTCGATCTGAAGAGAGTTCCCAAATTCGACCCCATCGACGACCAGTCCGACTTCAAGAGCAACGTCCATGGTGTCGCCGGCGTTGATTGCAACGGTGACGATACCGTTCGCCGGGCACAGGGTCGCTTCGTCCACCGGTGCGAGGATTTCAACTTCCGGTGGCGCCCGGTCAATCGTCAGATTCCAGGAGCGGGCGCACTGCCCCAGCAGGCCCTGCCGACCGGTCGGATAGTCGAAACGCTCGGCGATGGTGTGCGCACCGTCGGAAAGGTTGGAAAGGTAAAGGAGTGCCATGGAGGTCGTCGAGGCCGGATCATTCAACCTGGCGGCCGTCATCCCGTCGATGGTCAGCTCGAATGCCGTCAGGGGAGTCCCGGCCGGATCCTCCGGAACCGAAATCTGCAATTGGGCCGTCCCTCCTGCCGAATAGACGGGACCACCTCCGAGGGGGAAAACGCTGGAATCGCCCGTAG
>CAYSHZ010000473.1:0-2646 GCA_964430905.1 uncultured Thermoanaerobaculia bacterium | reverse complement strand
CCCCTACCCCTGTCATCTGATACCGACCCTGACGCTGACCAACGGAATATTTCACCGCAAGAAAACCCGCAGGAATGGGCATGATTTGCCTCAGACTTCCATCTGAAGGGACTTTTCCTCTCGATTGAAGGGAAAGTTCTCCGAATCGTAGGGGTTTCCCCGATTGGCCCTCCAAGTCATTTCCGACACCATTCGGGTGTGGAATATGACACCCCCCGCCCGCGTCCCTTCCGAATCCTTCTGGTTGCTGAGAATGACGATTTCATCGACGGCCTCATGGACTGGTTCGAGGATGATCTGGAGATTGAGATCGTCGGTCGGGCCCACACCGGGCGCGAGGCGACCGAGCGTATCGAGTTGTTTTGCCCCAACGTCGTACTTGTCGATGCCGTTCTTCCCGACGGAAGCGGGTTTGAACTGGTACGTACCGTCAAGGATCGCTGGCCCGGGACGGTGGTCATCATGATGACCTTCTTCGACAGGATCACCATTCGTGGCGAGGCCCTCCTGGCGGGAGCGGATGACTGCGTCTCGAAGTCCGATGTCATCAGCCGCCTGAGATCCCTGGTGAGGTTTCTGGTACCTCCACGAGATCTCGTGGCGTCCGAAACTGGAGATTCCAGCCGATTGTCGGGTGAATCCAGAAGTACCGACGATCAAACAGTGCCACAAGGAGAGTGATCCCATGAAAAAGAACAACCTCTGTGTCTTCTGCATCGTCCTCATTGTCCTCACCGTCGGTTGGAGCGCACCGGCCGACGCACAGGACGCCTCGTTTGAACTGATTCCCGGTTCCGGGTCAACTTCTGTGTCGTTCTGGGCTCGGGGCGTCTCGGCCGACGGGTCCGTGGTCGTCGGCGTCGAGGACGGAACGGTCTTCAGGTGGACCGAAGCCGCCGGCACCGAGTTTCTGTCCGGGGCCGACTGGAACAACACCTTTACCGCCGCCGTCTCGGGCGACGGTTCGACCATACTTTCTACTGTCGATGACGGGACAGGCGTTTTCGCTCCCTCTCTCTACACCGATGCCGGAGGCTGGGTCTCCATCGGAGGCTTGATCCCCAGCCCCCCGTCCGGCCGCGTGAGCCTCGGGACCGGCTATGCCCTCAATGATGACGGAACCGTTGCCGCAGGCCTGGCTTGGAAGGCCGACCAAACCGCCGAGGCCTTCTCCTGGGATGCGGTCGGGGGGATGGTCGGACTGGGACAGCCCGGGGACATCCTGAGCAGCAGGGCCAACGGCGTTTCCGGTGATGGATCGGTTGTGGTCGGTTTCTTCGAAAACGTCGACACCGGATGCCGGCGCCCGGCCCGATGGACTGACGAAGGCGCCGTGGATCTTTTCCTTGGTGCAGAGATCTGTGGCGAGGCCTACTCCGTCTCCACAGACGGAAGAATCATTGTTGGGTCGGCCTATGTGCCCGGCGCCGACTATGAAACAGCCTTCTACTTCACCGATGCCGGCGGGTGGGTTGACCTGGGCAAACTGGTCGATAACCCCTTCCATTCGGCCATGGCAACTTCCATTGCGGACAACGGCACGCTCGTCGGCCTCAGTGGAGACGCGGCATCCCAAAACTGGAAGGGCTTCGTGTGGACCCAGGCCGACGGCATGCAGGAGATCGAAGAATATCTCACCAGCCTGGGTGTGACTGTTCCCGACGGTCTGTACCTGGCGGAAGCCCGGGATATCTCGGCCGACGGTTCGACCATCGTCGGAACGGTCGTCGATACCAACGGATACCTGAACGCCTACATGGCGACCATCCCAACATCGCTCTTCGTCGACGGCTTCGAAAGCGGAGGCCGGTGGTGGTGGTCCGCAGTCGTTTCTGGGCAGTGAATGGAGAACCCGAGAACATCTGATGACATCAAACAACCCGAGAATAAATCTCGATTGAATAAACACCAATGGACCCAAGACTACAAGGAGAATAAGAAATGTTGAGAAGAACCCTTTTGATTGTTGTATTCGTAGCCCTGGTTTCGGCCGGCCCGGCCTTCAGCCAGTGTGGTGATCCGTCCAACATCTTGTCGAACGACCTCTGCGGCTTCGACTCCGCAGCATCGGTCAATGAGACGACCGGCTGGTGGAACATGGTTCCGGAAATGGCGGGAGATCCAGAGTGGGGTACCGTCGTCCAATCGGCCACCGGTGGTCGTACTTCCGCAGGCACGATGTCCGGAACCTCCTACGACAATGGCGCTCCGCCCATGGGGTGGGGTTCACTGCTGGGCGCCCGATACTGCATGCCCTTGAGCGTCACTTCCGGCGACACGCTGGGTTTCGGTGGATGGGCCAACATTACCTCAGGCACGGTCAACCAGTGCAGCGTCGTTCTCTTCACCTCAGGTTCGGCCGACTGCAGCTCCGGGGCCCTTGACCAGGCCTTCCGCGACAACACGACTATTCCGGCCGGCGTCTGGACCAAGATCAACGACACCAACGTCACCCTGACTGCAACCCAGGATGCCGTTGCCGTCGAGATCCGGCTGAGCTGCACCGCGAACGCCGATTTCACCGTCAACCTCGACGATGCCTACATCGGACCGGACATGGTGCCCGTTCAACTCCAAAGTTTCTCAATCGAATAGTTCCGGTTGAGTTTTCTTATCAAGCCCGCACCTTCGGGTGCGGGCGGTTTT
>CAYSHZ010000472.1:0-2651 GCA_964430905.1 uncultured Thermoanaerobaculia bacterium | reverse complement strand
GGGCGGGGTTTATCCCCGCCCGGGGTTCCCTGAATTTTGCAAGCAGCTCAACCCTGCACCTCTGAGTATCGAGTTCCACAAACATCTCAACAAACAACGGGGCGGCCGAAGCCGCCCCGTTGTGTTATGGAAATCTCCAATCAGCGCATGAACTGATGGATGTCGGGAACCGCCGGGATCAGGATCGGGTCCTGCGTCCTGTTGTCGATGGTCGAAGCATACGCCGCAACACCCCCGCCCGACCGAACCTTGATGACCACCGAGGCATCCATATCCACAGCCGGCAGGTTAAGCCGGTCAGCCAGATTGAACTGTTTGAACTGACCGGGTCCGAGCCAGAGATCGACCACGTCGCCCGTGGCCACACCCTCTTCGTCAAGAACCGTCAACCGCACTTCGGCCCAGTTGGTCTCGTCGGTATTGAGAAGCCCGAGGTTGGTTCTGAACCCGGTGGCATCCGTCGCCGACAATGCAATGCCGGCAATGAAGCCCCGGAAGTCTTCGTGGATCAGATCCTTCCCGCGGAAGACGAAGAGATTCTGACCGAAGGTTCCTCCGGACATATCGAGGTTGTAGGTCCTGGCAGCCACCTGGGGAAGGCCAGATCCTCCGAACCCCTGGATGACGAAGTAGCCCTTGCTCTCCTCCCCGGCAGGCAGCATCGTTGACCCCAGGATATCCATGTAATAGAGCGCATTCCCCGGGTGCTGTCCCCGAATCTTCAGGTAGGGCTGAATGCCGAGACTCTCGGACGGGATGTACCTGACATCAAAGCTGAGATCCTCCGAGACCGGATTGAAGAAGGTCAAATCCGAGCGCCACTCACTGTCGTTGCTACCGGTCAGGCGTGCCAGGCCGGGAACCCACAGAGTGGTGTCGTCCTCTTCCGCAAGAACCGACGAGAAGAGAACCGGGTCGCCGTTGAGATTATCAACCACGGACGCCCATGCGGAAACCGCAGGACTGCCGGTATCGACCTGAACCGAGAAGATATTGAGGGGGGTCAGGATACCCGCCGCTTCGGCGATGGCGTTGACCTGGGTCGTGCTCTGGGCCTTGACCGTCGGATAGACGGGCTCCCCGATCACATCCCCATGCTGATCAACCACGGTGATCGTCGCAACGACACTCTCGTCACTCATATTGGCCAACCGGATGTTGGTTCGGGCGTAGAGATTGTGGACCAGCCCGGTCAAGAAGAGACGGTTGTTTTCTGCAGGAAGGGTCGGCACTGCGGGAACATACTGTCCAAAGGTGCCGTTGCCGGTGTCATTGTAGGTCCGGGACACAATCAGGGGCGGAACTTCCTCGTCCCCTGAGTTGGTGTAGGTGATGTTCAAGGACCCACTGAAGGAACCGTCGTCACCGACGATGATCCCGGGGATCACCTGGAGGATGTCATCATAGGCCCGGGTCCCGCCGGCAGGCACGTTAATCAGAATGCCGTGGCCGACCGCCGTTGCATTGTCGGTATTCTCCGGCTGGTACTCGATCTCCATGGTCACCGGGTTGACGTCCGGGTTGAAGATCCTGAGGTCGGTTCGCCACGTGGTGTCATTCAGACCGGGGGCATGGACCGCGGAGGGCACGAGGAAAGCCTCGGGAATCACGACAGGCTTCTCTTCGACCAGGAGCTGCCCAAAGGCAACGTCACTGCCCTTGCAGTTGATCGCCTCGAACCGTACATCGTAAAGACCCGGATCTTCAAAAGCGTAGACGAAGGTCGGCTGGTCAGAGGTTGCAACCGTCACTCCGCTAAGACTGATCTTCCAATCCCATGCGGTCGGCTCGGTATCCTGCGGACCCTCGTAGGCGTCCTGGTGAACCGTATGGTTCTTGCCGGCCACGCTGATCACAGCCGACCGGGCACCGCCCGAGTTGGCGTCAACCGAATATGACACTGTGCCACTGCCACTTCCCGAGGATCCACCGGTGATCGAAATCCACGATGCACTCTCGGTCGCGGTCCAGTCACAGCCGGACGATGTCGAAACGCCGACGGTTCCCATGCCGCCGCTCTGACCGAACTGCCTCGAATACGGCGTGATGCTGTAGGAACACCCTCCACCACCGCCCCCAGCGCATTCGCCTTCATTGAGGACCGTAATGGTGTGGGTCACCGGGTTCTGGCCGCCGTTCATGGTCAGACGAACGGTCTTGGTCCCGGCGTCGGCGAACTGGTAGACCGAGGTCATACAGTCGGCAAGGCCAAAAGGCACACAGGTAAAGGTCTGCTGGAGTTCGCCGCACCCGGCGCCACCCATGTTCCACTCGGCGGAACCGACGCCACCGACGCCGGTGATCGTCAAGACGACGTTCTGACCGATCTGCGGTTCGATGGGCGACCAGGTGAATCCAAGAGCTGCGGTCTTCGGCGGCTCGGTCACACCACTCTTGAGCGAGGTGTCGGTGAACACGACCTCGTCACCGGTGAATACCGGATTGGGCGCCATCGTAAAATCCGCACTGGGCGGTCCATCCTTGAGACAGCATTCACCTCCCGACAACACATGGACACTGTGGGATTTCTCGCCCTCCTGCGCCACCAACCGCGGCGTTTTCCAACCACCGGAAGAATACTCCCATTTGATGGTCTTGCAGTAGTCGGGCGTATAGGAACAATCGACGATCGCAGAGGTGCCGTCACAGTG
>CAYSHZ010000471.1:0-2666 GCA_964430905.1 uncultured Thermoanaerobaculia bacterium | reverse complement strand
ACCCCTTGCCTTCCTAGAACTTATCGAAAAATTGCTCGTTTCCACCTCGGGAACTACGCAGTCCCCATCCAGACTTTTCGGACGGGAACTAGCCAAGGCTCCCGGCGTCGGCCGGAGGTCGCCCCTGCTACCATCTGCCGGATGCGGACTGCGGACTTCGACTACGACCTCCCCGAGGACCTGATCGCCCAAGAGGCGGTGGACAGAGGTGACTCCCGGATGCTGGTCGTCGATAGGCCTCGCGGCGAGGTCTTTCATCAGGGGATCAGGGATCTGACACGGTGGTTGCACCCCGGGGATCTGCTCCTGATCAACGATACCCGGGTCATAGCCGCGCGCCTGGAAGCGCGACGCCCAACCGGACGCCGGTTTGAGATCTTTCTTCTGGAAATGGAGGAGGAGGGCCGATGGAGGGCCTTGGTCAGGCCAAGTGCCCGGGCTCACGAGGGTGAGGATCTCGTTTTGAGTGATGGGGGAGTTGTTCGGTTGGAACGGTACATCGGCGAGGGCCATTGGCGTCTTCATTTCGATCCCCAGATGGAATTCGAACGGCTGGATCTGATCGGCGCGACTCCCTTGCCGCCATACATCCGTCGTCCTGACGGACCGAGCCCTCAGGATCGTGAGCGATACCAGACCGTGTATGCCAGCTCACCCGGTGCCATCGCCGCGCCGACTGCCGGTCTCCATTTCGATCAGGCCCAACTCGACAGGGTCGGGGCCGCCGGGGCGGAGATTGCCCGCCTGACCCTGCACGTCGGTATCGGCACCTTCAGGCCGGTGTCGGTCGATGATCTCTCAGATCACCGTATGCATTCCGAGAAGTACTGCTTTTCGGAAGAGACCGCCGGTGCTGTCAATGCGGCACTGGAGGAGAACCGTCGCATCGTCTGCGTCGGGACGACGTCGGCCCGAGCCCTGGAAGGAGCCCTGGCCCGGGGAGGGGATCACGTCGTGGCGGGCTGGGATTCGACCGACATCTTCATTACGCCGGGCTACAGCTTTCGAGGTGTTGGCGCCCTTCTGACCAACTTTCACCTGCCGAAATCCACCCTGTTGATGATGGTCAGTGCCCTGGCGGGCAGGGAACGCATGCTTGAGGTCTATGCCGAGGCCGTCCGAGAGCGTTACCGATTCTTCTCCTACGGCGATGCGATGCTGATTGTTTGATCCTTGACCCGTCTCGCGGCCTCCAGGACGGTGTCGTGAAAGTTGCCGTTGCTTGCGATGATGCCCCGTTGGTTGCCGAGGAAACGGCCCGACGTCAAATCCAGCGGGCGGCCGTCGAGGTCGCTGACCCTGCCTCCCGCCTCTTCGATGACCAGGGCGCCGGCGGCGTGATCCCAGACCTTCTCGCGGTAACCCTTGGCACTGGGAAGGCGGAGGTAGATCGAGGCTTCGCCGCGGGCGACGATGGCATACTTGCACTGGGAGTCGATGCGGTAGGGATCAGCGGTAATACCCAGGGCAGTTGCGATGGCGCCGTGTTCGGAGTGGGCCGCGTGGGCGGACTCGACCGATTCGCACATCACGGCGCGGCTCGGGTCAGTGATCTGATCGGTGTGGATCTCTGTTTCGCCTCCGCCATCGACGCCTCGGACCATGGTTCCCTGGTTCCGAACGGCGATGAAGAGGCAGCCGACGCCCCCTTCTGGATTTCCCGGTACGACCTCCAGGTTGGGACACCCCAGAACCCCCACGACCACTTGGCCCCGATCGACCAGGGCCAGGGCAATGGCGTAGTGATCGCCGCGTAGAAAACCCTTCGTTCCGTCGACCGGATCGAGAACCCAGTAGCGGTCGTCTCCGCCGCCGAGGTAGTCCCCTCGGTCCAGGGCCGATAACAGCGATTCTGCGTTGAATTCGGGGCAGGCCCGTCGGGAGAGATCGAGTACCTTTTCGGCCATCTCCGGCGAGGTCTCGAGGGCCACCGCATCTTCCTCGGCCAGGAGATGGTCGGAGGGGAAGGTCTCGGCTAAACGACGGCTGACGACGGCCTGGATCGCCAGATCGGCCATGGTCACCGGAGAGCGGTCACCCTTGGTCAGGGCATCGGAATTGGCGACGACCTCGTCCTGAACATGTCGGGCCAGTTGAGAGGCCTGAGCCGCAACTTCAAGGGCAAATTCTCGTTCTGCTTCGTACATCAGTCCTCGTCGTCCAGCCGCAACGCTCCGGACTCAACCTTTTGGAGAAGATCCCGTGCCTCGTCAACGAGGTCCGGCGGGACCAGAATTTCCACCCGCCCCAGGCCGTCCATCGTCATCGAATGTGTGTGGCGAAGGGCTTCGCCCGTGCTTCGGGCCGGGATGCCGTTGGCCTCCAGGAAGGCCATGAGCTGGTTTTCCTCGATACTTCCCTGGAGCGTTGTAACTACCCTCCACTGATCGGTCGTCATGACCGCCTCCTTTGATGTACGCCGGCCTCCGGAGTTCCCGGATTGCTTGATCCATGATGCCACAGTATTCGAGGAGGCGGCCGATTCTCAGTGGGGCAAAATCCATTGCAGTACGATCTCTTCGGCCTCCTGACGGTGTGGCCCGCCCTGTCGAAAAATCCCCGTCCCCTGATACACTGTTTGAATATTGAAGACGACCCTTTGGGGGAAGAGGAGACGAGGATGAAGGCGATGCGATTGTTGATGGTAGTGGCGGTGATGACGATGG
>CAYSHZ010000470.1:0-2682 GCA_964430905.1 uncultured Thermoanaerobaculia bacterium | reverse complement strand
CCTTCAGGCGGGCGCGCCCCAGCTGTCCTACTGGGCGAACTACAACCTCGAGGTCGGTTGGGATGGACTGGTCGTCGAGATCAACGACTGCAACCCCGACTGCGGCGCCGGAAGCTGGACGATCATCGATCCAACCGGCGGGTATCCTGGAGATTTCTCGGACACAGGCAACCCGCCGGTCAATGCCTGCGCCTACCCCTCGTCGCAGGACTGTTTCAACGGACCCGCCGGCAATACCGCCCTCAGTGGATGGAACCAGTGGACCCACGATCTCTCCGGCTGGGCCGGGCAGGAGGTTCAGATCCGGTGGCACTTCTCGTCTGACGGCGGCGCCGAGTTTGAAGGTTTCTATCTGGACGATATCGAAGTAACCCTGGCCAGCGTCAACGACGACTGTTCCAATCGCAACGGTAGGATCCGCCTGGATCGCGAAGGCTACAACTGTTCGGATACCGTGACCATCACCCTGGGTGATGCCGATCTCAACGGCGCCGGGACCTATGACGTGGTGATCGAGAGTGACAGTGAACCGGCCGGCGAGACAGTGACCCTTGTGGAAACTCCTCCCAATTCAGGCGCCTTCACGGCATCGATTCCTACGACCACCGGCGCCGTAGCAACGGATGGACTGCTGTCGGTCAGCGGCGGTGACACCATCACCGTCACCTATATCGACGCCGATGACGGCCTCGGCGGAACGAGTGTCACCAAGACCGACACCGCGACCGTGGATTGCCAGGGCCCAGTGATTTCCTCGGTTCAGATCGCCGATCTGGATGCTTCGGGAGTCACCGTTCTCTGGACGACCGACGAGGTCGCCGACAGCCTGGTCACACACGGCCCGGCTGCGACGCCGCCTCCCACGGTGACGACCTTTGAAAGCGCCTTCGTCACCGCCCACCAGGTGGAAGTGACGGGCCTGACCGAATGCACCGACTATGTCTTCTTCGTCACCTCGACCGATCCGTCAGGTAACGAGACCCTCGATGCCGCCGGTGGCGCCTACTACCAGTTCTCGACCCCGATGACCTCGAATCCGACCTTTGATTCGACCGACACGCCGGTGGGAATCCCTGATTCCTCCTCGATTACTTCGACACTGGCCGTCCCCGTCGGCAAGCAGATCATCGACGTCGATGTTCAGATCGACATCACCCATACCTATGACGGTGACCTCGACATCTTCCTGGTCTCTCCCTCGGGAACCCGGGTCGAGCTGACCACCGATAACGGCGGCACCGGCGAGAACTTCCAGGGCACGATCTTTGACGACGAGGCCTCAACCGAGATCACCGCAGGTTCGGCGCCCTTTGCTGGGTCCTTCCGTCCCGAGGGCTTGCTCTCGGCGTTGGACGGAGAGAATTCAGCCGGCGATTGGGTCCTGGAGATCACTGACGACGCCGGTGGTGACACCGGGACGCTCAACTGGTGGAAACTGACCCTGACCTTCCCGCCCCAAAGCTGTGGTCCGGACGCGGCCATGGCCGATCTGACCACCGTCAGCGACTCCTGCGGGGTCGGAGCGGTAGCGGACGGCATCTGGGATCAGGGTGAACACGTCGTCTTCGATGTGGAACTGGCCAATTCCGGTACCGAGGAACTGACGGGAGTCTCTGCGACCGTAGCGGTTCTGACGGCAGGCGGAACGATGGTTACCGCCGGGGCGGCCTTTGACGACATTCCCGTGCAGGACTCGGCACAGTCCCTTTCGTCATTCGAGGTTGTTGTGCCGTTGACCGCAGTCTGCGGGACGACCGTCGATTTCCAGATCGACATCTCCACCGACCAAGGCGTTTTCACCGACACCTTCAGCCATGGAGTAGGCGAGGTCGTTCCCGGCGATTTCACGCTGCTGTCGGAAGATTTCGACGGCTCGTGGGGCCCCGACGGCGACAACCCGCCGGCCGGGTGGTTGATCTTGGATTTCGGCGACGAGAGTCCCGCCGTGTGGAACGGCAACGACTGGTCCCGATACGACAAGGGTGGCGCCTGGGGCTACGTTGCGAGGGTCAATTACTCGCCGATCGAGAACCAGGACGAGCACTTGATTACTCCGGCCTTCAACATCCCCGGGGATGCGACCGTCGTTGAACTGGTTTACGACCACTACTTCAACGCCTATTCGACTGATGATGCGGGAACGGTCGAGATCGACTCCGACCAACTGGGGGGATGGACCAATTTGGTGACCTACGCCGGGACTGACACTGCCGACATGGCCCACGAGACCATTTCGCTCGAAGCCTATGCGGGACATACCAACTGCAGGATTCGCTTCCGTTACGTCGGCAACAACGACTGGTACTGGCAATTGGACAACGTCGAGATCTCGGGAACCCGTCCGGGAAGTTGCAACTTGGTCAACTGCGCGATCTTTTTCGACTTCTTCGAGACAGGGAATACCGATGCATGGAGCGTGACGCAGCCGTAGGAGGATGTGGGGCATTGAATTAGCGCTGCCTTTCGGGCGTCATCACGGACGCGGTCTCCGGATGCTGCCCCGGTTCCTGTCCCCTTGCAAGATCCTGGGATACCCGGGCGGGCGGGGATAAACCCCGCTCCTACGAATGCATTGTTATCGGGGCCTTTGGAATCGACCTTGGGCCCACGCTTTTCTTTGTAGGGGAGGGGTTTATCCCCTCCCGTTCTTCTCGTCGTTTTCTGTGACCATCGAAGTACTCG
>CAYSHZ010000469.1:0-2713 GCA_964430905.1 uncultured Thermoanaerobaculia bacterium | reverse complement strand
ATGACGAGTGCTTCGCCGAGAGCTGGCTCCGTCGCGAAGGCGGCGGCGCCGTCAGCTTTGAGGGATCGACCACCAACGAGAGCTGGGTTCCCCCCTGCGACGCGCAGCGGGGCGTGGTCGATACCATCCGAAACGAGACCGACTTCACCGCCGGCGCCCAGCACGTCGCCGGCAAGATCGCCTGCATGAATACCAACGGCGACACAAACAGCTCCGAGGGCACCAAGTTCATGGAGCAGAGCACCCTCTTCGGCTCCGCAGTTCTCTGGCCCCGTACCACCGCGGCCTCCGCCATCGACGCTCCCGAGGATTTCACCGTTTCGGGCGGAGTCGCCTCCTTGACCGTCACGGTCGGCTCTGCCCCGTTGGCCAAGGCCGGCGCGGCCATCGTCAACTTCTACACCCTCGCCGGGACGACCGTCACTTCGGTCGGCGCCGGCCTGATCGACTCCAGCGGTGTGGTGCATGCCACGGTGACCGGCGATCCGACCCACTGCCATATCCACGGTTTCAACCTGGTGCCGCAGTCCTTTGAATTGGGTGCGTCGGACGACGCCAGGGTCAGCCTGAACCACTCCGTCTACAGCTGTTCTTCGACAGCTTCCATTCGGGTGGCGGATGCCAACGTCCCCGGCTCAACCGCGTTGGCCGTGGACACCCTGTCGGTCAGTGTCTCGGCAGGCGGCGCCCCGGTCAGTGTCACCCTGACCGAGACCGGCGCCGACACCAACTTCTATGACGGCAGTGTTGCCCTGGGGACCACGGTCGTGGTCTCCGACGGTGACACCCTGACCGTGGCCTATGACGACGCCGACACCGGTTCCGGCCCCCAGACCAAGACCACGACGGCCGCGATTGACTGCATGCCGCCGGGAGTCGGAACACCCCAGACCAGTTCGGATCAGGAGAGCCTGACGATCACCTACTTCACTGACGAACCCGGCACGACCGAGGTCCACTGGGGAACGACAACGCCCCCAACCAACGTCATTTCCGACCCCGCCCTGATTCAGGGTGACCACACGGTGACGATCGAGGGCCTCAACGCCTGCGAACACATCTACTTCGACGTCGGTTCGACCGATAGCGTCGGCAACCAAACCACCGACACCAATGGCGGTCAATGGTATTCGGCCGACACTCTCGGATGGGCCATCTACTTCGAAGAAACGATGGACTCGAATCCCGGTTGGACGATCGACAACGGCTCCTTCAGCGCCACGACGGGCTGGGCCTTCGGGCAGCCGACCGGTCAGGGCCAGGACACCTACGGCAATCCCGACCCGACCGCCGGCCACACCGGCAGCAACGTCTACGGCGTTAATCTTGCGGGCGATGCCCCGGCAAGTGCCGGCAACAACGAGCTGACGCTGACGACACCGTCGGTTGATCTCACGACCGCCGCGTCCGTCCAGCTGAGTTTCTGGCGGTGGCTGGGCGTAGAGAGGGACACCTACGACAACGCCCGCGTCCGGCTCTCGGTCGACGGGGGCGCCTGGACCGTTCTCTGGGAGAACGGCTCGGAGACGATCGACGACGATGCATGGTCCGAGCAGATCATCGACATCACGGCCCAGGCCGCAGGCCATGCCGATGTCCGAATCCAGTGGACCTACGGCTCGTCGGACGGTTCCTGGAACTACGCCGGCTGGAACATCGACGACGTCCGGATCGAGGGCTCTGCGCCCTGCGGCCCGGTGAGTTTGATATTCACCGACACTTTCGAGAGCGGTACCTCGGACAACTGGAGTCTCGTGGTCGGGGGGCTCTAGGGAAACCGTCGGCTCCAGGGCCAGGGCCGGGACTCATTCGGTTTCCACCACACCATGATTTACGCGGGGTGGGCTACGGCCCACCCCGTCTTTCCTTCCAATCAAACCCTCAGAGGACACTGTCCGGGGCGGCGTCCGGAACGGCAACCGGGACCAACTCCGCATACCTTCTGGAGGCATCAACCAAGATCGTTCCGACAGCTTTGGGTTGCCGAGATCTCAGCGTCCCGACGCTACAGACCAAGCGGATGTATCCCCGGATTCAAAACCGTCACGGAACAGGTCCTCGGCGGTCGCCCCGCCCGGATCCATCAGAACAACTTGAGAAACACCAGCGACAGTGTGAAGTCGTCGGCCGGTCCCTCGACGGGGATCCCGATGTCAAAATTAATCACGGTCTGCCAGGGTCCGATCAGGGTCCCGTTGAGACTCAAGCCCGCCAGCAATTCGTTGTCCAGACCGGTGGCCTCGTCGCTGGCCCAGGCGACATCACCCCGGACCTCAAGACGCAGGAGTTCGGCCAGGTTGAAGCCGTAACTGAGATGGAGAGCATCGGCTTTCTCGGCGGTGACAAGCCCATTCTGATAGCCTGCGACCGGAGAATCCCCGAAGTAGTCAAAACCGAACTTCGAAAACCGATCGAGATCCTTCCCGTCGAGGTGTTCCAGCCTGAGACCCAGCTTGGTATAGCCGGAAACCCACCACGACTTGGCGACACCGACGCGCCAGCGCAGGTAATCCTGATGCGCGGGATCATAGTCTCCGCTGCCGGGCATGCCCCACGGGCCCCAATCGGAGCGATCAAAGGTGAAGGCCTCGCCGTTCAGTCGATATCCACCGCGAGAGTAGGTCAGCTCCAGTCCCAGCGATTGTGTGAGGGTACTCTCCGGCACAACGAATTCCTCCGCAGTGTCGTCCGCTCGACTAAAGGCGTCATAGTC
>CAYSHZ010000468.1:0-2734 GCA_964430905.1 uncultured Thermoanaerobaculia bacterium | reverse complement strand
AAGAACTCGGGGACGAAAGAGGTCGAGGAGGGGGGCCACGGCTCGACCGTCTTTTAACTGCGCGAGACATTCGGCCGCCGCGTCGATTTCATAAGGCTCGTCCAGTCCCTTTGTGAAGGTATCGAGATACTCCCGAAATCTTCTCGGGCTGCAATCCGGTAGAGGGCCGGTCGTAATTCCGTAGGGCACGCGCGCCTCGAATGCCAACCGATGGATATCGGCAGCCCTGCGAGGGTTGATGTCGAGACGGCCCGCAGACAAAATCCAGCCAACGATGACGATCAACGCGGCGGTGGCGCTTCCGATGCCGATTCGCCGAATCAGTTTTTCCCGTGCCGCCTTCCGCCGGGATGCTGAGGCGGGACCCTGTCGCCGAGGGAGCCGGGTGATCGCGATGGTGTTCAATTCCGGGTCCATGCGCTGGGCTGCCATTGCCTCCAGTTTTTCCCGGACCTCATCGGGATCGAGCCGCCCGAGCCGCCTGCGTTCGAGGTCCTGCAGAAGGGCCTCAAAGTCTTCGGTCTTCCAACGGGGTCGCGCCGAACCCTTGGTATGTCGGGTGAGGAAGACCTCGAGGTAGGGGCGTGCCTGCTCATTCCAATCGGTTGGTACTTCCTGGCCGATGCTCCATTCGAGATACCACGTTCGGATCGTGCCGTCGTCTCCCGCCGAGACACACCGCCGACCATTGGGAGTGAATTCGACGGACAGGATCGAACCGATGTGGCCTTCGAATGATCTCAGACACTCTCGGTTCCGGATATCCCACAATCGCATCGTGCCCTCGAGGCCTCCGGTCAGGGCAAAGCGGCCGTCCGGTGAGAGGGCCAGGGATTGAACGGCATGGCCGATTTCAATGGTCCTGAGACAGTAGGCGGTGGTGACGTCCCAGAGCCGGAGTTGTCCGTCCTCCCCGGCGGTCAGGAGATTTCTCCCATCATCGGACCAAATGATTGACGATACGGCCTGGTCGTGTCCGGTCAAGGCTACGATGTCCTGGCCGCTGAGAGGGTTCCATAACAACAGTTCATCCTCGCCGCTTGATGCACATAATGATGCGTCGGGAGAGAAGGCCACTGCCAGAATCTCTCCCGAATGACCGTCAAAGACCTGAAGACAGACGCCGGTCTGTGGATCCCACACACGAACGGTCTCGTCGGACGAACCGCTGAGAATCAAGTCGCCGGCGGTTGCGATATCGTTGATCTGCGCAAGGTGACCCTCGAAGGTTTGCAGGCAGTTTCCATCACCGCAGTTCCAGATGCGTACGACGTTGTCCATACCGCCCGTGATACACCGATCCCCTCCCGACAAGAAGACTGCGGAAAGCTCCGGCGCTTCGATTCCCTCAAGGGCGCCTTGGATGGTCCCATCGGCAAGAGCCCATCGGAGAACCTGACGGTCGGATCCTACGCTGATGACGACATCTCCCCGTGGGCTGACCCGGGCGGAGTTGACCCTGCCGTGATGGATGGTGAAGACATCCTCGGACCATGCGGCCTTGAGGCCGGCCCGAGGGTATGCCGAGCCGGCCTCTGCCGCCAGATCCAGGGCTTCCTCCATCCGTCCATATCCGGGAATCGCCCGTGCGGTGTCGATCTCCTGGATCGCCGCGGCAGCAGCGCCCTCCCCGAGCAGGGTTCGCGCCTTGAGCATATGTGCCGAAAACTGGCGGGCCCGGTCCTCCGCCTCGGAGACGGTGACAGGTGAGGCGATGGCCCAGGTCAGCATCGGCCGGGGAACGGTCGTGAAATCAAAATGAGTCAGTCCCGTTGGACCATGAGCGATCAGAACGGTGCTCCAGTTGGGCGTGGCCGCACCGCAGTGTGCCTCGTTCCCCAGTTGAACCGAGGTCAGGAGTTGCCCAGATTCAAGATCCCAGAGTCTGAGGGCGCCGGTTGAGTCTGTCGAGAGGCCGGTGGATGCCGTGCGGTCGACGGCCAGGTATCTTATCGTCCCCTGGTGTCCCTGAAGGCTCAGCCTTTGTGACCCCTCAGGGAGATCCCAAACCCGAATCTCCCCGTTCTCATCACCCGATAATGCGACCCGTCCCCCTGGGGAAATGGCGACGGCCGTGACTTGGTCTTTGTGTCGGTCCAGTCGGGCCAGGATCTCCCCGTCATCGAGGTCGACCAACAGGCTTCTCCCTCCGCTTCCTCCAACCAGGACCGTCTTGCAGTCTCCGGCAAGGGCCAGGTCGGTCAGGAATCCGTTGTGGACCGTGAAGGCGCCGATTAACGATCTCTCTTCAAGGTCCCATACGTTGACTTTTCCGGTCGTGCCGACACCAACGACTCTGCGGCCATCATCGGTCAGTTTGAGGGCGTTAAGGAAGCCTGCGTGGGGTTGCAACCGCCATTCGGAGAGAGTGTTGTCGGCATCCATCACGGTCACGGGATTTCCTTCGACACTTGTCAATACATGTGTGGCATCGGGCGAGAGGGCAAGACATCGAGGGCGACCTCCGCGGGGTCGGACCATGTGCTCAATCTCACCTTCGGTCATATCCCAGATGCAGATACTGCCGTCATGGAGAACCGATACTGCGCGTCGGCCCGTTGGCTCCATGGCGAGTTGGAGAACTCTCCCCGAGAATCCCTTGAGGTCTCTGAGGATTCCGGTTCCTGGTATCAGGCGACGGGTGCCGTCTTCGAGGTCGACGGGGAGCGATGGGTCGTGACGCCGTGCCTCCCGGTAGAGGCCGGCGGACGTTGCCTCTTTCCCGGAGTGCCAC
>CAYSHZ010000467.1:0-2743 GCA_964430905.1 uncultured Thermoanaerobaculia bacterium | reverse complement strand
GGTCGGGATCACGTCCTCGTCGATGGCGACCTTGAGGATCGGCTCTCGGGAACCCAGGGAGAGGACCTCTCCCTCGACGTCTCCAAGATCTTTGCCGACGCCGCCGCAAACGTCATCTACCTCAACACCCTCTACGCCCCAACCGACGCCGTCGTTCTGTCGAGGACCGAGGGAGACGTTGGTGGCGTCTGGGCCTTCAGTTTCATCGAAGCCGGCGAGAATCCCGCGGGTTCGGGCGCCAAGGCGTACGGCGCCGGCTACAACGCCACCCTGCCCTTGGCTCTCGACACGAGCTTCCGGCTTGAAGTCGTCGAGTCGAGTACCGGGTACGTCTACAGTCAACGGGAATACCCGCCTCCGACCGAAGGTGAAGGGTGGGTCGATATCGATCCGTCCGACTCGCCAGGGATGGCCGACCGGGCGCTTGAGATCATCGGCGGGGATCCTCTGACCGGAATGAACTTCGACGCCACCGTTCGAAACATGATGCCGTTGGCCGACGGCATTGAAACGACCATGCTCGGGGCCGAGACGGAATTGACCGTCACTATTTCCGCCGGCGCAGTGCCGCAGAACCGAAGACTCCGCCTGATCAACCTGAGAAACGGCGTCTCGAAAGACCTTGTGCGGAGTCCCGGCGTCTTGAGGCTCGGACCCGCCGAAGTCGACCTCGGCGATCCCCTGATTCTCATCATCGAGGGCGTCATCACGAGGAGCGATCAGCCCATCACCGTGACCTTCAACAAGGATGTCTCCACCGGACTCCTTTCGACCGACTTCTCCGTCGAGGTCACCGGCGGTGATCCCGTGACCCTGAACGCCTCCATCGACGGTCAGACCGTCGCCTTAACGCCGGATCCCTTCTGGCAGGGCGGGAGTTCCTACGATCTGGTCATCAACCAACGTCCCTTCTCGACGGCAGTTCTCGGCGGAGGGCGGCAAAACCTGCAACTGCCCCTCAGACTGCCCCTGAAGATGGGAGACGTACCGGTGGGCCGAGCCGTACCGACCACCAAGGTCGTTGGCGACATAGCCTATGAAGGCGATCTTCTCTTTCTTGCGGAGCGCGACGGCGGCTTACGGACCTTCGACGTCTCCGATCCTGGCGATCCCAAAACCCGCGGCTATACCGACGGCGTCGTCGGTGTCGGCGCCGTCGGAACCGACGGATTCGGACAGGTTCTGACCGTCGAGGGCCGTATCGGCGAACACGTCGCCCTGAGACTCTATGATCGCGACGCCCTGGCCGAGGCCGACAACTCGCTGGTCACCCTCATTTCGACTCTGGGCCTCAGTGCCCCTCTGGCCGGCGTCGGACCCGGAGACCTTGAACTCGAAGTCTTCGGCCGCACTGTCGGTTTCACCGCCCTTGATCCCACTGACGACATTGAAGTGACTTACGACAATGAGGCTCAACCGACAGAATGGATCAAGATCACGGTTCCAACAAGCCTGACCTCGCCTTTCAAACCGGTCGTCCTGTACGACGGAATTAACGGCACCGAACTCTTCTCGGCCCTCGCTCCGGAAGACGACGTGGTCGAAATCCCCAACGAACACCAGACGCCGTTGGATCGCCCCCTGGTCCTCAAGACCCACGCCGACACCCTTGCCTGGGCCTTTGCCTCCGGCGGCATCTTCGACGGTTGCCGAGTCGACTTCGACGGCGGAGAGAGAAACCTGGTTTCCCACGCCACCGTCCTCAACGACGCCTTACTCGACTGGATCAGAAACCAGGGCGCTACCTGGGCATGCCGGAGCCTCGGCCCCGAAGACCGGGTCTTTCTCGGTCGTCTGGCCGTCACACCTCGGGACGACCACGGGCGGGCCGTCGCCTTGTCCGCCACCCGTCATGACGGTCTGTGGGGTTTCAAACAGACCGAGACCCTCGACACCGTCCCCGACTGGGTCCAGTGCATTCGGGGTCCTGCGGGTTCCGTGCTCAACGACGTGGCCGCCGACGTCTGGCCCGTCGAGGTAGAAGAGGGAGAGCCCGAAAGGCTTGAGACCCTCGTCGCCGTCGTTGGTCATCGAGAGCTCGTCCTCTACCGTCTCGGCGCAAACTTCGAGCTTCAGGCCACCCCGATCCTGACCGAGAGCCTCGGTTGGGAGCCCTACCGGGTTGCCCTCGATCCGTACAACCGGAAAATCCTCGTCCGTGACCACGACCGAAGACTGCGCGTCTACAGCTTCGCCCTGAATTCCGGAGGCGGCGTCCTGGACACCGTTTTGGACATCGTCCTCGACGAGGGCGCCGGCGTCGGGCCTGTGCTGCTCGCTCCGGAGCTCGGCATGGCCTTTAACGGTCGGATCCCGGTCCAGTACGTCTCTCCCGCCATCGAACTCCTGGCCGACGCCGACGGTGACGGAAGACTCGAGCCCGTCAACTACCTCCAGCCCCTCGGCGCTCCCGAAGCCCCCGAGGTCGAGGGAAGGCGCCCGCCCTACCTCGCCTGGGTCCGTACCCGCGTCCTCGGCATTCCCCAGGGCATCGACGAGATCACCGTCAAGGTCGAGGGTCTCGGTGATGGCGGCGCCCCCAGCCCCAACCGTCCCGCGCCGCTATTGCCTTCATCCACCGAGATCAAACTCTACCGGCGTCCCGGTCTCAAACTCTCCGATCCCGGACGCCACACCTTCACCTCCGCACGACCGATCCTCCTGATCGCCGACGAGAGGGCCCGGAGTGACATCTGGCAACACCTGACCGACGAGCAGCGGCAGAGGCTCTCAGATGAGAGCC
>CAYSHZ010000466.1:0-2756 GCA_964430905.1 uncultured Thermoanaerobaculia bacterium | reverse complement strand
CGGGCCTGGAGGGTCTCCGCCTTGAGCAGGGCAAGGTCAACGCCCGAGGGACACTCGCGCTTGCAGGCCTTGCACGAAAGGCAGGACCCCAGGACTTCGGCCAACTCGGGAGCAGCAATACCATCATCAAACCAACCCTCCAGGGCAGCCCGCAGAACATTGGCCCTGCCCCGGGTCGACAGCGCTTCGTCGCCGGTCGCAGCGTATGTTGGACACATCGTTGGTGCGTCCTTCCGGCACCCCCCGCAGCCGTTGCACTGTTCCAGATTTCCGACGAAAGACAAATCCTTGGGAATGAACGCCGCGAGCGGTTCGAAGGGGAGATTCAAATCCGAATCCAGCCCCAGGCGCAGATCCTGATCCAGAGTCCATCTGCCGGTGTCGACAATCTTGCCGGGATTCATCACACCCCGCGGGTCGAAGATCCCCTTGACCTCGGTCGTCAATTCGATCAGCTCCGGACCCAGGTGATCCGCCAGAAACTCGGTCCTCGCGATCCCCACGCCGTGCTCACCTGAGATTGAACCACCAAACTCCCTGACCAATTTCGAAGTTGCCTGCGCAATGTCCCGTAACCGGACGATGTCGTCGATCTTGTGGAGATCCAGCGTCGGCCGGATGTGTAGCAAACCAGACGCCGCATGACCGTAGAACGAGGTCACACCACTGCCCGCCACTATTTCCCGCATACCCTGAACAAAGGCCGGCAAGTCCTCTGGCCGAACGCAGGCATCCTCAACGACAGTTGTCGGCTTTGCCGGTCCGACGCACGCGGTCACCAGGGACAGTCCGGCTCGACGCAAGTCCCACACCAGTTCCTGCTCCTCCTCGTCGGCACAGAGAACGACCCTATCCCCGATACCGAGGCTTTCGAGTTCATGCAGTCGATCAACATTCTCGTCGAAAAATTCGACCAGCAGCAGGCTCTCGCAGGGCTTGTCTTCCAGGGAAAGGAGAGAACGAACAGCCGCGAACTCCAGTCGACCGCGACTCTGACCGAAGACCGGAAGATCCAGATGCTCGACGGCCGCCGGCTTCAACGGCGCCAACTCGACCATGGCCTCCATCGCTTCGGTGACCGAGGAGAAACAAACGACACCAAGGCCTTTCCTCGCCGGTCGAGGTACGACCCGCAGCAGAGCCGACGTGATCACGCATAGTGTCCCCTCGCTGCCGGAGACAAGGCCGGCCAAATCCGACGGATCGGTAAGAAATCGATGGAAATCGTAGCCCGGACGCCGCTTGACCAAGTTGCGCGGCAGACGGTCCTCAATAACCTCTCTTTTGGCGACAATCCTCTCCACCGCCTGGGCTCTCAAGGGTTCGAATCCCTCGTGACCCGTGCCGACCCACGCCATGGAACCGTCGGCCAGAACGATCTCCAGAGCCTCAACATGGTCGGCGGTCGTCCCGTAGATCGGGGCGTGGGCCCCCGAAGAGTTGTTGGCGACCATGCCGCCGATCGTCGCCCGCGAGGCCGTCGCCACGTCGGGCGGAAACCAGAGCCCCTCCGTCGCCAACTCCCTGTTCAAACGGTCCAGCACAACCCCCGCGCCGACCTCAATCAACCGTCCCTTCCGATCCATGGGTTCGATCTTCGTCAGGTGGCGCGAACAGTCGACGATCAATCCCTCGCCGATCGCACCCCCCGTCAGTCCGGTAGCCGCTCCCCGAGGCGTGATTTCAATGCCTGCCCCGGCCGCCGCCTGAACAACCGAAGCGCACTCGGCCGTGTCCCGGGGCCATGCCACCACCGAGGGTTCAACCCGGTAAATCGACGCATCGGTCGCGTACAGCACACGATCGAGACCACCCATCCGAAGAGGGCAACCAGTCTTCTCCAGAGCCTGCCGCTGGTTCAGGGTCAAAGACGCCATCGGTCGATTGTAAACCCGCAGCAAACCACTGACCTCCCGCCCGTGACAATCAACCCATCAACACCAAACCCCAGTTGGCGAAGAGCGCGAGGGCCAACAGGATCAGGGCACGATCCAGCCAAATCCCAAATCTCTCGATGAAGGACCGACGGGATCGCCACCACAGCCACCCGGCATGACGGAAGGCCTGCAATGCAACATAAAGCATCACCACCCACCCGAGACGATGGAATGCGATGCTCTCGGCAACAGCGCCACGACCCAACGCAACCCATGAACGGGTCAGGCCACACCCCGGACAAGGCGTGCCCGTCACCCGTCTGAACGCACACGAGACGGGGAGATCTTCCATGTCGAAAGCCGGCCACAGGGTTTCCAATCCGCCCAAGATGACGGCAATCAGAATCGCCCCGGAACAGAGAACCAGAAGGAGGCGATGGGAGGAGGCCGCAACGGCCTCCTCCCTTTGAATATCACGATCAGCCAAATGCAGCCTTGACATCCGCATTGAGCAGGACGACCAGCGCCCAGATTCCAAAGGGAATTCCGAGGATACAGCAGATGGACAAACAGGGGATCAGGGAGAGAATCGCCGCAGTCATCGCCAGTCCGTAACTCTCCAATTTCTTCATCTTCATCGCACCGAAGAAAATCAAGGCAAAAATCAACAAAGTTGCCACGGTCAATAGAATGCCGAAAGGACCCGACAACAAACTCACAACCCGCTCGAAAAAGTCAAGGAGCCAACCGACCGATTCCATGCCCTCCATTCCCTCAAGCTGGGACAGATCTGAGCCATTCGGGGCGTCAAACACCAGCCCCCATAGGATATCCAAGACCTCCAGAAAGAATGAAAAAACTGCGACAACCATCATCGCA
>CAYSHZ010000465.1:0-2766 GCA_964430905.1 uncultured Thermoanaerobaculia bacterium | reverse complement strand
ACAGCGTCACCCCCGTTGAGCAGTGTGGCGCTCCCGGGGTTCAACGACGGCGCCGGCTCAGCGCTGACTGAGGTTCACCGTGTAATTGGTACAGACCACGTCAGCGAAGTCGGCCGAGGCGACGAAGACGATGTAGGTTCCGGGATCCAGGGTCGCGCTGACCGTCGATTCCTCGCCGGGCGTCGAATAGGAACTCTCAATGAGCGTCGGATTGCTGCAGTCGTCCGTCACGAAACCGAACAGCAGCTCAACCGGGGAATTGACCGTGATCGTATGGCTTCCGGAAGACACCACGCTGAAGTGGTACCAGTCCGTATCGCGGGAGGTAATTTCATCCGTCGTGAAGGTTCCGACCGTTCCGCAGATCGTTTCGTCCACGGAGATCGCACCGAAAGAATAGGGATCGGAATTGCATCCGCCGTTGGGGTCGAGGAGAGAGTCGTCTCCGTCGGCGGGACAGCCCGTACCTTCCGGAGTGGATTCGTCAGGGCACCACCAGCCGGCGCAGCTGTCCCATTTTGTTGTGTCACGGTCCTCGAAGGCATCGATGAAAATCGAAACGTATTCCTTGGCAACATCACTGCAGTCAACGTAATAGCCCGAATTGTCGGGAAGGTTCCCCGACGGACAGGCGCAGTGATCGTTTCCGTTGTGGCCGTCAAACCAGTTGTCCCAGGAAACGAGTAGCGGGGGGGACCCGTTTCCGCCGCAGACGACGGTGCCCAGCTGTCCGGTGACGAGCGAACTCGTGGCCCCGAGAAGCCGAACGCGGTCGCCCTTTTCGAACACGCCGTCGCAGGCACACGATACCTCGGATCCCGGGCCGACCTCGAAGCATTCGACCCACCAGGCGGAATCGACGCCCTCGGGGGGGTTGCTGAAGGGGTCCGCGCAAGCACCCTGTCCATCATGCCCCGAATGCCAGGAATCCCACGAAACCAAGAGCGGCAAATCTATACCGTCATCCGCACAGACGACCGTCCCCTTCGTGCCGGCTGAAAGGCCGGTGGAACTGGAAGGAGTATCGACCTCAGCGACGACCCGGGACCCGACGGAATAATCGCCCCCGCAGACGCTGGCCAAGTTTTCCGGGTGCGCCGGCGCAACGTCGGCGCACTCGACCCACCAGCCAGAGCTTCCCGCCGCGGCCAGATTCGGGCACGAACAGTACCCGTTTCCATCGTGCCCCCCGCTCCAGTCATCCCAGGCCACAAGAAGGGGTATGCCCGCACCGTCTAATCCGCAAACGACCGTTCCCAGGGAACCCTCCGGGAGAGGGACGCTCCCGGTGTTGATGTCCCGGTCTGCCGCCACCCTGTCTCCGACCGCCCAGGTCGTGTCACACACACAGTCGACCAGCTGCCCGTAGGGCGCCAGTGTTTTTCGGGCGTCCGTGCGATTGGAGTCGAAAGGGACTTCCGGCAGGTTCGACGGACCTACCAAATTCCGGGAATGATTCAGATCCGGACCCTCCGCCCGTTCCGTCGCAGCACCCAGGCCCGGCATGCAGACGAGAAGAACACTCATCATGGTAACGGTCAAAAATCTTTGGTGACTCATCTCCAGTTTCCTTTCATCCTAATATCATGACACTAGTATAACAAATTTTTCGGATTTGAACCGGAGCCCGGTTTGCGGACCTTGCGGAAGTTAGTTCGAGTGCCGGGTCCGCAGTTCCGGAGTTGTTTTGAGATAATTCCGGAACTGCGGACTTGGCACCAGCGTGGCATTGGTTTTTGACGCCTGCACTCGGCCGAGACTCTATTGCGAACGAGGTCCCCGTGGAGTGACACTGTTCCCAACGCCTTCAACGACTGCCGCTGGGCGATCGACACCGCGGCATTTGGGAAAACAGCGTCACCCCCGTTGAGCAGTGTGGCGCTCTTGGGGTTCAACGACGGCGCCGGCTCAGCAAGCGCGCCCCTCCGGTTACCTATCCCCAAGAGTTCAGCAGGGTCCAATGGAAAATCAACGGAAGAGGGAGCGCCCGGGGCCGGGACCGTCTGCAGGAGCGGTTGGCCGGTCCCGGGGCCGTTGGCCGGGGACCGTTGACCGGGACCGTTGACCGGGGCGGTTGACCGAGACCGTTGACCGGAGCGGTTGGCCGGGGCGACGTCAGCGTCGGCAATCCGGGATCCGCGCCCAAGAAGGGGACGCGCCCCTCCCTCTCTCGTCTTCCTTCTCTCCTCTCCCTTCTCCCTTTTCCGTCCCACGAGCGCCCAATACCTCCGACGGCGCGTGCCATGCTTCGGATTTTTCTCGCAGCCCCCCCGATTTGTGGGCCGCTCCCGAAAAATTCGAGCTTGGCAACGCTCGGCGAGCGCCTCAGACCCCGAGTCTCACCGAATGCCCGTAGGCCGCCGAGGTCTTTTCCTCAAGGCGCCGGTCTCTCCCGGGTCGGTCTCCGTTGCGCCTTGAGGAAAGGACCGAGCGGGAGCGATGGACAGCCCTGACAATTTCTGCCCGATCTCAATGCGCTCCCGAAGGCCGGGGATAAAATCCAGGGGCGGTTGGCCGGCGTGCCGGGTCGAAGTTCTCGACTTGATGGGCATGCCGAATGGATGTCCGTCTTCGCCTTCGGCTCCGCCGCGACGGTCTTGGTTCTCTCCCTGGGGTCGAGAACGAAGACCGGGACCGTTGGCAGGGGCGGTTGTCCGGATCCGGGACGGTAGGCCGATGCGGTTGCCTGTCGCCGTCGCGGGGGTCTGACGCTGTCCACTGCCCCTGTCAACCGCATCTGACGCTGCGGGCATCCCCCTCCTGGGA
>CAYSHZ010000464.1:0-2768 GCA_964430905.1 uncultured Thermoanaerobaculia bacterium | reverse complement strand
GGCGGTGCATCCAGTAGATGATGTCGAACCGGCCCTCCTCACGCTCGGGCCAATCTATTGCGGTCAGATCGACCAGAAAACCGTAGCCACGCTCGTCTTTGAGGAAACGGCAGATATCCAGGATCTTCCCGGCGGCAACCGTCGCCGTCACGGCGCCGGCAAAGAGATCCGCGCCGGCAACCGCGTCTTCGATTGCATCGACAAGAGCCGATACGTCATCGTCATCCATTGCGTCCGAGTGGACCGGCGGCACGGGTTTCTCTTCCCAGGGATCTTTGGGCGGCGCGTCTGCCGCAGCCTTCTTGGCTGCCGCAATCTTTGCGGCCTTTTCGGCCTCGGCGTCGACCGCAGGCTGATCGGTGTTCACAGTGGGCTTGTCGTCACTCATGGGCGTCCCCTCATGAGGCCCGTTGGCGGGCAATGGTCTGTCGGTCGATTTTGCGCTGCAACTGCATCAGGCCGTAGAGCAGCGCCTCCGGCCTCGGCGGGCACCCCGGAATATAGACATCAACCGGAATGATCCGGTCGACCCCCTGGGTGACGGCATAGGTCTTGTAGGGACCGCCACACGTTGCGCAGCTGCCCATCGCCAGAACGTACTTCGGTTCGGCCATCTGCCGGTAGAGCCGCTTGACGATCGGCGCCATCTTCTCGGTCACGGTCCCGGCGACGATCATCATGTCCGCCTGCCTCGGAGAACCCCGGAAGACCTCAGCACCGAACCGGGCCATGTCATACCGCGGATCCAGCGTCGCCATCATCTCGATTGCACAACAGGCCAGACCGAACTGCATCGGCCACAGCGAAGAACGCCGTGCCCAGTTGAACACCGCATCATAGGTCGTCGTCAGGATATTCTTCTCGAAACGGTCTTCGATCAGGCCCATTCCAGTGCTCCTCTCCGCCAGGCGTAGACGTATCCGACCAGTAGAATGGCGAGGAAGACCACCATTTCGATGAAGCCGAACAGGGCAAGGCGCTCGAAGGATACGGCCCACGGGAAGAGGAAGATCGTCTCAACGTCGAAGACGACAAAGAGGACCGCGATCAAGTAGTAGCGAATGGAAAACCGCGTATCGAAGGCTACGGTCGATGCCTTGACGCCACACTCGTAGGGTTCGGCCTTGACCGGATCCGGCGCCCCGGCGCGGACGACCTTCGCCATCAGCAGCGCGACGATCGGAAACGAAATCGCCACAAGGGCGTATATCAGGATTGGGACATAATGTTCCACAGCGCGCCTCCTCCTCCAGGACCGGCTCATTCTATAAGGCCGCCCCCGCTTGTCAATCTTTTCACAAGGTGAAACAGAATCTCAGATTGAAGAGATCGACCGAATGGGGTCCATCAACCCGGCAAAGCCATGACCAAAAACAGAGGCGAAACGAAAACCGCGTATCCGCGGTAATATGAGTCCCGCGCATGCCATCATCGAGAATGAGGCATACAACTGGAGCCGGGGAGGTTCTCATGAGTGAAATTCGAGTTGTTTCTTTTTCCCAAAAAGATGATCCGATTGACGATTTCTTCTCAATGACCCAACGAATCGAGGGCCTCGACGACGGCCAGGCCAAGGCGGAACAGGCCGGCACCCGTGCCCTGTTGAAACCCGGTAACACCTTTTATCAGGCCGGCGACAGCATGGCCTTTGTCGCCTATCGAGGGGACACGCCGGTCGGACGGCTGTGCGCCTTTCACAACAAGGCAATGGTCGAAAGCCATGGCCCCATCGGTCTCGTTGGTCTCTTTTCCTGCGAGGACGACAGGACGGCAGCCCGAAGCCTGGTCGATGCCGCAGCTGAATGGTGCAAGGCCCAGGGACTCAAGAGCCTTCGGGGGCCGATGGCCGGTGACATCTGGCATCGCTGGCGATTCATGACCGATGGATTCGACACCCAACCATTTCCCGGGGAACCTCGCCAACCCAAGTACTATCCTGAACTGTTCATAGCCTGCGGATTCAACCGTGTACGAACCTTTTCGACCAAGCGCATCACCGACATCGAGGCTCAGGTCAACCGCTTGAAGACCGCTCGTGACCTCAATCGGAAACGCGGCTACACCTTCCGCAACTTCGACACCTCGCGGTGGCAGGAAGATATCGAAAGCCTTCACGAGCTGTGCGAGAACTCATTTGCCAGCAACTGGAGCGTGACGCCGATCGCCTTCGAGGAGTTCGCTGACATCTACAACCGGTGGCTGACCCGCGTGGGCGCCGGTCACATCCTGCTGGCACTGAACCCAGAGAAGAAGGTTGTCGGTTTGGGACTCGCGGTCGCTGCCCCCTCAGACACCCTCAACATTCGGACCCTGGCCGTCCTGCCGGGGCAACACGGCTACGGCCTGGGTCGAGCCATCGTCGCGGAACTCTACCAACGGGCCCTGGACGCCGGGCAAACGACAGTCCAGCACTGCCTGATGGGTCCCGATGCGCCGCCCCAACGCTGGGACGGCGGCCAGGCCCAGGTCACCCGTGAATATGCGATGTTCGACCGGGGAATCGAGTAGGAGCTATCGGCTCAGGCGCCTGCAATACTCAGAAATTCCCGGGGCTACGTTTCTCTTTGAAGGGGAGGGGTTTATCCCCTCCCGTTCTTCGACTGTTCGGGCACATCGGCCTGTGGAAGGTCATTTTTTCGAGAGGCTCAGTTATCGGCGTGTCGGCTCTTGGGGTCGGACGTCAATTCATCGCCATCAGCAGAAACAGCAGCGGGATCGCGGTTCCCGCGATCAAAAGCCAACGACCACGGCCACCCATGCCCTTCTTG
>CAYSHZ010000463.1:0-2772 GCA_964430905.1 uncultured Thermoanaerobaculia bacterium | reverse complement strand
GTGCCTGTGCCGGCCGATAGGAATAGTCGAAGCTGAGTACCCGGTTGAGTTGGGCCCTGGCAGATTCGACATCTCCAATCTTGAAAAGCTCCTCGGCCAATACCACGGCAGGTTTCAATCGTCCCGGCTGCAGGGCCACTCCAAGAACTGCCCGCTGAAGGCAGGCAATGCCTTCCTCGGGTTTCCCGAGACTCTTCCGATGTGCCGCCAAGTCGAGGATGATGTCGGGGATATCCGGGAGCGGTCCAGGATGCGAACAGATGATCTGGTAGGCATCTTCCATGAGGCCCTCTTCATGGAGTGACCTCAGTGCATCCTGGAGAGCGCCGAGGCGTGCGAGGCACTGGGCCGCATCAGTGGTATTCCCGATGCTCTTGAACAGGATGAGCGCTTTCTCATCCTCGCCGGCCCTGACCGCACATGAGGCGGCCTTCTCGAAATCGCCTGCCAGTTCATAGACGTCGCCGGCTTCTCCCCAGCGGTTCATCCTTTCAAGAATCGGAGCCGCCAAATCCCATCGTTGGGCCTCCCTGGCCAGCTCTGCGGCGGAGCCGTGTTGTCCGGAATCCTCGAGGCGGCCGATTGCTGCCTCAACCTGTCCGGTTGCACGAAGCAATTCAATCATCTCCGGGATCATCCCCAGCGATTCGAGAAGGGGCAGGAGGGCCTTGGTCTGGGCGGCGGCCGTTCGGCGGAGTTTCTCTTTGGCCTGGGGATCGATGGTGACCGAGGCCTCCAGGGTTTCCAGCCGGTTGATGATGCCTCGCAGGTGGCCCAGTCGCAACCGGGCCGATGACTCCGCGTTTCCTGCGTCCAGTTCGGCTGCGGCGGCCTTAACCATCAGCCCTGCGCGAGTATAAGCTGCTGCCGCCTTGGCAGAATCTCCGGCTACTTTCCATTCGTGACCCGCTTTCTCCCACGCATCTTCCAACTCGTAAAGCTCGGCCAGGAGAGCATGGTCGCCAACCTTCCGAGCTGCCTGGAGGGCGAAATTGAAAGTGCCCTGGCCGGGTCGTAATCTTCCCTTGCTCAGGGCGTGGCGGGCGGAATTGACGGCCCTCTTGATATCGGAGGATTTCACCCAGACTTCGATAGCCTCGTCGAAACGGCCCCGGGATTCCAGCCATGTCCCCAATTCCCGGGAGCAGGCCCGAGCAGTTTGGGCATCACCGGCCTGGCGAAAGAGTCGTGACGCTTCAAGCAGGTTGTGTCCTCCGGCAGAGCGGAGACACTCGGCGGCGATGTGGTTCTTCCCCAGTTTGGTCGCCGCTTCTGCAGCGCCTTCCCAGTCGCTGGCCTTCTTGAACAGTTTGAGAGCCTTTGTGGTCTGACCCCCCTTGAGGTAGAGCTGGGCCGCCCCGCGGTGATCGCCTCGTCGTTGGAGTTTTCGAGCGAGTGCCCGATTGCTGTCTTTGGACGACAGCAGACCGGCGAGACCCCACAGCATCAGGACCACTGCGATGATGTTGCCGAAAACCGCACCCATCGGCCCGGTTAACGCCTGGATCCAGGGGTTCGAGAGTTCCTGGCCGGTAATGAGCTTTTCCGAAATCCATCCAAGATTGACGGTTGCCGCCAGGATCAGACCTGCGACAAGGATAGACAGTCGTCTACTGGGCATCGTGCACCGAACCATGTTTCCAAATGGATCTCACCAGGAAAGTCGATTTCGTTTCCACCGTCGTATTGTATCTCCGACCGCACCTCAGATTGCAATATCATAAGAACTCGCTCATATTTGTATCCCGACCATCGATGGGCGGGGTTCTCGGAGGGTTGATGGCTACGGACTATTATCAATTGCTGGGTGTGGCGCGCGATGCGACGCCGGAGGAAATCAAGAAGGCCTACCGGAAACTGGCCCGGAAGTACCACCCTGATGTCAATCCAGGTAATGCAGACGCAGAGGGACGGTTCAAGCAGATCCAGGAGGCGTATGCGGTTCTTGGTGATGCCGAAAAGCGAAAACACTATGATCATTTTGGTTCTGCTGATCCCGGAGCGGCTGGTTTTGATCCCTTTGGCGGCGCCGGGAACCCTCGCTGGTCCGGAGGAGGCGTCAAGGTCGATTTTGGGGACCTGGGCGGTATGGGCGGTTTTGAGGACCTGGGTGACATCTTCGGGAGCATCTTTGGTGGGGCAGCGCGACGAAGGGCCCCGGGGCCGGCAAAGGGTGAAGATCTTCTCATTCAAATCGAGGTGAGTTTTTCCGAGGCGATGCAGGGAGCATCAGTGACTCTTCCGGTTCAGCGCAAGGTGCGGTGTCATCGGTGTGGAGGAAGTGGTGTCGAAGGAAAAGCCAGGTGCTCGGGCTGCCGAGGTTCGGGCACGGTGGTCACGACGGAAAGACTCAAGGTCAAAATTCCCGAAGGGATCGATGATGGCCAAAAGATCAGGGTCGCGGGCAAGGGTGCAGAGGGAGTTCGGAGCGGTCCCCCTGGAGATCTTTTCGTGCGTGTCAGCGTCCGGGAGCATCCATTCTTCAAACGAGAGGGTGATGACATCAAAACGACGGTCCCCATTACCTTCCCGGAGGCATATCGAGGCGCCGAAGTCGTCGTGGGCACGATTCATGGACCTGTCAGGGCCAAGGTGCCCGCAGGAACAAACTCCGGGAGGACGTTCCGCTTGCGGGGCAAGGGCGCAAAAAACATGAAGACCCGAACCTATGGCGATCACCTCTACACCGTCGAGATCGTTGTGCCCAGGGTGCAGTCGCCCGCGGGAGAAGATGCCGCCCGAAAGGTGGCCGAGCTCTATGGCGAAGATCCC
>CAYSHZ010000462.1:0-2784 GCA_964430905.1 uncultured Thermoanaerobaculia bacterium | reverse complement strand
TGACGTTGATGCCGTCGGCAATCAGGGCCTCGATGGCGGGAATACCCTCGGTGGTGGCGGGAACCTTGATCATCAGATTGGGTCGATCAACCCATGCCCACAGGCGCCGGGCATCGGCGATTGTCCCCTCGGTATCACGTGCCAGGGCTGGAGCGACCTCCAGGCTGACGAATCCGTCAGTGCCGCCGGAGGCGTCGTAGACCGGTCGCATGACGTCGGCAGCGCTCCGGATATCCGTGACGGCCAGTTCCTCGTAGACCTCGACCGCTGTCGCCCCCGGGCGTGCCTCGAGGATGGCCTTGACCTGCTGATCATATTCGTCGGTTCCGGCAATGGCGTTCTTGAAAATCGACGGGTTGGAGGTCACCCCCCTGACCCCGTCCTCCGAGACCAGCCGGGCCAACGCCCCACCTTCAACATGACTCCGCTGAATGAAATCCAGCCACACGGCCTGTCCGTGATTCTTCCAAAGTGCTTGAAGACCGTTCATTTCTTTCCCCTGTTCCTGATCAACACTTCGGCCGTTTCCACGACCTTCTCGATGGTGAAACCCAGATGTTCCGCGACGACGGCTCCGGGCGCCGAGGCTCCGAATCGGTCAAGCCCCATGACGCGGCCATCCAAACCCGTGTATCGCTCCCATCCAAAGGTCACACCGGCCTCGATTGCAACGACCGGGATCCCGGGTGGCAGCACCGATGTCTTGTAGCTCTCGTCCTGGACCTCGAACAACTCCTGTGAAGGCATGGAAACGACTCGGGCGCCGACGCCACGATCGCCCAACACGCCGGCCGCTCCCACCGCCAACTGCACCTCGGAGCCCGTCGCAAGAAGCACGACATCGGGTAACGCCCCGCCCTCGAGGACGCACCAGGCGCCCCGCGCGGTGCCCTGGTGTACGTCATCGGGCGATCGGTCGAGGATCGGCAGGCCCTGTCTCGAGAGGATCAGGGCCGTCGGCCCCTCCCGGCGCTCCAGCGCAACCCGCCAGGCCGCCGCCGTCTCGTTGGCATCGGCCGGTCGCAACACGACCAAATTGGGAATGATCCGAAGCGATGCCAGATGCTCGACCGGCTGATGCGTCGGACCGTCCTCACCGACCCAGATCGAGTCATGCGTGAAGACGTAGATCACCGGCAGATCCATCAGGGCAGCCAGTCGGATCGCCGGCCGCATGTAGTCGGCGAAGACCATGAAGGTCGATCCAAAGGGTCTGATGCCGCCATGAAGGGCCATGCCGTTGAGCACGGCGCCCATCGCGTGCTCGCGAATACCGAAGTGGATGTTGCGTCCGGCCCATGAATCCCTGGCGATCGCACTTGAGGTGGTAATCGTCGTCTTGCACGAGGGTCCGAGATCCGCGGACCCTCCCACCATCTCGGGAAGAACCCCGGCTACCGCGTTGATCACGCTTCCCGACGCGGCCCGAGTCGCCGGTCCCTTGTTGGAGACATCAACAACCGGGAGGGTATCGGTCCAACCGTCGGGGAGGCGACCTTCCAATCGTCTTGAAAATTCATCGGCCCTCGTGGGGTCAGCCTCGGCCCAGCCTTGGTACCGCCCGCTCCATGTCGCGTGAACCTCCGCCCCTCGCCGGGCAATCTCCCGCCCCCTGTCGAGAACGGACTCCGGAACGAGGAACTCCGAATCTTCCGGCCAACCCAGATTCTTCTTGGCGCCCCGAATCTCTTCGGCGCCCAGGGGTGCACCATGGGCCCCGGCAGTATCCTGTTTGGTCGGCGCCGAAAAACCAATATGGGAACGAACGGCCACCAGGGTCGGCTTCCCGATCTCGGCCTTGGCGGCATCAAAGGCCGCCTCCAGGACATCGAGATCGTTGGCGTCATCGACCCGCACTACGTTCCATCCATAGCTGCGAAACCGTCCCTCGATGTCGTCCGAGATTGCCAGATCGGTCGATCCGTCGATCGTGATGTGGTTGTTGTCCCAGATCCAGCACAACTTGGACAGGCCCAGATGACCCGCCAGGGAGGCCGCTTCGGCGCTGACACCTTCCATCAGATCGCCGTCACCGCAGATCACCCAGGTTCGGTGGTCAACCACCGGATCACCATCACCGTTGAACTCGGCCGCCAAATGAGCCTCGGCCATTGCCATCCCGACCGATGTCGCACACCCCTGGCCCAGGGGCCCGGTGGTCATCTCGACTCCCGGAACATGCTTGACCTCGGGATGTCCGGGGGTCCTGGAATTCCATTGTCTGAAGGCCTTGATGTCGTCGATCGACAGATCGTAGCTCGTCAGATGCAAGATGCCGTAGAGCAGTGTCGAGGCATGGCCGGCCGAAAGCACAAAACGGTCCCGATTGGCCCAGGATGGATCCTTCGGGTCGTGGTGCATGACCTTTGAAAACAGGGTCCACGCCACGGGCGCCAAGCCCAATGGAGCGCCGGGATGGCCCGAGTTGGCCTTCTCGATGGCATCCATTGCCAAGGTTCGAAGAGTGTTGACCGCCAATTGATCGACATCGTCAAAGATTGAAGCCACAATTTCCTCCAGATGACGGAAAAACCAGGAGGTTGAACGGCATCACGCCTGCGATGCCATCGATCCCTTGTCCCTCCTCGCCGCCACGCCGTGAAGACTATCAGGACTCGGCCGGTTTCGCTTGCCGACGGTCCCTCTCGTGTCGTCTCGTCAGACTCTCAAGAAACCGTTCAACCCTCCTGGCGTTGCACGAGGGTGGCCTCGACACGCTTGAGGTCGGCTGGAGTATTGACACCCTGCATTTCCGCAGGGTCGTCGAGTACGATTGCCGTGACC
>CAYSHZ010000461.1:1240-2794 GCA_964430905.1 uncultured Thermoanaerobaculia bacterium | reverse complement strand
TCCTTCGGAGTAAAAGACGTGTTGAAGTCGACATTTCGACTTTGGTGTTGGTCCCAAGCTGAAGTCTGGGACACCTAAGTTATTGAGGAATAGTAGCTTATAACGTAAGCTACATGCGGTAGCTTTATTTTGAATAGAGAAAACACATGCTTTCTTCTTTCCGGAACGGTATTCTTCGGTGGGAACCTTCAGAATCTTTGGGACTGGGTAGGCGTAGTTGGATCTTTGGAATGAGAGGCATATGAATCTTATGGTGAATATTTCGGGGCGGAAGGTCGGAGATGGATATCCCACCTTCATCGTGGCGGAGATCGGCATCAACCACAACGGGGATCTGGACCTCGCGAAAAGGTTGATCGACGCTGCGGTCAAGGCGGGCTGTGACGCAGTCAAATTCCAGAAGAGGACCGTTGAGGTCGTGTACTCGCCCGAAGAACTGGCCCGGCCGAGGCAGAGCCCTTTTGGGTCGACCAACGGTGACCTCAAGCGCGGGCTGGAATTCGGCCGCAAGGAGTTCGAGGAGTTGGACGCCCACTGCCGAGAACGAGGGATTCTCTGGTTTGCCTCATGCTGGGACGAAGCATCCGTAGACTTCATGGTGTCTTTCGATCCCCCGTGCTTCAAGATTGCCTCGGCAAGTTTGACCGACCATGACCTGCTTCGACATCATCGACAACAGGGGGGAAAACCAATCATTCTCTCCACCGGAATGAGTACCCTCGAGCAGATCGATGCCGCCGTCGAAGTTCTCGGGAAAGATGACGTGGTTCTTCTACATTCCACAAGCACCTATCCGGCCCATCTCGACGAACTCAACCTGCGTTGCATCCAAACCCTGGCCGACAGATATCACCTTCCGGTTGGGTACTCTGGGCACGAAGTCGGCCTGCCGACGACCGTGGCCGCAGTGGCTCTCGGTGCTCAGATGGTCGAACGCCACATCACGCTTGATCGCGCCATGTGGGGGTCGGACCAGGCTGCTTCCGTCGAGCCGCGCGGTTTTGAGCGGCTCGTCAGAGAAATCAGGGCGATCGAAGAGGCGTTCGGCGATGGCATCAAACGTGTATTCGAGCGTGAAATCCCCGTTCTCGAGAAACTCAGGCGTAAAAAGTGACTACGAAGATCCGGCTTCTCGTTCTCGATATCGACGGCGTCCTGACCGACGGTTCGGACTCAGTAGTCCCCAGTGAGAAACGGCTCTATCTCCGGGACCTGGACGCCTTGACTACCGCCCGCCGTGAAGGCCTGGAGATCGCATTCCTGACGGGCGAGGGTGAGGAATTTGCTGGACAGGTCGTTGAGCGGTGCGGTGGAGGGGAGGCCCTCTACAAAATGAAGGACAAGGCCGAAGGGATGAGGACCCTCGTGGAGCATTTCGGCTTTGAGTTGGAACAGGTGTGCTATGTCGCAGACGGTGAGCGGGATGTCCCCGCTCTTGAAATGGTGGGGCTTGCCTTGACCCCGGGCGACGCCTCGGTCGCCGCCCGATCGGTTGCCGATCGTGTTCTGGCCGCCCCTGGCGGACGCGGTGTGGTCGAGGAAGCCGTAGCCTTG
>CAYSHZ010000461.1:0-1230 GCA_964430905.1 uncultured Thermoanaerobaculia bacterium | reverse complement strand
AGAATGTCCGAAAAAGTAAAAGTAAGATTTGCCCCAAGCCCAACCGGGCTGCTCAATGTGGGAAATATGGACCAGGAGGAGCTGACCGCTTCCGTTCGGGCCGAACTCAATCAGGCTGCTAGGGCGACCCAGACCCTCGCCCAGGAGGATCCAAGGAATCTGGTCCGAGCCATCGAGATCATGGCCGGGGCTTTGACGGCCGGTGGCAAGATCGTGATTTTCGGCAACGGGGGCAGTGCCGCAATCTCCCAACACATTGCGACCGAGCTTGTGGGAAGGTATCAACGAGAACGTGGTCCTCTCGCCGCTCTGGCGCTGACCACCGACACTTCCCTGTTGACGGCCCTTGCCAACGATTTTGGTTATGAGGCGGTCTTTGAGCGACAGGTGCAGGCCCTCGTTCAGTGGGGCGATGTTGCCATCGGCATGAGCACCAGTGGTCGGTCTCCAAACGTCGTCAGGGCGCTTGCCGCCGCCGCCGACCAGGGTGCCCGGACGATTGCCCTGGTTGGGCCCGAGGCCGGCGAGGTTGGCGCCCAGGCCCAATGCTGTCTGACCTTTAATGCTCCCAATACGGCCCGGATCCAGGAACTCCATCTGACGGCGCTTCATGTCGCGTGCTCTCATCTCGACGGATATTTCTCTGAAGCGCCTGCCCCAGGAGCCCCGGCATCGTGAAGGTTCAGGCAATCATCCCGGCTCGCGGTGGTTCCAAAGGAATTCCCCGCAAGAACCTGATCGAGGTTTGCGGGAAGCCCCTGATTGCCTACACGATCGAGGATGCGCAGCGTGCGCCCGAGATTTCCGAGGTCATTGTCTCGACAGACAGCGAGGAGATCGCCGTTCTGTCAAAGCGGCTTGGAGCCACGGTTGTGATCAGGCCTCCAGAGATCAGCGGAGACCTGGCATCCTCCGAGTCGGCGTTGCTGCACTGCCTTGATGTCCTGCGTGATCGGCAGGGTCATGATCCGGATCTCGTCGTCTTTCTGCAGGCGACCTCACCCGTCAGGCCGGTTGGCGCCATCAGTGGCGCAATCGAGGCCATGGTCCGAGAGCAGGCCGACTCGCTGTTCTCCGCCTCTCCCATTCATGGCTTTGTATGGCGTATGGATCCTGGCGGGCCGATGCCACTCAACTATGACCATCGATCCAGGCCGAGACGCCAAAATTTTAGAGAACACATTGAAGAAAATGGATCAATCTATGTCTTCCGGCCGTGGGTCTTGAGGG
>CAYSHZ010000460.1:0-2853 GCA_964430905.1 uncultured Thermoanaerobaculia bacterium | reverse complement strand
GCCGGCACGGCTGTAGCGGCGCAGGGCGGTTCCCCCGTGAATTGCCGTGTCGATGCCCATCCCAATCAATACCGCCACAAATCCGATAACCACCATGCTGACGTCCCCCCGGCCCAGGGCCAGTCCGGCCGCCAGCCATACCAAAGCGGCTCCCAGGGCAACGAGGCCTGCCAGGGGAATACCGATTCCCGAAAATGCACCGACCAGGAGGAGGGCACAGGCCAATGCGGTAATCGGCAGGGTTTTTTGGACGTCGGTTCGAATAACAGCCTCATCGTGGGCGGCAAACAGCGGTCCGCCGACGGCATCGGACGAAAGGGAGAGTTCCATTTCTTTGGCAATTTCTGCTGTGATCTCTTGGATGGCCCCGGCCAGGATCCGGCCGGCTCGGGGGTTGAGTTCCGACGCCGCGGGATCGAGGACGATCAGGACCTTCTTTCCGCCCGGGGAGAGGAAGGCCATCGTCGACGGGTCGATCTCAAGGCCAAAGTCCGACAGGGTGGTGAAGTCCAGGGCGTCGCTGAAGCCCAAAGGGTCGTGTTCGAGGATCGTGGTTCTCGCCGTGCCGCCTGGCGCCAGGCTTGCTGCGCGAATCATTGCAACCCGTCTTTTGATGGCCGTAGGCGCCAGACGCCGCCGTACTTCGTCTTCCCATTCCGGGCCATCGAGAAAAAGGGGCGCCCTTTCAATGATGTCGGCCAGGAAGAAGGTTTCATCCGCCGCATCGAGACCTGCACGGGCACGGGCGACATCAGGCCGGGCCTCGAGTTCCTCCGCAATTTGGGAGGTCGCTTCGGCCAGGAGTCCACCTGTCAGGGCCTCTCCCGTCTGAATTTTCCTCCCTTCAATCGTGATGAAGACGGTTTCCGCTGCTCCGAAGTGGTCGAGAAACTCCCGATAGGCCGTGGCCGCCGGGGAGTCGTCGGGGAGGAGGGCAGGGAGGTCGGTGGAGAGTTGAAGTCGTGAGGCCGGGATCAACGCGAATGCCGTCACGATCACGAGGGAGAGAGAAACGAGGCCTGGACGGCGGGCGATGAGGCTGATCAGTCCCTTCACGGTACCTCAGATCGAGCTGCCGCCATCGACCGGCAGGGCCTGACCCGTGATGCCTGCGGCCTCGTCGGACAGGAGAAAGACAACGACCTTGGCGACATCTTCAGCCGTGACGCCTCGTGGCAGGCACTCGTGACTGCGGAGCTTGGCGATTGCTTCGTCACTCAGTCCTGAGGTCATGTCGGTCGGAACGAAACCGGGAACAACGGCGTTGACCCGGATGTTCCGCCGTCCCATTTCCCGGGCCAGACAGCGGGTCATTGCCAGGAGGCCGGCCTTCGAAGCAGCGTAGGCACTTTGTCCTGCGACTCCGCTGAGAGCCGAGAGGGACGCAACGTTGACGATTGCACCCCGGCGCCGGCCGACCATTGAGCGGACAACCTCCCGGCTCAGCCGGAAGGCGCCTCCAAGGTTAACGTCAAGGACCTCGTCCCAGGACGCGTCGGACATCATGGCCGTCAGTTCGCTGCGCTGAATGCCGGCGTTATTGACCAGTGCTTCAATCGGACCGAGGTTGCTTTCCACCTCCTGAACCAGGGCCTGGGGTCGTTCTCGATCCGCCGCGTCGAACTGGAACGATCGAACACGATCACCGAAAGCTCTCTCGAGTTCTCGTCCTGCCTGGGCATCCGTTCGGAAGGTCGCTGCGACCCGGTGTCCTCTTTCAATCAACTCCCCGACAATCGCTCGCCCAATGCCGCGTGAGCCGCCGGTGACGAGGGTGACGCTTTTGAGATCATTCATATTCGGATTATGACGTAGCCTGGGTCTGATCGGAACCTTGATCCCCGTTTGCGATTGCGGCCTTGACCGACAGCGTCAGCTCGAAGGTTGCCACGGGTTCATCTCCCAGTTTTGACGGTGTGGTCGCAATGACTCTAACCGTCTGATTAATCCGTTCGCCCGTGCGAAAGGTCTCCTCAACTGCCCTTGAGATCAACGCACCGTCATCACAAGAAAAAAGCGTGTCACCCTCTGCGCGTTTGAGGAATTGGGCCTGAACGTCCTTGAAGGCAAAGCTGACCTTGCGTCCCGAGGTTCGGGCCATTCGAAAGGCCAGGATGCCGCCGGCGATATCTGCCCCAACGATGAAGACCGCGAAGTACAGGCTATTGAGGTGATTCCGGTTGCGACGCCTGAAAGGAATCTTGACGACGCAGCGTTCGTCGCTGATTTCGACAATTCTCGCCCCGGTCCAGTAGATCATGGGCACCTTGGTCCACGAAAAAGTCCGCATCATCAGATTGGCCTGGGTCACCGGGGAAAGGGATCGGGTGAGCGTCTGGAAGAGAGTCGATGCCATGCGGCATATCCTAGCGCAATCTGAATAGGGAGACCTCGGAAGCGTACTGTACCGCCCATGGTTCCGGATATGTGATATCGTCGATGTGGATAATCCTTGTAACAACGGAGGAAACCATGGCTTCGACGCGTACTGTCGGTCTCCATTTCCGCCCAGGTGTTGGCTTCTTCAATAATGGAATCAACGCCACTCTGATTCTATTGGTTGCACTGGCCCTTGCCGGAGTTGCGATGATGCCCTGCGTGGCGTCGGCAACCACCGGAGTCGACGATGTCGTGCCCGAGGGCCTGAGCCGCGCAGACTGGGCGGAACTCCGAGAGCTTCTGGAGATGGAGCGTTATCGGCCGGAGTGGGTAGCCGAACCACCTGTTGATGGCGCTGACGGCGCCTGGCACGCACCGAACCATCAACAGCAGATGCATGCCTATTTTTCAGGTGGAGCTGTTTATCTGGTGCCATTCGATGAGATGAAACCATGGCGGCTGGCCCTGCGGTTC
>CAYSHZ010000459.1:0-2855 GCA_964430905.1 uncultured Thermoanaerobaculia bacterium | reverse complement strand
GCCGAAAAAACCGTTACTCTCATGAGCCGTTCCTTTCGTGGGTCCATCGACCCTCTGGAATACAAAATGCCGAAGATCACGGCCTGAGACAAAGCCTCACAACGTCAACCGGCGGTTCAGTGTACTGTAAAACAACCGCCAGGGGAAAGATGTTTCGCAAAATCCTTCAACATTACGATGCTGAAAACGACACTGCCCTAACTCTCGATCTCTCAATCGGTCCAAAGGGGGGCACTCAGTTCTTCGGGACACTTCAGCTGCTTGCAAAATTCAGGAAAACCCGGGAGGGGAAAAACCCCTCCCGTTCTTCGACTACTCGGGGAAATTGGCCTGTGAAAGGTATTTTTGCAAGAGGCTCACTTGAGACCGGCGGTGATTGTTCGGCACTCGATGACAGAACCATCAACGACGTGCGAAACTGGCTCTGATGGTGGATGATCAATTCGATGATGGCCCCTCTACCGAGGGACGCGGCCGGTCGGCTCGCAAGCGGGAAGTCCAGGCGATCGCCGGCCTGGCCAAACGTCTGGTCGAGGCCACCAATCTGGGCGTGACGGCCCTCCCGGTCAGTCACGAATTGCGGTCCGCGATCACGATGGCCCGAACGACAAAGAGCAACAGTGCACGGAAGCGACAACTCAAGTTCCTCGCTCGGCTCCTCCGTGAAGACCCCGACGGCGAGGCGTCCGCCCGCACCATCCTCGACGGGATTGAACACAACAAGACCGAAGAAGTCCGGCAGTTCAAGGCAATCGAAAAGCTGCGGGACGACCTCCTCGACCCCGAGCTCTTCTCAGCCGCGATGAAACGCGCGTGCGAGGAATTACCTGCCCTCGATCGGCGTCAGATTTCCAGCCTGGCACGATCTGCCCACAAGAGACCGGACAAGAGGCACTCCCGGGCTATCTTCCGCTGTTTACGAGATGCTCTCGACACGGAGGGCATTGCCGAATAGTTGGAACTGCTCGTTTCTCTGCAGGTGATCTGGTCCATGGACGGTTTCCCCTTCAGCGTAACCGGTAGAAAATGCGGTACACTCGTCGAAAGGCGGCATCACCTGCCGTTCAAGGAGTACCCCATGCATCAAAGATCTGTCGTTGTCATCCTTTCTTTGGTTGTCCTCGCAACTGCTGCCATCGTTTCGGCCGATGGCGCCGTGATCAACGAGTTCGTCGCGGAGCACACCAGCCAGGACTACTATGAATACGTCGAGATCGCGGGCCTTTCCTCGACCGACTATTCAACCCTGAGAATTCTCCAGATCGACGGGGATGGGGACGGCAATCCCGGCCTCGTCGTATCGACCTACACGCCGGGAACGACCGATGCCGAGGGACTCTGGTGGACTGGCTTCCTCCAGCAGGAGCTCGAGCCGGGATCCTTGACCGTGATGCTGGTCGAGGGGTATTCCGGCAGTGTCGGCACCGATCTCGACACCAACAATGACGGCGTTATTGACAATGCCCCCTGGACGTCCCTGCTTGACGATGTCTCCATCGACTACCAGGGCCAGGGCGACCGGGCCTATTCGGAAACCGTCCTGACTTCGGCGATGGACTCCAGTACCTACACGCCAGGCGGCGCCTCCCGGATCCCCAACGCCGTGGACTCGGACGCCGTCAGCGACTGGCGCCGCAACGACTGGGATCTCGCCGGCATCACCGGTTTTGCCGGGACGCTGGTTGCAGAGGAGGCCCTCAACACACCTGGGGACATCAACACCCAGACTCCACCGGCCACCGCAACAGGTATCGTCATCAACGAGTGGGTCGTCGATCACACGGGCGCCGACACCGATGAATTCATCGAGGTCTTCGGCGAGCCCAACGTCTCGGCGGCATTGATGTCGTTGCTCGTCATCGACGGAGACACCGGCGCCACCGGGACGATCGACGCTGTCTTTCAGCTGGACAGCTTCAACGCCGGAGGCTACTGGGACACCGGCGCCCAGACCGACATCCTTTCGGGCTCGCTGACCATCCTTCTGGTTTCCGAGTTCACCGGGTCGGCCAACGACGATCTCGACACCAATGACGACGGAACTCTCGACGTAACTCCGTGGAGCACCCTCTACGACACTGTCGCCTTCACCGACGGGGACGGCGGCGACCTGGCCTACAGTGAATCAATTCTGACCTCGGGCGGAGCGTCCCGCATCCCCAACGGCATTGACACCGACGACTCGGCCGACTGGTTGACGAATGACTTTGAAGGCGAGGGGCTGCTGGGCGGCGTTTCGGGAACGGCAGGGGTCGGCGAGGCCCTCAACACGCCGTCATGGCCCAACCGGAAGAGCGTCGGAGAAACCTACGCAGACGTCGATCCGTCCTCGGCCGCAACCCTGCGAACGACCCTTCACGAGGCAATCAATGGTCACATCCGGTACGAATACACCTCGATTGCCTGGGACGTCTGGGACATGATCAACGCCGCCGAAGAGTACCCGGTCGGCGCCGATTCGATCCGGGATCTCTACAAGAACGAGGTCTACGCCAAGATTCCCGGCGGATCTGGGGCCTACAACCGGGAACACAGCTGGCCCAATACCTATGGTTTCGGTACCAACAACGACGGCAACTACCCCTACACCGACGCCCACCATCTCTTCGCCTGCGACACCAACTACAACAACGATCGCGGAAGCCTTCCGTTTGTCGACTGCAACGGCTCCTGCACTGAGGACGTCACGGCGGTCAACAACAGTCAGGGCGGCGGCAGCGGTGTCTACCCGGGCAACTCCAACTGGTTCGACGGATCGGGTTGGGAGACCTGGAACGGGCGCAGAGGGGATGTCGCGCGGGCCGCGATGTATATGGACGTTCGCTACGAGGGCGGAACCCATCCCCAGACCGGAT
>CAYSHZ010000458.1:0-2867 GCA_964430905.1 uncultured Thermoanaerobaculia bacterium | reverse complement strand
GGCGGCATGATGGGCGGCGGTACGGTCAGCGATCATGCACCCGTCATGGGCGCCGGCCACACGACCGCAGAAGATGCCGGCATCGAGGCGGGGACCATCCCCACCCCCGAGGGTGGACTGACGGTTGCCGAGGTCTGGAAGGACCGTGAGGCACTGGCAGGCAAGAACGTCATCGTCGCCGGCAAGGTCGTCAAGTACAACGGCGGCATCATGGGCACCAACTGGCTCCATATCCAGGATGGAACGGGATCCGCCGCAGACGGAACCAATGATCTGGCCGTCACCTCGGCAACCCCGGTTGCCGTCGGCGACATCGTCACCATCACCGGCGCCCTGACCGTCGACAAGGATTTCGGCGCAGGCTACCGCTACGCCGCCATCATCATGGACGCCAAGGTCGAGGGGGGTCATTAACCCGCCCTTGCGTCTTTGCGTTTATTGCCTTCTACCGGATGAGATGAATCAAATCCGCTGCAGGCACACGCCTTCGAGGGCACAGTCCTCGCACTGCGGTTTGCGTGCCGTACAGACCCTCCGACCATGGAGGACGACCCGCAGTGAAAAACCAACCCAGCGCTTTGAGGGCAGCAAGGCCTCGAGGTCGGCGCCGATTCGATCGGGGTCAGTGCCGTCACTGAGGCCGAACCGGCGGGCCAGGCGCTTGACGTGGGTATCGACCGCAATGCCGGCGGGGATATTGAAGGCCTCACCCAAGACGACCTTGGCCGTCTTCCGCCCGACGCCCGGCAGGGTGACCATCTCGTCGAGGGATCGGGGCAGGTCTCCGCCAAAGTCGGCAACCAGCATTCGGGCGCCTTCCCTCAAGGCCCTGGCCTTGTTCCTGAAAAAGCCCGTCGAGTGGATGGTCTCCTCGATTTCGCCCAGATCGGCCTGGGCCATCGCCTCCGGCGTCGGCCAGCGCCTGAAGACTCCCGGCGTCACCAGATTGACCCGGACATCCGTGCACTGGGCCGACAACACCGTTGCAACCAGCAGCTGCCAGGGTGTCTTGAAGTCCAACTCACACCGGGCGTCCGGGTAGAAGGCATCCAGGCACCCGGCGATCTCCGCTGCGCGTTCCCTGCGGTCCATCACTCGCGGAAGGTACTGCCGCCGATGAACTCCCTCAGCAGCGAGGTATGGGGAACCTCGTCGGGGAAGACCGCAACCAGCATCGACAAGACCTTGAGCAGTCGGTAGGCCTCGGTGTAGGTCGGACTGGACCGGGGGACCTGCAACAAGAAGCGTTCGGCGAAGACCTTGAGCACCGCCGGCTCGTAGACCAGGGCTGAATCGAACATCACATCCGCCTGCTCCTGGAAGGGAAAGATCCACTTGGCCTCGCCTCGACGAACCCTCTCCCACATGTCCAGCGTCCGCTCGGCGGTAAAGCCCCGGAAGAGGTGATCCCGAACGATCCGCCTGATCAGGCGGGCATCGGAGGTGAAGATCCGATTGTGATCGTCAATGGCCAACTGGGAGAGGGCGGAGACGTAGACCCTGAAGATGCTGTCCTTGGAAAGAGCCGATGTCAGGCGGGGGTTGAGGCCGTGAATCCCCTCAATGACCAGGATCTGGCCTTCCTCCAGTTGCATCGGAACCCATTGCCCTTCGGGAACCCTGAGGCCGGTAACGAAATCGAATCGCGGCGTCCGAACTTCCCGTCCTTCCTGAAGAGCCAGCAACTGCTCCTGAAACAAGGTCAGATCGATGGCCTCGATACTTTCGAAGTCAGGCTGGCCGTCCTCGTCAAGGGGAGTCTCGCTTCGATTGACATAGTAATTATCAAGGGACAGAGCCACCGGTTCGATCCCGTTGACCCTCAGCTGGATCCCCAGTCTCTTGGAAAAGGTCGTCTTGCCGGATGAAGAGGGACCGGCAATCGTCACCAGTTTCACCTTGGGCAATCGGGCACAGATATCGTCTGCGATGCGAGAAATTTTCTTCTCGTGGAGGCCCTCGGCCACCCGGACAACATGCCGGACGTTGCCGTCCAGACAGATTCTATTGAGCTGGCCAACACGCTGAACGCCCAGGAGTTCCTGCCAATGCCGTGTCTCGACGTAGGTCTTGAACAGGAGTTCTCGCGGTGTGAACCGCGGCAGATTCTGCCGATCCGACCTTCTCGGGAAACGCAGAACCAGACCATCGCCAAAGGGCAGAACACCGAAGGTCGGCAGGCAGGAGGTATCCGGAGCGTAGGGACCATGGGCGATGTCGACGAAACCGCCGCAACTGATCGTATGGACGGTGGAGCTTCTTCTCGTCGTCAGCAAATCCAACTTGTCTTCACGTTTCTCTCGGCGAAAGTAGCTCTCCAACTCCTCGACCGTGACCGTCCTGCGGAGGAAGGCACGCGGCTCGTCGCGGATGACCGTCATCCTCTCGTCGAGAGCTCGTGCCATCTCCGCGAGTTCGGGAAACTCGCCCCGAATTTGATAGTGATAGCAGTTACCCAGGCTCTGACCGACGATCAGTTCGGCCCCAGGGAACAACTCGGCGCATGCCTCATGGAAGAGGAGGCAGACCGACCTCTTGTAGACGGACTCGCCCTCACGGTCACCGAACCGGACCAGTTCAAGATCAACCCGGCCCCGGAGAGGAAAGTCCAGCATGACTTTCCGCCTGTTGACCAGGGCCGCGAGCACCGTGTCACCGATCTCACCATCTACCTCTCGGATGAATTGATCAACCCGGGTGCCGTCCGGCACCGAGTGGTCCTCTCCGTGATATCTCACTCTGACAATCGATTCGTTCATTGACTCTCCCCAAAAGCCACACCCGGTCATCCGGGCACGGCCGTACATCTTAACCCAGTTGCCCAGTTTCCCTCCCATGCCTATCTCTCAACCTCGGAATGAGACCCC
>CAYSHZ010000457.1:0-2874 GCA_964430905.1 uncultured Thermoanaerobaculia bacterium | reverse complement strand
GATTCTCAATGCGATTGAGAGTATCGAAAATTCGGTCGCCGATCTCTACGAATGGTGCAGCGATTGTTTTGGTCATGACCCGGAAGCGTCCGGTGTATTTTTCAGACTGGCCATGCAGGAGAAGACCCATGCGGCCATGGTCACCTTCAGCAAGAGCCTGGTTAGAAAAAGTCCCAATGACTTTACCGCGATCGACTTTGATATGAGTCTGGTTGATGATCTCCTCGACTCCATCGCCACCTTCCGATACGAAAATCCCAAGCCTTCCCTCGAACAGGCCCTTGATTTCGCCATCGCCATCGAAGGCCATGCCGCAGAGGGCCTCCACCGCTCAATGGTCATCCAGTCCAATCCCGAGGTTGCAAACATGATCAACAACCTGGCCAAGGCAGACCTGGAGCATCTCAGACTTCTCAGAGATTTTTCCGAAAGGATTCAACGTCAAATCCCCGCGACCGGGTGATATCCCGAAAAACCACCTCAACGAGGCAATGGTTTATTCGAAAAAGGCAGGCCAACCAGCTCAGTTGACCCCACCGTCACTCCGACCACCCTCTTCATTCCCGCTTTCCCAACTTTCTTCGTCCTCCCAAGCGTCGTACATCGCCCTCTTCCGGGCCCGCCTTCGCTGGATAGCGACCAGCGCAAGGATCGTCACCGCCATCCACAGTGCCGCCGAGGAGGTCAAGAACGGCACCCAGGTGTTCCATAGCGCCTGGTCCTTGAAGAACCGGCGCTCCGCCCTCCGAAGCGTGACTCCCGTTGCCTCTTCAAAGGCCGTCTCCAAATCCAGTCTCCGGGCCAGACCATCGAGGATCCTGGCCGGCGCCATGACTCCATATTCCACCTGCAGGAATCGAATAAATCCGGCTGAGAGGGCGTAAGCCCGGCGAGCATCGTTTGCAGATCCCCGAAACGCCCGATCCAGCTGACGAACAGACTTTGGTCCCGAGCCGATCACCGCCGCGGCGTATCGAGCCCGATCCTCAAGGCCCCACTCCCGTGCGGCCACGGTCGCGATGCCCTCGTTCAACCAGCGGGGAACGGCCCTGCCGGCCGCCGCCTCCCAGACCAGAACATGAGCGACCTCGTGTCTCAAGAGGGACCTGAGATTCCGGTCCGGGTAGGAGGGAACCCGTGCCGGAAACAGCACGATGGTGCGCCGATCTCCCCGGGCGTAACCGGAGACCCATTGAGGCGCCTCCTCGGCAAGAGGAGTCCCCTCAGGAATCAGGACTACGATGATCTTTTTGGTAAAACCAACGCGCCCGGTCAGATTGAGAACTTCGGTAAAGTCTTCACCTGCCAGTGCCCTGACACTGACTGCCACCTTCTGAAGTTCTGGGGGAGCGACCACTTCGATATCGGGCGAGGGTGCGGCGCAGACAACCCCGATCATCAGAAAGAAGAGACCATAAATTTTTGGAGTTCGAAGGGCAAGCCTCACCGTTGATCGGTTTCCGGAACCGTCACCCCGACGTTGATGATCTGAATCAAACCCTGGCCTTCGTCGGTTTCACAGGTCCCGCGGGCCACGCCCTGATCACTGCAGACACAGGCGCCTCCGGTCGCGCCGCCACAGGAACCCTTGAGGACTCTTCCGGTCAGCAATGCGATTGCCGCAAGGACCAGGGCAAATCCAAGAAACACAACCAGGGTCAAGGCAAGCGTCATCATAACCGGCGCATTGTACCCCAAGGCAACCGACCCGCCAACCGTCAGGCGCCAAGACGATTGGGGAAGGTTCGAGTCGTCCTTTCCTCGAAGCCGTCTTCCTCACGGGTAATAAAGAGTACGGCAAGACCGAGTTCCTCCGCCAGCGCGGGGCCTTCGACCGGTCCCAGAACACTGAGAGCGGTGGCCCACGCGTCGGCAACCATGCAGGTCTCGGCAACAACACTGACCGAGGCAAGATCGTGATCGATCGGCCTCCCGGTCCTCGGATCGATCGTATGAGAAATCCTGCGACCCTCGAACAGGTAGAAATTCCGGTAATCGCCCGAAGTCGCCATGGCCAGCCCCTGCAATTCCACGGCCTCTGCGACAACCCTGCCCTTGGCGTCGGGCCTTTCGATACCGATCCGCCACGGCGAACCGTCTGCGGCCAGACCGATGGTCCGGACCTCACCACCAATCTCGACCATTGCGTTGGAATAGCCCAGGGCCAGCAGCGCCTCAACGACCTGATCAACGCCAAAACCCTTGGCAATGGCACTGAGATCAATTCGTACACCGGACACTGACTTCTTGAGCGTTCCCCGGTCAAGGTTGATTTCAAGGTTGGACAATCCCACGATTGCATTCAGCTCTTCGAGAACACCCGCCGATGGAGGCGTCATTCGGCCATCCGGGCCAAAACCCCAGACATCAACCAGGGGCCCGACGGTCGGATCAAATGCCCCGCCAGAGGCCTCGAAGACACGGTATGCCACCTCGACCACGGCGGCGAGATCCTTTGACATGGAGAACTCCTCAACGCCTCCCGAGTTGAATCGGGAGATCTCAGAGTCCGCCTTGAAGGTCGACATGGCCTCGTCAACGGAGTCGACGGCGTGTCGAATCGCCTGGTGGATCTCTTCCTTGACCACCTCGCTCAAGTCAGGCGCCACGACCTTGACCGTGTAGGCAGTCCCCATGGTCGGCCCTGAAAAAGTCCAGACTACAGTCTCGGAATCGGACGCCGGACGCCCCCGAAAGACGGTGACGGCAAAGAGTGCCGCAACGAAGAGAGCCGGAACGACCAGACGACGAAAAGGGAACCGCGAGTCCCCTTTTCGTGCCGTGTCGTTATCTTTATTATTATCGTACATTCACATTACCCAAGAACTCATCCCTCATCACCGACAGCTGAGAGCTTCGGCTCTTGCAGAAACA
>CAYSHZ010000456.1:0-2890 GCA_964430905.1 uncultured Thermoanaerobaculia bacterium | reverse complement strand
ATGAGGGAAACGAGGGCTTTTCGATTACGCTCTCCGGTCCGACCGGCAACGGTACGTTGGGGGCGATTGCCGAAACCCTTGTCACGATCGTCGATGACGACCAGCCGGCCTTCCGACTGGGATCGGCCGCCATCGAGGTGGGTGAGGCTGACGGTGTGGCGGTGATCGAGGTCTTGCGGGTCGGTCCGTCCGGCGGCTCGTATTCGGTGGCCTATGGGACCGCCGACGGAAGCGCCGAGGCCGGCGCCGATTACACCGCTACCGCAGGAACGTTGACCTGGGTTGACGGCAATAACGATCCGCAGATGGTGGAGGTGCCAATCACCGGTGACAGTGGACTCGAGAACGACGAGACTTTTACCTTTTCCTTGTCCAACCCCAGTGGTGGGGCCGTGCTCTACGAGCCCTCCACCCTCACAGTGACGATCAGCGACGACGACTGTGCCCTGAGTTTCGTCAATCCCACGCTCAGCATCGCCGAGAATGGGGGTTCGGTTAATATTGCCGTGAGGCGCTCGGGTGTCAACACAGGTGCGGTCAGTGCCAATTACTCCATAACGGGCGGGACGGCGACAGCCGGGGAGGATTTTGTTCAGCTGTCAGGAACGGTGCAATGGGCGGATGGTGACGGCTCAGATCAAATCATTACGCTGACGGTGATTGATGACGTGGAGATCGAGGGTGGAGAGTCGGTCATTATCGGACTCTCCAACCCACAGGGACATGCAACCATCGGGACTCCGTCAACAATCACAGTGACCATTGCCGACGACGATTGGCAGGAGTTCAGGGTCAATACCACCACCGTCAGCGAGCAGACTCGGCCGACGGTCTGCATGGATGCGACCGGCGGGTCGGTGACGGGGTGGGACTCCTATGGCCAAGACGGTGACGGCTGGGGGGCTTATGGCATCAGGCATGATTCGAGGGGACAGCTGATCGGTGACGAGTTCCGGTTCTCGGTGGCAACGGCAGGTCACCAGCGTGATATCAGGGTAGCCTGTGCTCTGGACGGGCGGTTTGCGGCAGTGTGGAGCGGTCCCGATGCCTCGGGCTCCGGCGTTTATCTTCGCCGATTCTCGGCCGCCGGAGCAGCCCAAGGTGGTGAGGTTCTGGTCAATACGACCACCGCTCTCGACCAGGGGCGCCCCGTGGTGGCCATGGATGATCAGGGCCGGATTCTCGTGGTCTGGGAGAGCCCCGACTCCGACGGTGGTGGCATTTTCGCCCAGGCGTTCGCAGCGGATGGGACCCCGGCGGGGGGAGAGCGTCGGCTGAACCAGACTACGGCCAACGAACAGTTGCTGCCTGCCGTGGCGACGTTGCCCGGTGTGGGCTTTGTGGCGGTTTGGGAGAGCATTGGCCAGGATGGTCCGGCCAGTGGCATCATCGGCCGGCGCCTGGGTGTCACTGGGGTGCCCGCGGAGTCCGAGTGGATTGCGAACGGTTTCACTTCGGGAGAGCAACAACGGGCGGCAGTTGCAGGGAATGGCGACGGTTTTGTCGTGGTCTGGCAGGATGCGAACCATCTCGATGGGGACGGTTGGAGCATTCGTTTTCAGCGTTTCGACTCAACTGCAGGCGTCATCGGATCCGAAATCGGGGTCAATGAATATGGAACCGGAACTCAGGGGGATCCGACGGTTTCGTTGGACAGTGATGGTGTGGCATTGGTCGGTTGGGAGTCCGACGGTCAGGATGGCTCGAGCATGGGGGTCTACCTGAGAGTGTTCTGGCCTGACGGGTTGGTCAGTTCCGAGGTTCAGGCGAATCTCTACACAACAGGGACCCAGGACGAAATCGACGTTGCGGGTGCGCCCGACGGGACCTATTTCGCGGTGTGGGCGAGTGGCGGTCAGGACGGCTCCGGTGATGGTGTATATGGGGTGCGTGCAGGGATTCCGTTCCGCACTCACATTTTTTCGGACGGTTTTGAGTCCGGGGATACGGGGCAGTGGTAGGTAGGAATATCATAGGTTTTGCGCGGGCGTAGCCCCTTGTCCTACGGGAGTTTTGTGACGGCCGGTAGAGAGCTCGCAAGCTTTCTCTTGGAGAGTCGGGGGAGATCCTTTCGGGGAATGCTCAAACGGAGGCGTTGATGGTTACAGTCAAACGGGGTGAGGTCGAGATTTTCTACCGTGACGAGGGCGAGGGGCGGGCGGTTCTCCTGCTCCATGGTCACACGCTGGATCATCGGGTGTTCGATGGTCTTTCTGCGGATCTTCTGCATGCCGGCTTCCGGGTTATTCGTCCGGATTTACGGGGTCATGGCCGATCGACGAGGCCCCCCCGGGGCTATCACTGGTCGGACCACGCTGCCGACGTCGAGGCTGTACTCGATGCGACCGGGGTTGATCGGGCCGCAGTGGTCGGGTTTTCCCTCGGCGGGGGCGTTGCCCTGGAGCTGGCCGTGGAACGACCCGAAAGGGTTGGGGATCTGGTCTTGGTGTCGCCGGTGATGCCGGATCGACCCTTTGATCCTGAGTTTATGGCCAATTTGAAGGCCGTGGCCGGGGTGGCTCGAACCGAGGGAATCCGTGCGGCGATGGAAGGACCGTGGATGGAGAGCCCGCTCTTTGCGGTCTCGCTGGCGAAAACCGGTGTTCTTGAGAAACTTTCGGAGATCGTCAAGGATTTCCCCGGCGCGGAGTATTTGGCCGAGGCCCGTGACAGGGTTGAGCGTGACTGGACGATCCCTGAAAGGCTGGGTGAAATAACGGCGAAAACGCTGGTGGTGGCCGGTGGGCGTGAGATGCCGGGTTTCCTGGCCTTCGCCCGGGAAGCCGCCGAAGGCATCCCCAATGCACGTCTGGAGATCATTCCGGACTCGGGCCACCTCCTGCCGTTGGAAGCCGGGGACGAAGTGGCGGCCTTGATTCTCGGGCATCTG
>CAYSHZ010000455.1:0-2910 GCA_964430905.1 uncultured Thermoanaerobaculia bacterium | reverse complement strand
GTCCAACTGGCGGTAGAGAGTCTGGACGGCGTCTTTCAGCATTTCGCCGGCTTTCCGGGCCTCAACCCCGGCCTCGCTCGGCTGGTTGAGGGCGAGATAATTGAAGGCGCGATAGTAGGGGATCATGGCCATCTCGAATGGATCGGCCCGATAGTCCAGACTCCGGTCGTTGCTGATCAGGGCCAGAGCCTCCGTCGAGAGGCTCCGGGTGTAGAGTTCAAGGGCCAGTCGTTCTGCCAGTTCGAAGTCATCGTTGGAGAGGGTCCACTGACCGGCGTAGTGTTCGACCTGGGCCTTCTCGAGAAGGGTGAGGAGGCGGTCCTTCTTTTTTGTATTGGACCCCAGTTGATGGAGCGCCTCCTGATAGTTCTCCCGGGCCAGATCATCCCGCAGTCCCAGGTGGGATGCAGAATAGCTGACACAGGCCAATGAGCCGGCCAGTAACGGTACCGCGATACACCAGCGGTGGAGTTGGGGTCTCTTCACACGTCGGCTCAGGGGCGGTACTTGGATCTACCGACGTACTTCTTGATCTTCTCGAAACCCGTCCAGACCTTGGTATTGTCTTCGAGATTGACCAGATAGCAGTCAACCTGGTAGTACTTGACCTCCTTGTTATTTTCGGCGTCAAAGATGGAATTGACCTCGCCCAGTAGCATGAAGTCGGCGCCGCGTTCCTTGCCCCATGCCTTGGCCGTTTCCGGTGAGGCATAGTCGTTCTGATCTTGGCGTTCCGCCCTGACACCCTCTCGCTCCTCGGCGGAGGCGACGACCGTCACTCTTCCTGAGTTGATGAAGAAGCGTTCGAAGTCGGCCACAAGGGTCTTCATCGGGATGTGTTCCGGGGTTTTGTTGGCGATGTTGCCGACGATCAGGGTCGGTTTCTTCCCGTTGGCAACGGCGAAGTCTTCGATCCAGGGTGTGGCGAGAGCCTGGCCTGCCAGGGCAGAGGCGACCTGTTGGCTGTCGACGTCGTTCCACTGGCCGGAAAGGTCAATCTGTTCTTCCGGCGCCACGCGGGAGACCGTGGTTGTGGTTGAGCACCCGGCACTGCCGAGCACGAGAAGACCGAGAATGAGAATTGTGAAGATACTGAGTTGACGCATATCTATCCTCCACGGTCATACTGGAGACACCATCGCGTGATGTCAATTATGGGATGATGAGGGGCATCGCCTATACTCGATATCGTCGAGCAAAATAGCGGATGGGAGAAGGGAAGTGCTGCACATCTATGTCGATGCCGATGCCTGCCCTGTCAAGCAGGAGGTATATCGGGTTGCGGGACGATATGGTCTCGAGGTCACGCTGGTGGCCAACTCCAGGATGCGAATTCCTGATGAGGAGTGGATCACACTCGAAGTGGTTGGTTCGGGATTTGATGCCGCCGACGACTGGATTGCCGAGAATGCGGAACGTGGTGACGTGGTGATAACCGCGGACATTCCTCTGGCAAACCGGTGCCTGAAAAAGGGGGCTCGGGTTCTGGGTTCGACAGGTAAACCGTTCACCGAAGACAACATTGGGCAGGCCCTCGCAACTCGGAACCTGATGGAGGAACTCCGTGGTGCGGGAGAAATGATGGGGGGGCCTCCGCCCATGACAAAGCGTGACCGGTCCCGTTTTCTTCAGAAGCTCGACGAAGTCATTCAATCAATCCGGCGTTCCTGAGAGCGTCCTCGAGTTCTCCAACCAGACGGTTCATGGTCGTGACCATCGCCTCGACCGGCTCGGGCGTCGTGAAGTCCACGCCCGCCTTCTGGAGCAGGCTGACGGGATGGTCGTTGCCTCCGCTTCTGAGGAGATCGAGATAGCGTTCGACAGTTTCCCTGCGTTCATTCATTGGACCCGAGGTCATCTTCGCGTGGAAAAGGGTCGCCGCCGCCTTGGAGGTCGCATACTGGTAGACGTAGTAGGGTGAGGCGAAGAAATGGGGGATGCGTGCCCAGGTATTCTTGTACCACTCCTGGTCGTCCAGACTCTCACCGAAGTAGGCCTCCAATACCTCAAGATAGAGCCCTTGCAGGATCTCTGCAGTGATCGGTTTCCCGTCCTCGACCGTTGCGTGGGCCTTGAGCTCGAAATCGGCAAACATCGTCTGGCGGTAGAACCCGGCTGCGATGTCGTCAATGGCATGTTGCAGCAGGACAATTCGCCGCCGGGGATCCTCTTCCCGTTCGAGGAGCAGGTCAAGGAACAGATTCTCGTTGGTCATGCTGGCAACCTCGGCGACGAAGATCGTGTATTCGGCCGTGGCAAAGGGTTGCGCCTTGTGTGAGAGAACCGTATGCATCGTATGGCCCATCTCGTGGGCGACGGTGAAGGCGTCGTTGAGGGTGTCGGCATAGTTGAGGAGCATGTAGGGGTGGACACCGTAGACCCCGGCCGAGAAGGCTCCCGACCTTTTCCCCTCGTTCTCGTAGACGTCGATCCAGCGTTCGACGAAGGCCCGGCGAACCGTCGCCTGGTATTCCTCGCCGAACAGGGCGACCGAGGTCTCGATCAGGGGCGCAACATCGTCGTAGGGGAAAGGCCATTGAAGATCGACCAGGGGGAGGTAGGCGTCGAAGTAGCGGTAGGCCTTGAGTCCGAGCATCTTCTTTCTCAGGGCGTGGTAGCGCCTTAGGGGTGCCGAGCCCTTTCGGGCGGTTTCGACGAGAGTCGTGATGACATTCTCCGGGATGGCATTGCCGTCCAACTCCGCCTCGATGGTCGTCGAGTAGTTTCGTGCCTGCGTGATAAACCAGTCACGTTGGAGGACGCCGTCGTAGATGGCCGCCCAGGTGTTTGGGGTCTTGTCGTAGACGGAGAAGTGAGCCTTAAACAGCGCCTCCCGATCTGACGGGTCCCTCAGAAAGTGAAGGCCGTGCTGATAGGCGGCATGGCCGGCAACGACTGATAGTCCGTCCG
>CAYSHZ010000454.1:0-2914 GCA_964430905.1 uncultured Thermoanaerobaculia bacterium | reverse complement strand
TGGACGAAGTCCACGGCTGGAAGGGGCGTTCGTTCATCGGAAATATATTTCTGAGGAATGGACGTTCCTTCCGGCGAACCCGCCTTGGCGGGTGGGCAAACGTCTCGAGCGCCTCGGCTCATGCCTCTGTGCTCCTCTGTGAACTCTGAGTCTCTGTGGTGAATTTTGCAAGAGGCTCAGCTGTCAGTTGTTGGTTGTCAGGTGGACTGGGATGGAAACCGATCTGGTTCCTGACACTGGCGTGGCCTCGGGTCGGGAGTACCCCCTACTCCCCTAGTGCGAACAGCAGACCACCAGCCGGAAGGATGCATCTGGAGAGATACCTATACCTTCCCAGTTGGTGCCGTATTGAAGTTCGGCAAGCCACCCGGGTTTGATGTCGAATGACAGGGCGAGCATCCGGTAGAGGGCCGGTTCACCCGCTTCGCCGTCTGTAAAATCGGCTAATGGGGAACTCTCCAGCGTGACTGCGCCCGAGAGTGTCCACCGGCGCCAGAGGCGGTGTTCATAGCTCGTTCCGACATACCAGGTGTCGGTCCTGCTGATGCCCAGGAAATCACCCGAATCATCGAGGTGGTTCAGACCGAGACCAACCAGAAGCCTGGAGGGCCTCCAGTTCCAAATCGACTGGGTCCTCAGGCCGAGGTCCCACCCACCGCTTCCCTGGAGGGTGCCGGTTTTCCCGGTGGGCATTTCAACGGCCAACATGGCTCGGTGGTGACCACCGAGGATATCGAGCCGGGGAGTGGCGATGGTGAGGGAAATGTCTCCCAGTCCGGATCGGGCCAATTCGCGCTCCTCGATGACGCCTTCCCGTCCCGGGATATAGAGGAGAGCCTCTCCTCGCGGGAAGGTATTCCTGTGGGAATCGGTCAGTCCGAAGAGATCGTGCCACCCATCGATGAATGAGTCCCAATTTGGCTCACCGACAGTCAGCCACGGAACCCGGATTTCGGCCGACCATCCACCTGGGAGTCCTCGGGTGACGAGAAGTTCGAAGATATTTCCTTCGAGATCGATGTAGTTGAACGGGTCCGAAGGATACTGATTCTCCAGGGCTCTGAATTCCGCCGGGGACGGAACGGTGGTGTCGTCCATTCCGAAATCCCGATGAACCTGGGTCACTTCCCAGACGGTGCTCCAGGTGTTGAACCATGCCCATCCCGCCGATACGTTCCATTGGCCGTCATCGACTTCCGGTGGTTGTGTAAGGTCGAACGGCAGGGAAGCCGCCCGTAGGGGATCAGGCATGGAGAGGGGCCGAAGTGGGGGGAGATCCTGGGCATAACACAGCCCTGCTGATGTTGCGGTCATCCCGGCGAGAATGATAATCCGGAACATTGGGTCAGTTTATCTGAGCCTTGTGGCGGGGAAAAGGGAGGGATGACGAGTTCAGGATTGACATGGGTGTCTGCCGGGGGATGATGGGATAGGAGGTGCGATGCGGATTGCGATAGCCCAACTCAATTTTACGATCGGGGCCTTCGAGGCCAATCTGGAGAGAATTCGGGAGGCGGTGGTGCGGGCTCGGGCCGGAGGCGCCGAATTGATCGTGTTGTCGGAACTGGCCACGGTGGGCTACCCCCTGGTTGATCTGGTCGAGCGGGACGATGTTGTCGATCGCAACCTTGAGCAGTTGGAGCGTCTGGCCGAACTCAGTGATGACGATCTTGGTCTGGTGGTTGGTTTTGTCGATCGCAACAGGCGGAATGAGGGCAAGGCCCTGCACAATGCAGCGGCTCTGTTGTGGCAGGGCCGAGTTGCCGGCGTCGTCCGCAAATGCCTACTGCCGACATATGACGTTTTTGACGAGGCTCGGTACTTTGAACCCGGATGCGGGAACCCACCGTTGGAGTTCAAGGGCGTCAAACTGGGAGTGACGATCTGCGAGGATGCGTGGAGTGACCCGGCCCTGTGGGACCGTCGGCTCTACCTCAAAGATCCGGTACAGGAGGCTGCGAACCTGGGCGCCCAGGTCTTGATCAATCTGTCGGCCAGCCCTTTCACCCTGGGCAAGGCCGAACTCCGCCGGGAGATGATCAAGCGGCACGCCGCGGAAACGGGACTCTTCTTCGTCTACGTCAACCAGGTTGGCGCCAACGACGAATTGGTTTTCGACGGGCACTCGATGATCATCGATGGCCGGGGACAGGAGGTCGTCAGGGCTCGAGAATTTGCCGAGGATCTGCTGATCTACGATATTCCCGTCGCAAGCCTGGGGCGGCGTGGTGATGTTGGGGTCCCTGGTGAGATGAGGCCGTTTGCAGTGGATCCGGAGGATCAGGCGCTGTCCGCTCTGAGGTTGGGACTTCGGGACTATGTGCGAAAGTCGGGCTTTTCCAAGGTTGTTCTGGGGCTTTCCGGTGGTATCGATTCGGCTCTTGTGGCTGTCATTGCCGCCCAAGCCCTTGGTCCGGAGAACATCCTGGGTGTGGCCATGCCGACGCGCTACTCCTCGCGGCACAGCCTGGACGATGCCGAGGCCCTGGCCCGCAATCTGGGAATCGAATACCGGGTGATTGAGATTGATGCAATGTTCCAGTCGATGCTGGACGGTCTGTCGGCCCAGTTCGAGGACTGTGAATCTGATGTGACCGAAGAGAATCTTCAGGCACGCATTCGTGGAATGGTCCTGATGGCACTGTCCAACAAGTTCGGCTATTTGGTTCTGGCCACCGGGAACAAGTCCGAAATGGGCGTTGGTTACTGCACCCTGTACGGCGACATGTGCGGAGCCCTGGCGGTGATCTCCGATGTTTCGAAGACATGGGTCTACCGCCTGTCGCGCTGGATCAACCGACAGGGTGTCGTTATTCCGGAATCAACCCTGACCAAGCCGCCGTCGGCCGAGTTGCGCCCGGATCAGGAGGACCAGGATTCCTTGCCTCCCTACGAGGTCTTGGACCGAGCTCTC
>CAYSHZ010000453.1:0-2946 GCA_964430905.1 uncultured Thermoanaerobaculia bacterium | reverse complement strand
CCGGTTGCGCTCGGGGAGAGCCCGAAAGGCCTCAAGCGCCCGGGGACCCATCAATCGAAAATCACCGGTATCGACCGGGATGTTGACATCGGTCACGCGGTGAAGAATGCGATAGAACATCGCCGCCGTAATCTTCTTGAAAAGGGTCTCGCCTTCTCTGACCTCTCGCTGTGCATAGACAACCTCGAACCCCTCTCGCCATTTGGCAATCATCTTGGGGATGATCTCCGGGGGATCCTGAAGGTCGGCATCAATCAGGACGACCGCCCGCCCGCGAGCGGCATCAACTCCGGCGGTCACGGCTGCCTGGTGGCCGAAGTTCCGCGCAAAACGAAGACCCCGGACCCGGTCGTCCGTGGCCGCCAACTCCGAGATGCCCTTCCACGTCCCGTCCGACGATCCGTCATCAACGAAGATGATCTCGAGACCCTCAACCTCCGCTTCCAGCGCCGCCACCAGCCTGTTGTGCATCGGAGAGAGGTTCTCCTCCTCGTTAAAGGCCGGGATGACGACGGTCAGTTCGGGTTGGTTGGTCATGAGTCCCCCTCCACCACGATTCTACCTTCCGTTTCAGAGTTCCCCGGCTCATTGTCCCAACAGTTGAGATCCTCGTCTGAGTCGATCCGTCGAAAAACCACAACTTCGGTGCTGCCGACCCCGCCCCAGGGTTCTCGCGTCAGGAAGTACCGGACCCAGTCGCCGATTGACGGATCCCCGACATACATCAAGAACCACGATCTCAGGGGCACAACCTCTCCCACGAAGTCCGGTCCAAGCCGTTCCTGAACCAGATCCTGATCCTCGATGTCACAAAAGACGATCTGCAACTGCTTTTCTGCGGCGTTGGGATGGCCCCATCTGACCGGAAGGCGGCGCCAGTACCAGTTCAACGGCCAGGTCGCCGCCCCACTGGCACAGATCACAGGTTCATCGACGGCATTTCCCAACCTGACGGCTTCCTTCGCGGCGGCGGTAAACTCCGGAGTGGTCTGAACGAAGTGAAGACTCTCGACCCTGGTCGCATTCGGACTGAATTCATCCAAAACGAAATTCGCCGTCAGGGTGACGATGACGGTCGCCGTCAACGCGGAAGCGGCAAGGAACCGACTCCAGCATCGGCCCTGGGAGCCAAAGGTCCGAGCCATCTGGGCGCCGGCAAGGGGAACAAATGCCCAAACCTGGTGAACGATCAACCAAGGAACCTTCTCGCCGAGATAGGCATACATCACGATCGATCCGACGCCATAGGACACCAGGAACAACTCGATCGGGTGGAGCTTGCGCCAACGACGGATGACCCACGCAAACGCCGCGCCCATCACCAGGAATTCGTACTGTAGAAGGCGGGGCAGGTAGAACCACCATGGACCGGGCACCCTCTCGATCGTGTGCTGCTGCCACCAGTGGCTGATCGCCCTGACGGGAAAGAGCCAATCCTCCGGGCGGGTCAAACCGACGGTATAGAGGGGAATGGTCACCAGAACGAAAATCCCCAAAGCCAGCACGAAACCCATCCACCGCTCCCGAACCCAGGTCATGACCAGGGGCACGGACCGGGTGATGCCGAAATCAAGGGCAACGACGATGCCCGCCCCTGCCGCAACCGCGGCTGTCACGTATGCGTTTTCCTTGGTCGCAAACGCCAGGCCGGTCCAGATACCCACCCACAGCCACGCACCAGTCCTCCCGCGGATGACTGCATAGAAGGCCGCAAATGCGGCGGACGCAGTGGCCAATTCCAGGAGATCCATCCTCAAGAAACGTCCAAAGAAGAGGAGCGTCGGCGACAGCGTGAACAGGAGTCCGATCCACCAGGCGGCCCGAGCACCGAAGGGGCGACGGAGGGACCATGCAACGCCCAGAAGGGCTATACCCGCCAGAGCGATCGGCAACCGGGCCGTAAAATCACTGTCCCAAAAAACCCTGTAGGTCGACGCGACCACCATGTAGAGAAGCGGCCCGTGGTAGGTCGGATCGTAGTGGTACGAGCCGGTCTCGGCCAGATCCCAGGAAAGCTTTGAATGGATGCTCTCGTCGTGGTGGTAGCTTCGGTCACCCAGACCCCACAGATGGAGTGTGACCGTCAACGCCAACAACACCCACCACGGCCATGAGCGCAGACTGAAAAAGCGAGACTTTGTCACCGTCAGTCATCCTCCGAAAATTCAAACATCACCAATTCACCACCCTGACCACAGGAGATCAGATCGTCCCCCGCCTCCCGGAGAGCGTCCAGTGACTCATCCGAAAAATCCCTCTTTTCGATCATCCCGATGGCTACACAATCGATATCCGCCTCCTTGACCGTTCTTCGAATCATATCCCGATCCCCACCAGTGTAGATCGACCGAACAACAGTCTTTCGGCGATGGGCCTCCGGAAGAATGTCCGGGCCACGCCACACCATCTCGTGGTTGGCCCACCCCAGAAGGGTCGGCACACCAGAGGCCGATGCCAGGCGCCCATATTCCGAGTAGGCGTCACCAACCGCCTCGACCATGGTCGTTCCGGGGGGCTGTTCTCGAAGTACCTCGACGATGGCCCGGTCTCCCGGATCCATCCATCCCAGACCATTCAGTCCGTACTCGTCGGCTCCAAGGGAGGACACCGCCGCCCCCAGAAGATGGGGCAACGCAACAACTGTCATAACGACCAGCAGCAGGCGCCGCCCCCTCTCGCTGCCTCCTCCCTTGCGAATCAACATCGGGAGAGTCACCGCCAACAGCATCCACCCCTGAAAATATGCCTTGAAGATCGTGTTCATCCGGTGAAGATCGGCCCCATAACCATCTTCGAGATAGATCAGCTCCGGTACCAGAAAGAGAAACAGACCCAGGGCAACCAGGGCCAAGGCCGGACGGTCGTGATCCTCGCCCGGCTGGAGGACGGCAGCAATCACCACCGAGAGGCCGACGCTGAGAACCACGGTCGTCGGCCGATGGGTCG
>CAYSHZ010000452.1:0-2960 GCA_964430905.1 uncultured Thermoanaerobaculia bacterium | reverse complement strand
CGGGTGTCAGAGCCATCGCGTTGGTGGAGACCGAACAGCCGGGAAAGAGATCAATCGCATCGGCCAGGCGTTCGTAGAGCAGGGGTTCGCCCATTTCATGCAGCCACCGGACCCTGATACCTGAGGCTGCGAAATCCGCTGCCACCTTTTCGACGAGATCCCAGGGCATATCGGCGCTGGGGCGAGCGAGCGTGGGCAGAGGGCACATTGAACACCGCATGTTGCAGCGGTTGGTCAGTTCAATGCCGACCTTGGCCGTGGAGATGTCGAGGTAGGAACTCATGTTCAGGAGAAAGATCCCTTCAGCAAGAATATTCCGAGGGGACGGTACCACATGAGAGGCTCGACCTCGAACAGCAGGGCCACCAAGGGGTGCTACCATCTCTCCCATGATCGATACTCTGTGTCCACTGTGGATCGACACTGCCGACGCCATTGCCGCCTTGGCGGAGAAATGCCGCTCGGCCGCAGTCTTTGCTCTGGATACCGAAGCGGACTCGATGCATTCCTATTTTCACAAGGTGTGCTTGATCCAGGTCACCGTTGCAGGGGAACATGCCGTTATCGACCCTCTGGCAGTGTCTGCAGATGCCCTGTCACCGCTGTGGAAGGTCTGCGGAGATCCCGAAATCCAGGTTCTGATGCACGGTGCCGACTACGATATTCGTGTCCTCGACAGGGACTACGATGCATCAATTCATGGTCTCCAGGACACCCAGATCATGGCGATGATGTTGGGGGAGGCCAAGACCGGCCTGGCTGCCCTTCTGGAGTCAGCCTTCGACATCCACCTGGATAAGAAGTACCAGCGGGCTGACTGGGGCAGACGACCCTTGACGGAGGGGATGGTGGCTTATGCCGCAAACGACACGGCTCATCTTCAGGCTCTGGTTAAGGTCTTGCGCGGACGTCTGGAAGCCCTGGACCGTTGGGAATGGACGAGCGAGGAGTTCAGAAGACTGGAACGGGTACGGCATCACGTGGTTGAGAAAGACTCGCGGGCCTTCGAACGGGTCAAGGGGGTGAGTGCGCTCAAGGGTATTGCCAGGGACCGTGCTTATTCCCTCTTTGAATGGCGGGATTCACAGGCGCAGAAGCGAAACATTCCACCGTTCAAGATCCTGGGGAATGCGTCGTTGACAGCCATGTCGCTGGCTGTCCCCGAAGGACCACGCGCGATGGGCAAGGTCCCTGGATTGGGGCCCCGTTTCGTCCAGCGTTATGGGAAAGAAGTAGCCGAGTTGTTGAACTCTCCCCTCAAAGCGCCGGAATATTGCCGACCGCCGCGACAGCCGCCGGTTGACGCAGGTACCAAGAAGAGGATCGCTCGGCTGATCGAGGCAAGGGATGCAGTCGCTGAAAGACTCCAGATCGATCGTGCCGTGCTCTGTCCTCGAGCCCTGATTGAAGCCGTCGCCGAACTTGGGACTGGGATCGATGATGGGGCCTTTGCCGATGCCGGTTTGATCGGATGGCGTCGAGAGCAGTTGGCCGAGCCATTTCTGGCCGTGCTCGAGGCCTGATTCTGATATCAATCTACCGAGGTCAACGGTCTCGTCGGACCTGGTCGATTTTTTCTAGGGCTTCCAGTGCTCCTGCCGCGAGCCCGATTTCACCGAAGGGGACCTGGGGTTCACGGGTGTTGATCCGAATCAGGGTCCCGCCATGCTGATCGACGGCCCGTTCCGCGGTGAAGCGAACCGTCGGTACTGCGGTACCGGCACCCAATTCGATGACGACCAGCCTCCGGTCAGGGACCTGACCAAGCCAGTCTTGGAATCGATTCTCCTGGGCATGGGATCGCCCGGACAGCCATCCGTAGTCACCGAACATCAGAACATTCGGCCGAGCGAGACCTCCGCAGTCGGGGCATGTGGGAAGGGGCCCATCTGCACGGAAGGTCCGGTCATCGACCTCGACATCGGTGGTCTGGGCCGACCAGATCGCATCACCGCAAGGAGTGGAACACTGGAGGTAGTTGAGTGATCCGTGGCATTCCAGGATGTGATCAGGGTCAAATCCGGCTTGCTGGAAATGTCCGTCGACGTTGGATGTAAAGACGAAGGCGCCGAGGGGCGTCTCCTTGGCCCAGGCCCTGAGAATCTCAAAACCCCGATGTGGTTTGGTTCTCCGATACAGATTGAGGCGATGGCCATAAAAGCCCCATGCCAGTGACGGGTCCCGGTCGAACCATGAGGGATTGGCCATCTCAACAAAGGAAATACCGAGGCCTCGCAAGGGTGGATAGGCATTCCAGAAGCCCTCATTGCCCCTGAAATCCGGGAGGCCCGAATCGACGCCCATTCCGGCTCCTGCACAGATCAGCAGGGCATCGGCCGAGAGAACAGCTTCTGCCGCCCGATTGATGAGGTCACCCGTTCTGTCCTCCAATTTCAGCGACCTCCTATTCGATTTCGACCGGGCCCCGTGAGGTCTTGAGCCGGCCTCTTCGTTTCTTGGTGTCTCGCCTTCGGTGTTTCTCTTTTCGGGGCACCCGAGTGGGCTTTCGTTCGGCCTCCACGGCCAACGCATCGGCCAGGAGGGTGGCGAACCGCTCGAGACACTCCCGCCTGTTGGCCTCGCGGGTTCGGTGACGTTGGCACATGACTCTGAGAACATCTTTCTTCGTGATGCGTCCAGCCAACCGTTCCCTGATCAAGTCTTTCTGCTCGTGGGTCAAGGAAGTGGTTTGCTCCAGGGAAAAGCGAAGAGTTGCCTTGGTCTCAACCTTGTTGACGTTCTGACCGCCCGGCCCCGAACTCCTGGCAAATTCGAAGGCCAACTCATTTTCGTCGATGGTGACGTCATCGCTGATTCGGACCATAGGCCATCATGGCGAAATTTCGGCAACGGTGCAAGTCTCCGAAACGGTATTGGAGTGACGATCGACGGCGGTGCAAGCTGGACGATTGCAACATTCATGGATTCATGGGAGGTCGCTGATGCGGTTCAGCTCCCCG
>CAYSHZ010000451.1:0-2965 GCA_964430905.1 uncultured Thermoanaerobaculia bacterium | reverse complement strand
ATCGGAGCTCTTCCTCGGACTCCTCTTGACCGATTGTGATCTCGAGGCGGACGAACCCGCGCCCGAGCACTGTGGCCGTTGCACGGCCTGCCTCGATGCCTGTCCGGCCGGCGCCTTCGTTGAGCCGAAGGTTCTTGATGCCCGTCGGTGTATCGCCTACCTCACGATTGAGCATCGAGGGGAGATTCCGGAAGAAAACAAGCCCCCCCTGGGAGACATGGCCGCCGGATGTGATATCTGCAACGAGGTCTGTCCCTTCACGCGGAAGGCACCAACCAATCTCCATCCGGAATTCCAACCGGCACCGCACCGCTTTCGACCGAAACTGGCCGAACTGGAGGCCCTTGACGATACCGGATGGAGACAGTGGCGGCAGGGCAGTCCACTCAATCGCATCCCTCACGAAACCCTCCGGCGAACACTGGGTGTCCTCCGGGAGAACCGGGAAAAAGGTCTAAGAGGCCAAGAGTAGAAGAGTCGAAGAGTCCCTGAATGCAGTCGGAGACGAAGTTCAGGGCCCCTTAGCTCTTATATTCTCAGCTCTTCAAGGGACGAATGACCATCGTCAGGTCCCGGCCCTCAAGTTCCGTCGGCATACGATCGACCTTGGCAACGTCACTAAGAGCCTCGGCAATTCGCCTCAGGATCTCGAATCCGTTTTCCGGGCGTCTCATCTCCCGGCGCCGGAACATGATCGTCACCTTGACATGCTTCCCCTTGTCGAGAAATTTCCTCGCCAACCGGGTCTTGGTGTCGAAATCGTGCTGATTGATGTTCGGCCGATATTTGACCTCTTTGACTTCAATCTGCTGTTGATGACGTTTTGCCTCCCGAGCCTTCTTTTCCTGCTCGTAGCGAAAACGCCCGTAGTCCATGATCTTGCAGACGATGGGGCGGGAGGTCGCTGCGACCTCAACCAAATCAAGTCCTTTGGACCTGGCCATTTCCAGGGCCTGATCCACTGGAACGACACCAACTTGTTCCCCCTCTTCGTCAATCAACCGGACTGGAGTCAGCCGAATGCGCTCGTTAATTCGAACCTTGGGCTGATCTGGAGCATCGCGAAACGCGTATTTCCGAATGGTGATCCTCCTTTCTCATCCGCCTCTCAAAAAAGACAGACTTTCACCAACTGGGGCGAAGTATACCGTTTTTCTCGATAAAAGGGCGATTTCCTCCACCAATAGCAATCACCCTGGTTCTCTTTCGTCGACCGGACAGCTCAATAACCAGAAAAGGCCGACGACTCCGACGATCGTCAGGGGCAGTGCAAACCACACGGAGAGTCCAAACACACCCATTGGAAGATAGCCGAAAACCAAAGCCGATCCCGCCGCAAGGAGTGCGTACGGCAACTGGGTCCTGACGTGGTCGACGTGATCGCAGTTCGAAGCCATCGATGACATCACCGTCGTGTCCGAGATCGGAGAGCAGTGATCCCCGAAGACCGAACCTCCGAGAATTGCCGACACCGTGGCGGACAGGAGCATCGCTGAATCCGGAGCCGCCCGTAGCAGCAGCGGTACCGCCAGCGGAGTCAGGATCGCAATCGTCCCCCATGAGGTCCCGGTCGAAAACGACACCGCCGCCGCAACGATAAAGACCGCGGCCGGCAACAAGACCGGCGGCAAATGGGGACCCACCGCCTCCTTGAGCCAGTCCGCAGTCCCCAAATCGGTACAGACCCTCCCCAGGGACCATGCCAGCGTCAAGACGACCACCGCAATCAGCATACTCTTGAAGCCTGCAACGGTTGCGTCCATTGATTCTTCGACCGTCAACAAACCCTGCGCGACGGCCAGCACAATGGCCAGGCTCAGGCCCACCAGACTCCCCCACAAGAGGACCGTGAATGGATCCGATGCACCGATCACCTCCGCAAGCCCCACTGGTCCGGAGTGGTCCGCCTCAAGGGCAGCCTTGCCCGTCACCCAGAGACCGGTCAACGTCACAAAGACAACACCGACAACCGGAAGGGCCGCATTGAACCAGCGTCGAGGCGTCTCAGCCTCCGGCTCCAGGGCCGTCGTGTCAAAGTCAGCCAGGGGCCTGGACCGGTCTGCCAGCAGGGCGCCCCGGGCTGCCCGCCGTTCTGCGGCCAGCATCGGGCCCATGTCTCGCCGCGACACGGCGACACTCAAGGTCAAGGCCAAGGCAGCAAAAGGATAGAATGCAGCCGGGACCGAGGTCAGAAACACAGAGAATGGATTGAGGTCGCTGCCTCCGGCCTGCAGAGCATCACCCAATACCGACACCTGGTATCCAACCCAGGTGGAAACAACGGCCACACAGGCGACCGGCGCCGCCGTCGAGTCGACGAGAAAGGCCAGCTTCTCCCGGCTGACCCGGTGCCGGTCGGTCACAGGCCTCATCGCGTGCCCAACCACAAGAGTATTGGAGTAGTCGTCGAAGAAGATTGCGACACCCATCAGCCAGGTGACGATCTGACTCCTGCGTGCCGTCGTCGCCAGGGGTTCGAGTCGCTCGACCACCCCCGCCGTGCCGCCGGAACGACTCATGACGGCGACCATACCCCCCAGGAGCATCGAAAAGAGCAGGATGCTGACGTGATCCGGATCGGCCAGCGCCTCCCGAAGATTGGTGTCAACGACCCTCAGAAAGCCGTGCCACGGATCCCCGGCCAACATCGTCGCCCCAAGCCAGACACCGAGGAAGAGCGATACAACTACCTGACGGGCCCACAGGGCCAGAAAGATCGCCACCGCCGGCGGAAGCAGGCTCCACACCGACTGGCGAGCGGCCTCGGGAAGGGGCAGCAACCACCAGCCGACCAGAACAACCACGACAGCAGCCACCAGTCGCATCGCTCGATGTTTCATTGCCGAAGGGTAACACGAGGGGGGGGATGAGGCTGTCGGCTGTCAGCTTAGGCGCTTGCAAAAACCCCAGAAATAGGAACCACAGAGGCACAGAGGACTCAGAGTTTCACAGAGAGGCCTGCCGG
>CAYSHZ010000450.1:0-2975 GCA_964430905.1 uncultured Thermoanaerobaculia bacterium | reverse complement strand
ACATGCTCCGCTCCTTCGACCCGGAGGGCGACAGGGATCTGGTCTTCGTTCCCGTCGGCGTCAACTACGATCGTGTACTCGAGGACCGCAGCCTGCTTCTCGACCTCGTTGAGAACAAGCCGCCTTCGGGCGCCATAAGATCGGCTGCCGCCACCGCTACCTTCGCCTTGCGAAATTTCGGACAGATGCTGATCGGCCGGTGGCACCGCTTCGGCTATGCCTGCGTCAACCTGGGGACCCCAATGTCAATGCGCCGTTTCTGCTCAGAACGGCACTTGCGTCCGGTAGGACTGACGGGAGAGGACCGATTTGCCGTTGTCGGTGACGTTGCCGAAGAACTGATGGAGTCCCTGGCGGCGATCATTCCGGTCGTACCCGTTTCGATCGTTGCTACGGTGTTCGTTCGGGCCTCCCAACCATTGAGCGAACTCGAGATCAAGGCTGCGGCACAAAAACTGATGGCCGATATCGAGACTCAGGGCGTTCCCATCTATATCCCTCGCCAAAACCGCGAATACAGTATCCAAGTGGGGCTCCGAATGCTGACCCTGCGTCACGTCGTCGAGGAACACGACGGCCTTTTCACCGCCAATCCCGAGGAACACCCGATGCTTGCCTATTACGCCAACTCGATTGCACACCACGTCAATCCCAAATAGGCTTGCCTTTCTGATCAATACATGAGACACTGTCCCATCTTCTGGGAACTGAGCATTCGCTTCTTTCTCCAAGATACACACCGCAGGGTCCACTCGGACCCGGACGGCAGCCTCACCGGCAAGTCTCCCGTTCACAAATCAGCCGGAAAGAACACGCGGCACATTCCCGCCATGGGCGAGGTTTGGCCCGAGAAAGAACTCTTTTCATGAAATTCAATGACCTTCAACTGGATCGTACACTCGAACGTGCGATCGATGAACTCGGCTTTTCCGAGCCCACACCCATCCAGGGGGCAGCCATTCCGCCGGCCCTGGACGGCCGCGATGTCATCGCTTGTGCCATGACCGGCAGCGGCAAAACCGCGGCCTTCGCCCTGCCCATCCTCAACCGCTTGATGAAGAACGGACCCCGCAAGGGAATCCGCGCCCTGATCGTCACGCCGACCCGTGAACTAGCCATCCAGGTGCACGAGCATCTCGAAGCCCTGGGGCGTCATACCGGGATCACTGCCACGACCGTCTTCGGCGGCGTCAAACCCGCCCCCCAGGAACGCGCCCTTCGCGCAGGGGTCAACGTCGTCGTGGCCACACCCGGTCGTCTCCTCGATCACATGCAGCAACCCTGGCTCAGTTTCGACAATCTCGAGGTATTGGTCCTGGACGAAGCCGACCGTATGCTGGACATGGGGTTCCTGCCTGACGTACGACGCATTCTTCGTCAGTTGCCCCAGCGGCGCCAGACACTGCTCTTCTCGGCAACCATGCCGGCACCGATCGTCACCCTGAGTCGCGAGCTTCTGCACGATCCCGTCCGCCTGGACGTCGAACGCCCGTCGGCCCCGGCGACCGGCGTCAAGCAGACGATCCTGCCGGTTCAGCAGAATTTGAAGAGCAAACTGCTGCTCAGTCTGCTTCGCACCGAGAAGATCCAAACAGCACTGGTCTTTACACGCACCAAGCACCGAGCCAACCGCCTTGCCGAGTTCCTCGGCAAAAACGGGATCAAGACAGACCGTATCCACGGCAACCGCAGCCAACCGCAGCGCCAGGCCGCACTCAAGGCATTCAAGGACGGACGTCTCCAGGTCCTGGTGGCCACCGATATCGCCGCCCGTGGTATCGACATTGAGGCCCTCCCGCACGTGATCAACTTCGACGTTCCCGCCCAGGCAGAGGACTACATTCACCGGGTCGGTCGCACCGCCCGCGCATCCCAGACAGGCGATGCCCTGACCTTCGCCTCGCCAGGAGAGAGCAAGGAGTTGGCCGCCATCGAGCGCGCCGTGGGTCGCCGAATCCAACGTCGAACGATCGACGGCTTCGACTACAACGCCAAGCCCGAGGGTCGTTTGGAGATTCCAATCGGCGAGCGCATCGCGGAGATTCGTAAGCGCAAGGCTGAGGACCGGGCCAGGTCGCGGGCCAAGGCCGAGGCACGAGCCGCACGCGAGGGCAAGGCGGCGGCATCAACACCGAGACCGCCCCAACAAAGGCGGCGGCAGCGGCGTTCACAGTATTCCTACTGAACTGAAGCACTACTGCTCACAAAAAAAACCCCTCCGAAAGGAGGGGTTTTGAGTGTGCGGTTTCGCGTCTACCAGCGATCACCACCGCCACCGCCACGGCCGTAGCCGCCACGGTTGCCGCCGCCACCACCATCACGGCGCTTGTCCTGGGCCTCGTTGACCCGGATGGTGCGTCCGTCGAGGTCGGTATCATTCATGGCTGCGATGGCCTTGTCGGCCGCCTCGGCATCCTCGAATGTCACGAAGCCGAAGCCCCGCGAACGACCCGAGTCCCGATCGGTAATGACCTTGGCCTCACTGATCTCGCCGAAAGGCGCAAACGCCTCGTGCAGACCGCGATCGTCAGTATTCCAGCTCAGGCTTCCAACAAACAGTTTCTTCGACATATCTCTCTTCTCATCTCCTGGAGTCCGAACCTCAAGGGCCGACTCCCGTACGCAATTTGAGGCGGGCCACCTGCCCACCGACACGGCGATCAACCACATTAGCCGATCAATGAGGGCGAATTATACCACAAGCGACTGAATGTCAACCCCAACCCGGGTGAATCCAATGAGGTCCGTCCCGTCTCCGCAGGATTTCAGCTTTCGCTGCCACCTTCTTCCGACGGAAGCTCGCCCGTGTCTCCGGCGAATTCAACGTCGGAAACATCCCCGTCGCCACCCTCCTTGCGAGCGATTCGTGCGAGTCTCTTCTCTTCTTTCTTCTTCTTTTTTTCCAGTTCTTTGCGTCGTTTCTCGAATTTGAAGGCGCCAGACTTTCGTCCCATCTCTCTCGTCTCCCATCGGAA
>CAYSHZ010000449.1:1785-3008 GCA_964430905.1 uncultured Thermoanaerobaculia bacterium | reverse complement strand
CAGTTGGAGAACCTCTGGCCGCACGCTGCCTGGGCAGCCCTGGCGGCCTACGTCGATTTCTGGGACCGGACCGGTCGACGTCTGGAGGTGGCTGACCCCAGCCCCGCCAACGTCACGGTACCCCTCCACGATTATCAGACCGATGCCCGCCTGGTCTCCATCGCTTCGAGACGAGCATTCTCATCCGTGGCTTCAATGCTCTTGGCGTTCAAGAACACCTTTGTCGACGGTGTCGAAACCGAGTTCCCCAGCCTTGAGGGGTTGGTGACCTGGGCTCTCCCCTGTTCCGCACTGCTTGAAATCGTCGGCGAGGAAGAAGGCGTCACCCTACTCAACGAGGCATTGGCCGACCCCTCGCTGGCGTCTCTTGAGGGTTTTCGCCGACAGACCACGGAGTTTCTTGCTTCGGTTGCCCAGCGAGGCTTCCTCCCAAGACGGTTGTTCTTTGCCGCCAAAAGATTCCGCCGCTGGGCCCGGTTGAATCCCGATGCAACAGCCCTTGCGGCCGCAACGACACTCCAGGAAATCTACTCGACCTATGGACTTCAGTCCCTGCAGGAAAGTTTCCCGGAGGCGCGTGCCCGTTTCTTCCGGGAAACCGTATTTCGAGATGCACCAACCCAACTGGCCGAAGGATTGGAGAAGATCATCGCTCGCCTGAGAGCCCGGGACCTCGAAGGCGACGAACTGGGCGCAGCCGTTGCCGACCTCAGGGCCTATCTCAGCCTCGACAAGGACGACGATTCGTTCCTCGCCCGCCTGTCCTACCCCCACCTTCGACCTGAGGACGAAGCGCTGTTCGTTCCCGCCACTGCAGGTGGCGGGCGCCACAGCGAAATGGTGGTCACCTATGAGGACACCGAGGGGGACCTCTTCCGAATCCGCCATGCGATCAGCGCCAAGGAGGTCGGCAGGCTCCACCGTCTCTTCCTGGCGGCGAAGCTCTCGGTCCAGTTCAGGAGGGAGCACCGTTTCCTCGTGGCCGTCAACGATCGAGGCCGATTGATCGGCGGACTCTTCTACGAGGTCAATACCGAAAACCGAACTGCCCACATGGACAAGATCGTCATCTCGGAACACTCTCAGGGCCGCGGTATCGCCGGGCGATTGCTCGAGGAGCTCTGCAACCGAATGCGCTCATCCGGCGCCACATCCATCACAACCGGCTTTTTCAGACCTCAGTTCTTCTACCGCTACGGTTTCACGATCGAGAAACGGTATGC
>CAYSHZ010000449.1:0-1685 GCA_964430905.1 uncultured Thermoanaerobaculia bacterium | reverse complement strand
TAAGGAGGGTCTCATGCATCAGAATCGTTGGATCATCGTTGTTCTCATCTTCAGTGTCCTGGCCATCGGCCTGGCCGATGTTGCCGTCGCCAAGAAAAAGAAGGCTGACGGAAAGGCGCTGTTCAAGGAATACTGCAAACCCTGTCACGCCGAAGGTTCGGACAATGGCGCATACACGCCCATGGCCCTGATCCAGGACCAGTGGGAACGTTTCTTTGATGAGAAATACGAAGCGACCCACGCAGAAGTCCTCGACCCCAACAACGATAACCAGCCGGTCACCGAGGTCATCTCCGAGGGCGACCTTGAAGCCATCAAGAAATTCGCCATCAAGGGTGCTGCGGATTCCGAACACCCCATGACCTGCGGTTGATTTTTCAATTCGAGGAGGAAGAGTAATGTTTCGTAAATCTTTGATCAGTTTGATGATTCTGACCCTGACGTCCGGCATTGTCGCCTTTGCAGCCGAGACTGCCACCACGGAAGAAGAAATCGCCGATCTCAAGGGCCAAATCAAGGACCTCGAGAAGAGGGTCATGAAGACTGAGCGCAAGTCCGCCCTTGACCGCATCAACTTCACCGGTGACTTTCGTTTCGAGGCCAACAACATCAGCACCTCGACGCCGAACCACTTTGACGGAATGAGGCTCCAGAACCTGATGGTCAACACCATGTTCTACATGGGTGCCACCGGCTCGATGCAGCCTCCCGCAGACATCGGCGACATCGATGCCTTCATCGCGCAGAACTACGCCCAGTATCTCTATTTCACCGATAACCTGACCTTCGACTGGCTCAAGGAGCAGGTCGGCATGATGCCCCCGGAAATGATGCAGGGCCTGATGCAGTACCTCCTGCCCCACACCTACACGCCGGCCTACGACTTCGACAACTCGCTGCTCTACACCAGCCGCCTTCGCCTCAATATCAACGCCAACGTATACAAGAACGTCAGCTTCCAGGGCCGCCTTTCGATGTACAAGACCTGGGGAGACTCCGCCGGCGTCCAGGTCTTCAACGGCCAGTCCAACAGCTTCAACATCGACGGCAATACCACCAGGGTGCCCAACTCGGACATCTTGAGGGTCGAGCGTGCATTCTTTGACTGGAAGAACATCGGCGGCGCCCCCATCTATCTCTCGATCGGCCGCCGCCCCTCGACCGAAGGTCCCCCAATGCACTACCGCCAGGGCGAACAACGCCAGGGCACCCCGATGGGCAGCCTGATCGACTTCCAGTTCGACGGCATCACCTTCGGTTGGCACATCAGCGAAACGTCGACCGCACGTCTATGCTACGGCCTCGGCTACGAGAGTGGTTACGGCAACGGCGTCCTGACAAACACCTCCGCCCTGGAGGACGCATGGTTCCTCGGACTCAACTGGGATATCTACAACACCGATGACATGCTGATCCAGACGACGATCGCCCGCGGATTCGACCTGACTGACGGCTTCGGTGGACTGATCACCCTTCCGGTCAACCCCGTGACCGGCGCCGAGATCGGCGCCCCGATCGTCATGCGCTTCACACCGTCGGCCAATCTCGGCGACATGGACATCATGGGTATCGTGATGACACGGCGTGACGGTCCGGTGGACTGGTTCCTCAACTACAACATCAACAAGAGCCACCCCAACGACGTCACGACTCCCTTCGGCGGCCTGTTCTCCGACCCCTTCGAG
>CAYSHZ010000448.1:0-3011 GCA_964430905.1 uncultured Thermoanaerobaculia bacterium | reverse complement strand
ACATCCCGACGATCGGTTTCGGCCCCGCCAATGAAAAGGACTCCCACACGGTCAATGATCAGATCTCGCTGGCTCAGCTCCCGTCGGCGATTGCCTTCTATTCGCTGTTTCCGCAGGTGTATATGGGGTAGCTGTCAGCTATCAGCTCAGGCGCTTGCATAATTCAGGGGATTCCGGGCGGGGATAAACCCCGCCCCTACGAATACACTGGTATTGGGACCTTTCGAATCAACCTTGGAATTCTGACGGGGATCAACCCTATCCCGGTTTTTCTTTGTAGGGGAGGGGTTAATCCCCTCCCGTTCTTAGACTGCTCGGGCACATCGGCCTGTGAAAGAATTTCTGCGAGAGGCTCAGCTCTCAGCTCTCAGCTCTCAGAACAATGGCCTCCGCTGGTCCGGAGATTCCTTCAGAGGAGGAGGTCCAGGAGGCCCGAGACCTCGGTGATGGGGTGGACCGGAAGGGAAAATTCAGCCGAGGCACTCCGGGCCGGCAAAACAACCTTCCCGAAACCCAGAGCCTGGGCTTCCCGAACCCGCTCAGCGGCACGACTGACCGCCCGAACCTCACCCATCAGACCAACCTCGCCAAAGACGGCCACATCCGCCGCCATGGGGCGATCGGCGGCTGATGACATCAGGGCGGCAGCAACAGCCAGATCCAACCCCGGTTCCCTCAGGGCCAGACCACCCACCAGATTGACGAAGACGTCCCTCTCACCAAAGCGGACGCCTGCGTGGCGTTCCAATACAGCCAGCAGCAGGGAGAGACGCGAACCATCCAAACCCTGGGCAACCCTACGGGGCGTCCCCAGATTGGTCGGTGATACCAGGGCCTGGACCTCGACGAGCAAAGGTGCCGTCCCTTCCAGAGCGACCGCCACGATTGAACCCGGCGCCCCGGCGCGCCGGTCTTCCAGGAGCCAGGCCGATGGATTTCTCACACCTTCCAACCCGCCACCGGTCATCGAGAACAGGGCCAACTCGGATACGGCGCCGAAGCGATTCTTGGTGGCACGGAGAACCCTGAGGTCATGACCGGGTTCACCCTCAAGGCTGAGTACAACATCGACCAGATGCTCAAGCAGTTTCGGCCCGGCAATCAGGCCATCCTTGGTCACATGGCCCACCAGAATGACCGGAATTCCCCGGGTCTTTGCAACGTGCTGGAAACGGGCTGCAACTGCACGTACCTGGCTGGGCGAACCCGCCATCGCCTCGACCTCGGAGGTGACCATCGTCTGGACCGAGTCGATGACGATGACCGAAGGCTTTGAGTCTCCGAGGTGTTGGATCACGGCATCTACCGAGGTCTCGGCATGGAGCAGCAGTTGGGAACGGACACCATCGACTCTCTCGGCCCGCAGTGCCACCTGGCGGGCACTCTCCTCCGCCGATACGTAGATCGCCGGCGATCCGTCCCGGGCCAGGGCCGCCGCAGCCTGGAGCAGAAGGGTGGACTTTCCCACACCGGGCGCCCCGGCCAGAAGGATCAATGAACCGGGAACAATGCCTCCCCCCAACACCCGGTCGATACCGTCAATACCCGTTCGGACCCGCTCGGTGACCTCGGCCACCGCATCGGTCACTGAGATCGGTCCCTGGTTAGTGGGAGGCGCAACCACTCCTCTGCCCGCCTTGCGACGGGGCGCCTTCGGTTGTTCGACAAAGCAATTCCAACTGGAACACCCGGGACACTGGCCCAGCCACTTCCGGGACTTGTGCCCGCACTCGGTACAGAAGAAAACCACGTCGGACGCCATCACCACCCCCGCACAAGAGTACCCCGATCGACGTCGGCTGCCGAGAAGCGATATGGCCTGGGCCCGTTACCCCACATCTTCGAGGATCTCTGCAATCTCCACAGCCGAGGCCTTCCATGAAAAATCCCGGGCCCGCACGAGAGATCGAGTCCGAAGTCTGTCGGCCAAACCAGAGTCGTCCAGGACTCGACCAAGTGCCGCCGTCCATCCCTCGAGATCATCCGGCGCCACCTTGAGACCAGCCGTGCCGACAACTTCCGGCAAGGCACCCGCATCGGCAACGACGACCGGCGCCCCGCACGACATTGCCTCGAGCGCCGGCAAACCGAAACCCTCGTCCAGGGACGGCATTGCAAAGATCGCAGCCTCGGAATACAGGGCCACCAGATCCGCATCCTCCAGGCCTTCGATCACCCGCAGCCAGGGCCGTCCACCAATCTCCGCAGCCCAACCACGACGACCGGCCAGCACCAGGAATACCGGGTTCTCGGTTCTTTGGCGATTGAGGATCTCCATCGCCTCGACCAATAGCCCGAGGTTCTTCCGCGGCTCAAGGGTCCCAACGGCCAGAACGAAGGAGCCGTCAAGTCCGAGTCGTCGCCGAACACCGGAGCGAGCCGCAACCGTTGCCGGAGAGAAGACCTCGTCGGCCGCATAGGGAATCCGCCGGAGCATTGACGGGGAAAGACACAGCCGATCGAGAACCGTCCGCTCGGTGGCTCTCGAAGGCACGACGACCCGGGCGGAATGCCGGACTCGCCGGGCCAGTATCTTCCAGTAGAATCGGTAGCGCCATGGCAACACATGCGGCCATTTCAAGAAGGCCAGATCATGAAGGATCGCAACCGTCGGAACCCGGCAGCGTGGCGGCACCATGCCATAGGGGGAGAGCAGAACGTCGGCGCCCATCCGATCCAGCTCACCGGGCAACCGAAAGCTTTCCCAGATCGGTCGAGTGATGGTCTTCATTGACCCAGGGACCACAACCAATTCTGCATCAATCCCACGCGGTGTCTTCACATCGGATCGAGGAACAATCAGTTTCCAGTCGATATCCACTGTGACTTCCGGCATGGCACCGAGAATGCCTTCGAGCCACCTCCGGATACCGTTGGGAGGTTCGGCCAGGGGACGGGCATCGACGGCAACGCGCAGCCGATCCGCATTCATCGGCAAGGCTTCCCCGGAACAACAACTCCACTTTGGCCTCGACCGTTCATGAACCAACTCTCATTGGCCACCATTGTAG
>CAYSHZ010000447.1:0-3029 GCA_964430905.1 uncultured Thermoanaerobaculia bacterium | reverse complement strand
GACCGACCCCCTGGTGATCGCCTGCGGTCAGGGCGCCATTCGAGTCATTTCCGGACAGACCGAAGACGGAGTTCTGATGCTCGGGGAGCAGTTGGCCCGGGAGCTTCGTGTGGCTCAAGGTATGCGATTTGGGGCGCCTCCAAGTGTCGAAGCGGCCCGGAGGCGCAAAAAGAAGGTCTTAATCCTGGGGATCAACGGTTTCATCGGCAACCATCTGACCGAGCGACTCCTGGCCGACGGAGGCTATGAGGTTCACGGGATGGACCTCAGCTCGTCCAGCCTGGATCGGATGAAGGGACACCCGGATTTTCAGGTCTTCGAGGGGGATATTTCGATTCATCGGGAGTGGATCGAGTACCACGTCAAGAAGTGCGATGTCATTTTACCTCTGGTTGCGATCGCCACTCCGATTGAGTACACGCGCAATCCCCTCAGGGTCTTTGAATTGGATTTCGAGGAGAATCTTCGTGTCATCCGCTATTGCGCAAAGTATGGCAAGAGGGTCATTTTCCCTTCGACCTCGGAAGTCTACGGCATGTGTCAGGATGATGCCTTCGACGAGGATCGCTCCAATCTCGTTCTGGGACCCATCAGTCGGCAACGGTGGATCTATTCGTGCAGCAAGCAGCTCCTCGACCGGGTCATCTGGGCATACGGGGCCCACCGCGGTCTCCGCTTCACCCTGTTCAGGCCGTTTAATTGGATGGGAGCCCGATTGGATTCTCTGGAGTCCGCTCGGATCGGTTCCTCCCGCGCCATCACCCAGTTGATCCTCAATCTGACCGAGGGAACGCCGATTCAACTGGTTGACGGTGGTGAGCAGAAGCGGTGTTTCACAGACGTTTCGGATGGCATCGAGGGCCTGTTTCGGATCATCGAGAACAAAGGCGGAAAAGCTGACGGGAAGATCATCAATATCGGCAACCCCGACAACGAGGCCTCGATCCGGGAACTCGCAGAAGTTCTGGTTGACCGGTTCGAGAAACATCCCCTGCGCTCGAAGTTCCCGCCGTTTGCCGGGTTCGAGATGATTGAGAGCGGGCGGTTTTATGGCAAGGGTTACCAGGATGTTCAGCATCGTCGGCCCAGTATTCGAAACGCGCGGCGGTATCTGGATTGGACGCCAAAGATCGGGTTTGAGCAGACCGTTGAAGAAACCCTGGACTTCTTCCTCAATGAAGCAGTTGCGGGTTTGAGGAACGAGATAGATTGAGCGTGGCTCGAGGTGGTTTGCCCCCGGGAAGAACGCCGGTCGGCTTGCGGATCGATGTCGATACCTTTCGGGGGACCCGACTGGGGGTTCCCGAACTCTGTCGGATCCTGAGACAACGGGGAATCACGGCCTCGTTCTTCTTTTCGGTCGGTCCCGACAACATGGGACGCCATGTCTGGCGGCTTCTGAGACCGACCTTCCTGCTCAAGATGTTGAGGTCACGGGCGGCCGGCCTCTACGGCTGGGACATCCTTCTGCGTGGAACCCTTTGGCCGGGGCCGAAGATCGGGCGGCGCTTGGGTTCGGTCCTTCGGGCCTGCGCTGACGACGGCCACGAGATTGGTCTTCATGCCTGGGACCACCATCGGTGGCAGGCAAAGATTGATGGGTGGCGTGTCGATGACGTCCTCCGCGAGATCGTCAAGGGTGTCGATTCGCTGAAGGCCCTTGGTCTTGTGCCGCAGTGTGCCGCTTCGCCTGGATGGCGGACGACCGATGCCGTTCTCAAAGCCCGGGCCGTGGAGAATAATGTCTTCAACTCGGACTGCCGCGGGGAAGGTGTTTTCTCGCCGGTTGTGGCGGGGGACGTGCTTCAGCCGCCGCAGGTGCCGGTCAACTTGCCGACGTATGATGAGGTGGTCGGGCGGGACGGTGTCACCGAGGCCAACTACAACGACTTTATCCTGGAGCAATTAACTCCCCAGGGATATAACGTCTTGACGGTGCATGCGGAGGTTGAGGGAATCCGCGCTTCGTCTATGTTTGAGGAGTTTCTTGACCGATCACGGGAGGCCGGATTTGACATGGTTCCCCTGTCCGCCCTGATTCCGTCAGACATTGAAAACCTCCCAACGGCAGCGGTCGTTCGCCGTCAATTTCCCGGCCGGGAAGGGTGGCTGGCATTTCGGGGAGAGTCGTCGTGAGAATCTGCCATGCGGTCCACGGATGAGTCCGACGTCAAATTGACCAGGACAAATCGGCGATCTCCATCTTCCACCAACGGCGTCGGCAATGAGGTCCTGGATCTCTCCCATTGACCTCGTTCCAGAACGGCGATGACCGGCACGGACGACGAGGTAACCATATGACTCAAATCGCCGATATCCAGGAGTTGACGCCCGTCGGTTTGATCGAGTCCGTATTGGAATTCGCCCGCGCTGCCGAAGACCTCGATATCGGTCCGTTTCAGCTGCCAGCAGAGTGCCTGGACGGTGTTTCGGTCTCCAACAATGATGGTGTCCGGCCCCATGAGGTTGCGGTGGCGTTCGATCAGATTCTCCGGTGTCTTGACCAGGGGCTCGTCGAGGGTCAACAGAACGGGAATGGTAAAGAGTACCGGCGAGAGGGCAAAGGCGACCAATTTCTTCGTGTGATCCTTGAAAAACAGTGAAGCTCCGGCGGCTGCCGGCCAACCGAGGGCGCCGGTCAGGAGGCCGCCCAGGAGCCATCGATTCTCCACGATGGCAATGACGTTGGGGTCGTCGGTTCTCCCGTACATCAGAACGAGGACGGCGCCGACCAGAATGACTCCGATTCCGGCGCTGACGATTGAGGCAAAGGTCAACGATGACTGATGGCCGGAACGTGTCTCTTTCCGGAGACCGATTGCCAGAAGAAGAGCGGCGGGCGGAATGCAGGGCAGGATGTAGGGGATCAGTTTGCCCGACGAGACCGAAAAAAAGAGGAGTGGCCCCGCCATCCAACAGAAGGCAAAAAGCCTCAGACGCCGATGGGTCGAAGTCTCGATCCGGCGCAGACCGGAAATGGCGGTCGGAGCCGCCGTAATCCAGGGAAGAACCATGAGGAGAAAGGCCGG
>CAYSHZ010000446.1:0-3033 GCA_964430905.1 uncultured Thermoanaerobaculia bacterium | reverse complement strand
GACAATTTCAGTGTAGAATGCGTGGCCGCCGGTGCTCCAACCGGCCGGCCTGGAGGACGAATGAAACTGATGACAACAATAGCCAGAACGAGCCTGATGGCCCTTCTGTTCTGCACCGCCGTGAGCTGCACCGACCAGGGAACCCCAACGACCTCCGAGACGAACACCACAAAAGCACCCAAGGCATCAAAGATTGAATGGGCCAAAACGTGGGATGCCGCCTTCTTCAGGGCCAAGTCCGAGGAAAAAGTCGTTCTGGTAACCTTCTATGCGGACTGGTGCATCTGGTGCAAGAAACTTGAGGACACCACCCTTTCCGACAGTACGGTCGCCGCCTTCCTGACCCAGAAGACCGTACCGATTCGGCTGGATGTCGATGGTGATGGGCGGGCAATCTCAGATCAATACAGGGTCGACGGGTTACCGACCGTCCTGGTCCTCAAGACCGATGGAACCGAGCTTGGACGGATCCCCGGCTACCTGCCTCCCCAGGGATTCTTGGAGAGGATCAAATCCCTGATTGGTTAGTGCCCCGCGGCCCTGGCCTCAGCCTTGGCCTTGGCTTCTTCTTTCTCTTCCTCGATCCTCTCGTCGGCCCTGGCCAGAGAGTTGAGATCGGGCATCGGTTCTCCGATCCGGGGCGTGTAATAGGCTTGTTGGAAGGGCCAGGGCATCTCCGACAGGCCCGGCTCATCGGCCTCGCAGGTGACCAGCGGTTCCGTCCCGTCGAGGAAGGCCTCCAAGACAACTCGGCTTCGATCGGCACAGGCCGGTACGATCAAATGACCTGAATACCAATCCACCGCGCTGAAAACCACCCCCGCAGGAACGGAGAACCGTTCGGCCCTGGCCGCCTCGTCCAGCGTTCCCAGGTAGGCCTCCATGAACCTGATCCAGATCGGCAACGCCGCAGCGGCGCCTGTCATTTTCTTGCCGATCGGCGCCTTCTTGTCTCGACCGACCCACACTCCCACCGTGATCCGGGGCGAGGACCCCACGAACCATGCGTCGGAGTAGTCGTCAGTTGTCCCCGTCTTGCCCGCCAGATGGGCATCCAGGGCCCTGGCCTTCTGGCCAGTTCCCTCATGGACAACCCCCTCCAGGACGTGGAGGAGGAGATAGGTCGCCGGAGCCGATGCCTTGCGTTCAAGGGTGGGGAAAAACCTGTCCAGAAGCCGTCCATCCCGATCACGAACCTCCGAGATGAAATGAGGTTGGGGAACCTCACCGAGATTGGCAAAACCGGCATAGGCTCGAACCAGATCAATCAACCGAACGCCCAGCGTTCCCAATGCCAGTGATGGATAGGGTCTCAAAGGCGTCGAGATACCCATCGCCTTGGCTGTCTCCACAACCGCCTGCCCACCGACCATCCCCTGAAGCTTGACCGCACTGGCATTGAAGCTCAGCTCGAGCGCCCGTCGGAGAGTCGTCACACCAAAGTACTTCCCGTAGTAGTTCCTGGGGCAATAGGTCAGTTGACCCTCGGCATCGGGAAACAGGGCCGGACCATCGAAGACCGTGTCCGCCGGGGTGAATCCCCGCTCGAATGCCGTCAGGTAGACGAAGGGCTTGAACGCGGAACCGCACTGGAGTTTGGACTGAATGGCCCGATTGAACTCCGACCGCTCAAAGTCAAACCCACCGACCATTGCCAGAACGGCACCCGTCCTATTGTCCATCGCCAACAGGGCACTCTCGATCTCCGGCTCCTGCGCCAATTCGACTCCCAGGTCCTCGTCCCCATCGACCTCCGGAAGGGTCTCCGGAAGCCGGACCAACACCAGATCTCCCACCTTGAGAATCCTGGTCAACGAGGATGTCCTGGTCCAGGAGGCACCGTCGAGCTTGAGTTGTGCTCGACGACCAGCCACGTTGAGATGAGCCGTCGATCGTTTGACATCCAGGACCACAGCCTTGACAAGGGATGATGGTTCAAAAACCAGGGCATTCCAGGAGGGGTCCTCATAGGACTGGGCATCTTCGGAAAGACCTGCAGCAACGACATTGGGTGGCTTCCTGTATCCCAGGCGGGTCGTATCCAACGTCACCAACCCTTCCCTGACAGCCCTTTCCGCCGACCGTTGCAGGAAGGGATCCATCGTCACATCAACCTGGAGTCCTGCGGTGTAGAGAGCGTCGGTCCCAAATCTCTTTTCGATTTCCTTTCGGACATGCTCGACAAAATAATCCCCGGCCACCTTTCGTTCCCGATGAATCGAAACACCCAAAGGCGAATTGACCGCAACCTCATAGACTTCCCTGTCGACAAATCCCAGTTCCACCATCTTGCCGAGAACATGATTTCGACGATTCAGCGTACCCTCGGGATTCTTGAGAGGGTTGTGAAGCCGCTCCGGGTTTTGAATCATACCGGCCAGCATCGCCGCTTCCTGAAGCTCAAGATCGGCCGCCGGCTTGCCGAAGTACACCTGGGCCGCAGCCTCGATACCGTAGGCGCCTTGTCCCAGGTAGATCTGGTTGGCATACATCGAGATAATCTGATCCTTCGACAGCCGTTTCTCCATGTCCATCGCAAGGAACATCTCTTTGATCTTTCGGGTCAACGTGCGTTCCCGGCTGAGAAAAAGATTCTTGGCCATCTGCTGGGTCAAGGTCGAGGCGCCACCCCGGCCTCCGAGTTTCCCGGTCGCGATCGAGCCGATGACCGCCCTGAGGATGGCCCTGGGATCGACACCTCCATGCTTGTAGAAATTGGCATCTTCAATGGCCACAATCGCCAACTTGATGTTGTCCGGAATAGCCTCGGGGGGCAATTCGATCCGGCGCTCCAGAGCGAAGCTGCCCGACGTACTCCCGTCCGCCGCGAAGATATGGGATGTTGTCGCCGGTCTGTAGGTAGGAAGCTGATCGAGTTGTGGGATGTGAAGAGCCCGTGCCGCCAGCCATCCGGCAAAGGCCCCGGCCAGGCATCCGATCAGGATGACCCAAACAACCCGGGTGAGAAACTTGACCAATCGCGCCTTCATCGGGAAAGGATAGCAGGGAAGGGGGGGGCTTTCAGCTGTCAGC
>CAYSHZ010000445.1:1837-3036 GCA_964430905.1 uncultured Thermoanaerobaculia bacterium | reverse complement strand
GTTCGGAAAGGACTTTCACCTCCAAGTTGATCGCGCCCTCGTGGCGCACTGAGAAATGCGGGCTAACCCCCCCTATGGTTGGGCTTTCGACAGGTCGAAGCGACATAGTGGCACCCACATCCGTATAATCCATGTCTGGAAAGGAGTCCAATCATGATCGCGTTCTTTGAAAGGAGTCCCGGTAACAAATATCTATTACGGGATCAGCTGGCTTGCCGTCTGTCTCTCGATTCTGCTGTTGACTGTTGGGCTCTGGGACGCCCCAATGACCCCCAGTGAGAAGGGCTTCTATGCGATGTCGTACATTCTGAGCCTCTTTTCTGCGGTTGCCGTCCAGAAGAACGTCAGGGATATCGCTGCCGCAGACCGCTCGGTACGGGCGGACGTCATCGACTAGCCCGTCCCCTTGGCGATCCCGCTATAATCGGTTCATGCTTTTGATCCTGATCATCGCGTTCTCGCTGGCCTTTGCCTTCAGCCACATCGTCTTGTGTTCCGAACCTCTGAGAAGTCAATTGGTGGAGAAGATGGGCACGATGGGGTTTCGAGTCGTCTATTCGTTCATCGCCGTCGGAACCCTGGCTCCGGCGGCGGTGATCTCATTCACCAACAGGCATCTTGGGCCGGTCCTCTTCGTACTGCCCCACTGGGCCGCGATTGGGCTGGCACTGATCCTCATGTTCGTCGCGGTACAACTCCTCGTCCTGTCGCTTGCGACACCCAGTCCCATCAGTCTGATTCCGGCCAAGGCCGAAGCACGCGGCATCCTTCGGATCACACGCCATCCGATGAATATCGGCTGGGCCTCCTTCGGTTTGGCACATCTGCTGACCAACGGCGCCCTGGGTGACGTGGTTTTCTTCGGTATCTGCTTTGTATTCGTCGGTCTGGTCGGGGCCTACCACATGGATGCACGAAAACGGCGTCACGCGGATGGACAGACGACTGCTTTCCTCGGGGAAACCTCGGTACTGCCATTCGGCGCGATCCTCCTGAGACGCCAACGTCTGGTCCTCTCGGAGCTGGCCTGGCCGATGGTCATCCTGGGAGTCGTGGTGTGGGCCGCCCTAATCTTCTTCCATGGGCAATTCTTTGGTGCACCCCTGTTCTGAACAGAACCCGGCCTTCAAATCCCGTGTATCAAGGACCAGCAGAAACTATGGATCCGGAACGACCCCCACATAGGATCCGGCAGCGAT
>CAYSHZ010000445.1:0-1737 GCA_964430905.1 uncultured Thermoanaerobaculia bacterium | reverse complement strand
TCCAGTCGGGCGGTTGCAACTTGTCCTCGGACACGTACTTCTTGACCCAGTTCTTGACGACACCGGTCAGAAGAAGAATCGACAGCAGATTGGGAATGGTCATCAACCCGAGCGCCATGTCCCCGAAGGCCCACACCAACTCAAGTGAATAGATCGCGCCGAGAAAATGCATGACACAGAAGACCACCCTGTAGGGCATCGTCCACCGTTCACCGAGCAGGTAGAACACCGCACGATCCCCATAGTAGGACCAGCTGATTGCCGTTGAGAGTCCGAAGAGGAACACTGCCAAGGTGACCAGCAAGTGCCCCTGGCCACCCCCGATCCTGCCGAGACCTCGCTGAAATGCCCATGCCGTCAGTGGAGATCCGTTCTGGAGTGCCTTCCCTTCCATCACCAGCGTTCCGGAGACGACACTGCCGTCGGCACCGAGAAGCCGGACTCCGGCCATCACACCGGGTTGGTCGGGATCGAAGATCACGGTTCCCTCGAACGGGCGCAGGTCAGATCCCAGGACCGCATCATCCGTCACCATCAGACGAGCCTCGTCCACCGTTCCATGGTTGCGAATCAGGAGGAAGTCCGAAGGATGTCCCGCACGAACAACGTGGGGTCCCGATACCAGGGTTTCGTCAAGAACGACACCATCGAGATCAACACCCCCGGAATCCACAATGGCGGTCACCGAGGCCTGTTCGTTGAGGACGACTCTCTGCTCCTGTTTCTCCTGCCAGACCCCGGTCGTCAGGATGACAAGGCCGGTCATCGTGCAGATCAGCAGCGTGTCGATGAAGGGCCCCAGCATTGCGACGACGCCCTCCCGGATCGGCTCGTCGGTCTTGGCCGCCGCATGGGCAATCGGCGCCGAACCCTGGCCGCTTTCATTTGAGAACAGACCCCGCTTGACGCCCCAGGTCATCATGAAAATGAAGGTCGAGCCGGCAAAACCACCGATCGGCGCCGCCGGTTCGAAGGCCGAACTGACGATCAGGGCCAACGTCTCCGGAATCTGATGAAACTGCAAGGCCAAGACAATAAATGCGGCGCCAACGTAGAGTACCGCCATGAAGGGCACCAGTTTCGAGGTCACCCTTCCGATGCGCCGGATGCCGCCCAGGATGACAGCCGCGACCAGCAGCGAAAGCACCAGACCGGTGATCCAGGTCGGAATTCCCAGGTCCTGCCGAAACTGATCGGCAACCGTGAAACTCTGAACCGCATTGCCCGACCCAAAGGACGAGATCACGGTGAACACCGCAAAGGCCACCGCCAAGGGTTTCCAGTGCCGACCCAGGCCCTTCTCGATCGAATACATCGGCCCGCCGGCCGCACTTCCGTCCGGCAGGATGACCCGGTACTCCATCGCCAGCGTGCACTCCGTAAACTTCAAGGCCATGCCGAACACCGCTGTCACCCACATCCAGAAGAGCGCCCCCGGACCGCCGTAGTGGAGAGCGGTGGCCACTCCGGCAATGTTGCCGATGCCCACCGTTGCGGACAAGGCCGTCGTCAAGGCCTGGAAGTGGGAGAGGTCCCCGTCATGTTCCGGATCGTCGAACTCGCCCCGAATGACCCGGAGGCCGTGCCGGAAGTAGCGTATCTGAATCCAGCCCAGCCGGAAGGTCGTGATGATGCCGGTTCCGACCAGCAGGACGACAATCAGCGGCATCTGTTCAGGCCACCCCCACACCTGCCCGCTCATGGTCATGATGGCTTTGGAAACGACCTCGAAAAGTT
>CAYSHZ010000444.1:0-3044 GCA_964430905.1 uncultured Thermoanaerobaculia bacterium | reverse complement strand
ATGTTGGCAAAGAGCCTCTCCAAACCGCGAATGTGATGCAACGTTCCGACGGCATAAATCAGGTCGAAGGGTGACTCAAAGTCGAAAGCATCTTGTTCCAGGTCCATTCGGCGATAGCGGATGATTTCTCCGAGCCCGAGCTTGTCCGTCAGCTCTTTCTGAGAGGCAAGAAGGTCTTGGGAAATGTCGACAACGGTCACCTCAACGAAGCGACCCGTGCGGGCAAATTCATTCGCCGGGGCCGCCTCGCCGTTGGTACAGCCCAGCGAAAGGGCCCGGAGTGTCCTGCCTTCTGCCGTGTCGGGAATCCGAGACATGATGCTCTCAAGCCACGGTGTATTCCCGAACGCCGCCTCCATCTGGTACGCGGAGGCAGTCTCCAAAGCCTCCCAGAAGACCTTGAATCCATCAACGGCATAGACCTCCGCGGAGGAGGACCATTTTTCTTCGACCCTGCTGATCCGTCGAGTGTCGTCGTCATCATTCATCACTGGACCCCCTGGGTTTTCCATGCCGGCAGTTGGATTGTGACATGTCAGGAGGAGGAGTAACAGGGAGGGGACGTGGGTGATCAGAACCACCCGAGCGTTCTGCTGTGCAGCGGAAAGCAGGAGGAAGCCGGGGAACTTTTTCTCGGCCTCGGTGTCTCACTGGGCAAGGAGGTCGTCATGCAACACCGACAGACAGGAACTCTTGCCCTTGGAACCAGCCTCGATCATGTCATTCGGGACGACTCGGCCGATTCGCGAATCCTGCGTTTGGGTCTGGTCGTTGCCATCGCAGCCCATGTTCTGTTCTTTGTCGTCAACTGGCCCTCGTTTGCCGGATCTGGGCCTAAGGTTGTGGAGAAACAGCTGCCGATCGTCGTGCTGCGACACTTCAAGTACATCGTTCCGCCGACGCCTCTGCCCCAGGTCCGTCCTCGGCAGCAGGAGAGAATCGTTCCCATTCCGGATCCGACTCCCCTGGATCCAGAGCCCATCCGCATCGAAAGCGCATTTTCTCCGGAGATCATTTCCGGAGACTGGGTCTCCAGTGACGGTCTGGATATCCCCGAGCCACCGCCTGAGGTAGCCGAACCGGCTCTTCCCAGGGTCGGGCCCGAGATCACCGCGCCCCGCCGAATTGTCACCGTCGAGCCGATCTATCCGGAGGCCGCCCGCCGCGCGAGAATTGAGGGCGCGGTCATCCTCAGTCTGATCATCGGCCAGTCGGGGACGGTTGAATCGATCGAAGTCCTGAGGGGACTGCCCTTGGGATTGACCGAGGCCGCGGTCGAGGCTGCCCGCCAGTGGGTCTTCGAACCCTCGACCTACAGAGGGCGTCCGACTGCGGTCCAATACAATCTCACCGTGCGCTTTACTCTGAATTGAGAGGTTTCCGTGGCCGGAATTCCTCTGTCGACGGTCCTGGACTCGGTACAATCGGCCGATGTTCTTGAGATCGGTATCGAGAGGACCGTTCAGGCTCGCCGGGGATCGGCCGTGACCTTCGAGGAGGTCTACACACGCTTCAGGCGGCCGGTGTGGTCGCTTGCCAGGCGTCTGACGCAATCGGACGATGAGGCCCTCGACGCCTGCCAGGAGATCTTCCTCAGGATCTGGAGGGGGCTTGACGGTTTCAGACACGAGTCCAAGCTCAGCACCTGGGTCTTCCAGATCGCTTGGAATTTCCTCAGGTCCTACCGTCGCAAACGCGGTCGGCAGCCGATTGCGGTGGAGAGTCTGGACGACGGGAGGCCGATGGCGATCGGGGTCCTCCGGGACCGGGCGCCGGACGCCGAACGCCGGGTGATCGCGGCCGAGAGGCTGGGTGCGGTCGAGACTGCCCTGGGACGATTGGCGGAACACCACCGGATCGTCCTGTGGTTGAGGGACGGGGAGGATCTCAGCTATGAGGAGATCGCGGACATCCTTGACATCCCGATCGGAACGGTGAGGTCCAGACTGGCCCGAGCCCGGAGGACACTGAGAGACGAGGTGAGGCCATGATCGATGAGAGGACCTTTGAGCTTCTGAGCCGGTACGTCGACGAGGATCTGTCGGCGGACGAGGCGAGGGACTTCGAACTGGAGCTCGGCAGAAACACCGAACTCTCGGAGGCCCTCGACGAGGTCCTCCAGAATCGCAGGGGGCTTCGGGATATCGCCCTGGGGGAGAGACCGCCAGAGACCCTGGATGGGGTAGTCCGGCCACTGAGACGGGCGGGAAGGCCGGTACATCAGAGGTGGGTCGTCGCGGGTTTTCTGGCGGCTGCGGCGGTCCTGGTTGCCGCCGTTATCCTGGTCGAGGAGGTCGGACGATCCAACGTTCTGGCGCCGCCGCCTGCATCGACCGGGGTTGGGCAGGAGATCTTCAAGTTGGGGAATCCCCCTGCGGTCCCCCCCGATGCACCAATCGGCGCCGTGGAGACCTTGATGGCGCGGCAGGATCAGCTGCCGGAGTTGCCGGCGCCCGAACCGGAACTGGGAATCGGGCCGGTGAATCGGCCTCCGGATACCGAGGAGATTCGGTGGGCCGTTGTCTTCCCGGAGACCAGGATTGACCTGCCCGAGGGGTGTCCGCTCCCCGACGGAGATGTTGTGGTCAGGGTTGATCAGGGTCGGGTTGCCGTTTGCAGGGTTGAGGGCTCGAATGGGGGTGCGGCCAAACCATCGTGCATCTGCGAAATGCTTCTCGCACTGGAACACGTCGACCTCGCCGGTGGCGAACATCGTGGGGTCGTCCAGGGGATGCCGGACGAGGAGTAGTGCGCCGCGAGCGAGGAAAGAACGCAAAGACGCAAGGCTGAGAGGGCGCAAAGAGAAGAAGAAATATTGACAATGGGGTGAGTCCTCAGGAAGGGTGAACCGTGCAGTTCACCAGGCTGACCGGTGTTTCAGCAGGCGCAGCGTGCCTAATGAGCGGAGCTCAGCCACCCGGGAAGGTCGTTGACGCTGGAGAGAATCCCCGTCGGACCGGCTGCCGACAGTGTTTCTTCGGACGCGGCGCCGGTGGTGACGGCGATGACCGGGATGCCTGCGGCATGGGCGGTTTCGATGTCGA
>CAYSHZ010000443.1:0-3049 GCA_964430905.1 uncultured Thermoanaerobaculia bacterium | reverse complement strand
ACCCTGACGCTGTCCAGACTGAGAACGGGACTGAGAAGGGGACCGACCCTCTACCCCGCCTCCACCATCCCCGCATCACGCCGTCTGAGCATCAGTGCCATCGTCACTCCGACGATCATCAACAGCGTTCCGATCCAGACCAGGCTGATCAGGGGCTTGATCGAGACATCGACGACCAGGCTTGCGGGCTCTCCCGGTTGTTCGGCAAGGAAGGGATCGTAGAGCCTCAGCTGGACCGAACCGTCCTCGGCGGAAACCCGACCGATCGAGAGCGACATGCCGCCGGTTCCGGGAATCGCGGCCGGGTCAACCGTGGGGCCACCCTCGAGATCCCGGTAGAAGGGCACGACCTCCACGGTCTCCCCTTCATGCTCAACCGAGAACACGGCGCCGAAGTTGACCTTCCCTGCCTCCGGATCGAAGTCGGAGAGATCAAAGCCGCGGAAGGTAATGTCAATCCCACCGTAGGTGATTTTCTGATCGATCTTGATGATCTGATCCAAACCAATCCCGCCACCAAGTCCCCGCAGCTCGACCTGGACCCTGCCCGCATCGACGGCCATCGCGGTGGCGTGCAGCGTCCCGGTCGTACCCGGGATATTGGCGGGAACTCGCCGCATCCCCTCTTCGGCGGCCACAACATGAGGGGTGACAATGACCGGTTCCTGATCCGGACGTTGGACCTCCACGACGACCCCGACATCCATGGTCTCGCCCATTGCGTGTTGACCGCCCATGTCAAAGCCCTGAAACTCCAGCATCCAATCCCGGAAAGCCACCGGCCGGCCCTTGGTCAGGACCAGGCGGCCGCTGGGTGGGCTGGGCTCTTCCGGCTGAAACTCGACGGGGGCCACGTAGAGATCCCGCGCAAATGTCGACCGGATATCGGGGTTGGCCACCAGTTGATTGCTCTTTTCGTTGATCCACATCAGGGGGCGCAGCTCAAACTCCCGGCCGGAGGCTTGGCGAACTTCGACGACCATCGCATCATGACCACCCTGAGCCTGCCGGTCGACCCCGACAAAGGTCATCGTGGAACCCAGCACTTCCTGTGATTCCCCCTGGACCAGCCGGGTCTTCGCCGTTGTATCGAACGCGCCCGTGGTCAGAAAACCGATCAGCATCAGTCCCAGGCCGATGTGGGTCAACTCGCCTCCCGTTCGCCGCCAGGCACGCGCCCTGAGCTTCTCACCCATGGCCCATGTGTTGGCCACGGTGGAAAAGACCACCGCCGCCAGGTAGACAAGGGACCGCCAGTCCCTGGCCCCCATCAAGGCCGCCCCACCGAGAATGCCAACGGTCAGGCCCACGACGGCGCCGAGACGACTCCCGATACCCTTGCGGACCCTGTGCCAAGCCAGGAACGGAGTCGCGCCGAGGACCAGTGCCAGCACGATGGCCAGCCAGAATCCCAGGCCGTTGTAAAAGTCCGGGCCGACCTGCGCCGGAGTCTTCATCCACAACCGTGTGATCAGCGGTGCCGAGGTCCCGAAGACCACCACCAGGGCGATCAGGATCACCATCAGAATCCCGAGCACAAAGAAGATCGTCCTCGAAAAGAAGGGCTCGTCACCTTCTGCGCTGGGAATCTCACCCCACCGCCACACCAGCATCCCGGCGGACAGCAGAACGAAGAAGGCGATATTGAAGACCAGCAGGCCCGAAATACCCAGATCAACGAAGGAGTGAACCGAAAAGTCGGACAGGACGCCCGAGCGGGTCAGGAAGGTGGCATAGACGACCAGCAGATAGGCAACGATGGCCAGGAGCAGATTGAGGCGGCGAAACCTCTTCCGTCCCCGTTGCAGGAGAAACCCGTGGACCAGAGCCACGGTCACCAGCCAGGGAACCAGGGAGGCGTTCTCGACCGGATCCCAGCCCCAGTAACCGCCCCAACCCAGGGTCTCGTAGGCCCAGTATCCACCCATCATGATGGCGGTTCCAAGGGTTCCGACCGACAGAAGAACCCAGGGCATCGAGATCGTCACCCACTCGTCGTACCGCCGCATCCACAATGCCGCCAGGGCAAAGGCAAAGGGAATGGCCAACGAGGCATAGCCAATGAACATCACGGGGGGATGGATCACCATCCATGGGTTCTGCAGCAGAGGATTGAGCCCGTTCCCGTCCAAAGGCACCATCGCCGAGGTCAGACCCGGATGAAAGCGAAAGGGATCCTGTCTGAGCAACAGGACAAACAGCGACAGCAGGGTCAGATTGTAAAAGACCATCACCCGCGACTCGTAGGCCCGTGCAAACCGCAGAAGTGGCAGACCCAAGAGGCCACCGCACAGGGCCCAAAGGAGGAAGGAACCCTCCTGCCCGCCCCAGAAGGTCGAGACCAGGTAGTTCAAGGGAAGTGAGTTGTCGGAGTATGCGTAGACGTAGGCCAGACGGTAATCGTGGGTCAGGATCAGGTACATCAGGAGGACAGACGCGGCAACGACGGCCGCCGTCATCACGATGTAGCTCTGGCGGGCAATGGCCCTCCAGCGGACCGGTTCCTTGATGGCCAGTCCATAGGCCACGGTCGAAACAAGACCGAGGATAGTGGCCATCCACATCAGCATCGTGCCTGGGAGATACATCGGAGCTCCTTTGGGAAAAGCTGTCAGCTGTCAGCCGAGTCTCGTAAGACTCAGGGACACACGGGCGGGGATAAACCCCGCCCCTACGTTTGTCGTTGTAGGGGCGGGGTTTATCCCCTCCCGTTTTCCGACTGCTCGGGCCCGTCGGCCCGTTGAAGGCGTTGTTGCAGACACCCAAACTATCGGCTGTCGCTTTCGGTTTCGGCGCCAACCGGTCACGCTTCGTCACCGTGTTTCGTCGGGTCTTCACTGACACCCTGGTACTTCGAAGGACACTTGACCAGGAGATTCTCGGCGTCAAAGACATCCCCACGCCATGAGCCCACTGCAACGATCTGGGTTGCCTCCTCGAAGTTTGCGGGCTTGACTCCGGAGTACCGAACAGCCATCTCCACCCCACCCTCGTCGTAGATGACAAAATGAAGTTCCTGGTCCTCGTCGATATAGTCCGAGGAGTTCTC
>CAYSHZ010000442.1:0-3049 GCA_964430905.1 uncultured Thermoanaerobaculia bacterium | reverse complement strand
GGTCCAGCAGATCCGTACGGGTATTTGCCTACACCCTTCCCACCGACATGCGCAACTTCGGTGCCAGGCTTTAGGAACTTAGGAAGTTGATGAAAGACCGGCGAAAGCCGGTCTTTTTGTCGATGGCGATCGTTACTGAGCAAGCACTCGTTCCATGCGGTGCTTTTTGATGTAGGCGTCGATGAGAGAGGAAACGACCATCTTTTCGTCGTCATTCATCGCCTCGACCGCCTCAAATTTGAGCTTCAGCTCATCATGAGGGCCTCGCTCGTCGTGGTCGAAAAGCAGAGCATCTGCACTGGTATTCAGCTCAATGGAGAGCTTTCAGAGGACCTCGAAGGTCGGCTGTGATGATCCGGCCTCATTGCGCCTGAGCTGAGTGACATGAATTCCAACGGTATGACCCGGAGACATGGGTAACACAACGTTCTAGGGACATGGGTAACACATCTAATGTGGTTGGCTCAGTGGAGGAAGAGCCATGCCATGGATGGAGACGGACCCGATGACCCAAAGAATGGAGTTTGTTATGCGTGTGAAAAGCGGGTTTCATTCGATGGCCGATGCGTGTCGACGGTCTGGGGTCAACCGAAAGACCGGATACAAGATCCGGGAACGTTGGTTGGCTGAAGGGGTTGATGGTCTGCGCGACCGAAGCCGTCGTCCCCACACGTCACCAACACGCACACCAGAGTTCGTCGAGAATTTGATCGTCGATCTTCGCGAGAAGCATATGGATTGGGGTCCGAAGAAGCTCACCAAAGTGATGAGCAATCGGTTCCCTGACATGGAGCTTCCAGCGCAGAGCACGATAGCGGCCATTCTGAAGCGAAGGGGCCTCATCGAAGAGCGAGGGCGCCGTCGAAAAGGGAAATGCCAGACAAAATCCGTCCACCTGAATATCCCGGACACTTCATTCGGCGTCCAGTTTGCAGTGCCGGAACATTCCGTTTCAAAGGCAAACGGGTCTTCGTCACTCAGGCCTTGGAGCATCAGCTCATTGGCCTTGAAGAGACCGATGACGGCATCTGGTCAATCCACTTCTACGACAACCTTCTTGGTCGTTTCGACCAGCGAGACTGGAAGGTCATCACGTGACACCTACAAACAAACACGTTGTGGGAACTATGGAAAGCCGGCTCCGCCTCCTTCCCACAGTTCCCACAACACGGCGACGATGTGTTACCTATGTCTTTAGAACAACCCGTTACCTATGTCCCCGGCCGTTCAGCTCAGGGGCCGCTGCAGCGACGGCGTCCGGTGACGGCCCCGGTCCCGGTCAACCGCCCCGGATCCGGCCAACGGCCCCGCTCTCCCCCTTCTCAAACCGACCTCAGATCGGCTCGAGATGACAGGTAAAATGCCGCAACTGTTTGGGCTGATACACGATGCGGTGGCCACCGATGGCTTCTCTCGCTCGCCATACCTCGGCGATGACCTCAATCATGTAGTCAAAGTGGCTCTGGGTATAGACCCGGCGAGGGAATGCCATGCGCACCAGTTCCAGGGGTGAGGCGTGCTCCTGCCCGGCCTCGTCAATGTGACCGAACATCATCGTCCCCAGCTCGACCGCCCTAATGCCGCCCTCGATGTAGAGGGCATTGACGATCCCAATACCTGGGTATTGCAGTGACGGCACATGGGACGCCATCTTCTTGGCGTCGATGAAAACCGCATGGCCACCGGCTGGCTGAACCAAAGGAACACCGATCTCGAGCAGGCGCTGAGCCATGTATTCGACGGTGGCATGACGATAGACCTGGTAGTCGTATTCCAGAGCCTCCTTGAGGCCAACGGCGATGGCCTCAAGATCACGACCGGCCAAGCCTCCGTAGGTCGGAAAACCTTCGCGCATGATCAGCAGGTTGCGAAAACGCTCGGCCCACTCCGTATCGTTGCAGACGAGAAAGCCGCCGATGTTGGCCAGACCGTCCTTCTTGCAACTCATGGTTGCTCCATCGGCATAGGAGAACATCTCCTGGGCGATGTCGAGGAGATCCTTGTCCTTGTAGCCCTCCTCCCTCTCGCGGATGAAGTAGGCGTTCTCGGCGAATCGGCAGGCATCGATGATCAGCGGAATACCGTGCCGTTTAAGAATCTCCTTGACGCCCCGAACGTTGGCCATCGACACCGGTTGACCGCCACCGGTGTTGTTGGTCACGGTGATCATTCCGAACGGGATTTTCTCGGCGCCATGCTCGGCGATGCACCGCTCGAGGGCCTCAAGATCCATGTTCCCCTTGAAGGGCGCTTCGGCTGCGGTGTCGTAGGCCTCGGCACAGGGCAGATTGAGAGCCACGGCGCCTCGGTATTCAACGTTGGCCCGGGTCGTGTCGAAGTGGCTGTTGTTGGGAACGATGTCCCCGGGTTTGAGAACACACTCCGCCAGGATACCCTCGGCCGCCCGCCCCTGATGGGTCGGGAAGATATGCTCAAAAGAGGTGATCTCCCGGACACAGGCCTCGAACCTCTTCCAGGATCGACTGCCGGCATAGCTCTCGTCACCGATCATCATGGCGGCCCACTGCTGGGCCGACATCGCGCCGGTGCCGGAATCGGTCAGAAGATCCAGGGCGCAGTCCTCGGCATCCAGGAGAAAGACGTTGTGGTGGGCCTCGGCAAGTTTTTCGACCCGTTCCTCACGAGTCGTGATCTTCAGGGGCTCCGTCATTTTGATACGAAAGGGTTCGATAATGGTCTTCATTGTTGGTCTCCGTTCCCGTTTCTCGACTGAGGGTCGAGGCTCTTGACGAACTGATGGTGTTGTCATGGTGAGCCACCGATCCTTGGTAAGAAATGGCTCTCGAATCGGCATCAAATCCTCTCCTACGGAGGCATCCCACCACATCTCTCGGCGATGATCCTACCGCATCCACCCGAGATCAAGGACCACAGGAAAGTGTCAGGGAGAAAATCCAATAGCCCTTTGAGATCCGAACGACCTCGGTTATGATTGTTGTGAATATATGACTCAACAGGTCTTTCGTAGGAGTTGCGTCACGAAGTGACAGAGTTTCAACGGTGTCCCAGTGGGGGACCAAACACAAGG
>CAYSHZ010000441.1:0-3059 GCA_964430905.1 uncultured Thermoanaerobaculia bacterium | reverse complement strand
TGGTGGAGCATGTCGCGTTGGAAGCCATCCTGGCCTCCCATGATCGTGCCTGCTCAACCATCGAAGATTGGTATGCAAATCGGGGCATCCAAATCGGCGTTGGTCATCGCGTATCCGACATACCAACTGAAGGTCTCCGAGGGTCCGGACCAGAGAGTCACGGTGGCATTTTGGGTATTCCTGGACCACTCGGTCAGATCGCCGTCACCGTTGTCGCCGTCCCAGTCCCTGAAGGAGCCGGTGAGGTTTGTCCTGGATCCGATCATCCAGTTCAGGCCGACCTTGAATTCATCCGAAGATGAGGGAGAGGCCGTCGTCTCAGCGATGCGCTCGTTCTGAAACTCGTAGTACTGCGCAGTCAGGTTCGGATCCCAGGGATTGGAATTCGAGCCGGAAACCAGGGTCGAACATGCGCCATCGACCAGCATGAAGGGATTGGTGATCTCTGCATGTCTGTATTGGGCGTTGAACTTGAGGTTCTTCGTGGGGCGTGCGCGCCAGTAGACACCGAAGAGATTTGTTGTCGTCTCGGTCTCGTTGGGGAGCACCTCGTAGTGATCACGATCCTTGATCGAGTAGTCCCACGCGAAACGAAGTGTCCCGAATTTCTTGCCGAATCGGTGGCTGAAATCCAGCTTCGACTCGAAGACGTTTCGATCCATCACGGAGCGTCTTGTGTGATCGAAGTTCTGTCCGGTCCAGTCCTCGTAGGTCAGACCGGCGTGGGGGCCGGCGATCGAAGGCCGGTCGTTGACATCGATCCAGACAGAGTCATTGTTGAGGGTGTAGTACCGGGCACGCCAGCGTAAGCGGGAACTTTTGCCGAACGCACGTGCGGCGTTGAGCATGCCGCCCTTGTAGGTCGACCTGTAACCGGTGTACTTGTTCTTGGAGTCCTGGAGTACGCCTCCAATGTTGATGGCGAAACCGCCAACATTGTTGAGGTTGAGGTCCAGTCTGCCGGTTGATTTTTCCTGCTCGGACCAAAGATCGGCCGGAACGGATCCGACATCAGAATCGTATTGGAGTCTGTTGTCGAAGACCGGTGTCTGGGCTTCGGGGTGCAGGGCATCGTCAAACTGGATGTTGACGGAGTCTTGTCCGTGGTTCAGGGTGCGATGGTTCCACGAACCGACGAGACTGCCGCCCTTCCAACCGACGATTGCCTCGAACTTGGCGTCCCGGGTTCGCTCATCGACCCGGTGGTCCTGGGAAGTGACATGGCAGGTATCGCAATGCGAGGTCGTATAGGCCTGCTTGTGACCATGCCGTCTTTGGTCACGATACTCGACGGCGAGTGTCAAGGCCGACAGCATGTCGAACTGGAATTCGGTCCGGTGTTCGAAGCGCTCGTAGTTGATGCCATATTCCTGGAACGGATCAAGGTCCGTATGCTGAACGACCTTACCGTTGGTTGAGGTCCCTTCCAGGTTTTCCATGTGGTCGTGACCAAAACGATGCATGAACTTGTTGTAGGTTGTGTGGGATCGGACCATTCGACCGAGGTCGAAGTCCACGTGTCCCTTGTTGTCGTTCTTGTGGTTGAAATCGAATCCCAACGACAGGCTGCCCCAGTCGTTGTGGCTGTCGGTGAGGAAAGCCACAGTGGGCGAACCACTATCGGGTTCAAATTCACTGACCTTGTCGGCGGATCCCTGGGGATTGGCATACCAGGCGCCCATCTGAAAGGCTCCGACGAAGTCTTGAGAGAAGTCTTCCCCCAGGTTTTCATCGAGGTCTTGCGCAATACCGGTCAAAGGCAGGGCCGCGAGGGCCACGATCAGCAGTGTACGAAGTGCAATTTTCATGATCGTCCCTCCTTCCTCACCGCACCAGTCCATGGCCACCGCTGGAAACCGTCTGAGACGGAAGGTCGGTTCCATGGACCTGGGAGTGACATTGGCTGCATTTCGAGGTGAAGGCGACAGTCATGCTGTCCGTGCCCCACGGGTTCTCGTACTCTCGACCGCCAACATCGACGGGGCCGTCAGGGCTGACGAGGCCGGCGTGGAAATGCATCTCGTGGCATTGGTAGCACAGCATGGGTTCGCTGGCGGTCAGGAGGTTTTCGGCGACTGAACCATGTGCCATGTGGCAGAGACGGCAGTCTTCGACGACCGGCTCGTGCTCAAAAATGAACGGGCCTTCTTTGTCCTGGTGGCAGGTGTAGCACAGATCGTTGACCCGGGTGTGGGTGCGAAGCTGAGCCTCGGTCGCCAGGTGAGGATCGTGGCAGTCGGTGCAGGTCATTTTGCCCTCGCGCACAGGGTGATGGTTGGGCATCTCGAATTCTGCGTAGACGTCCATATGGCAATTCTTGCAACTGTCCAATGGGTTGTTGCGCGTATGAATATTGTGGCAGTCCGTACAGGCCAGGCCTTCCATCGCGTGGGTTGACGCTGACCACTCGGTCAGGTTCTTGTTCTGATGACAGTCCACGCACGATTGTGAATCCTCGGCCTCGGTGAAGGTGGTGATCAGGCTCGGATCGCCCTCTTCCATATGAGCTTCGCCGTCACCGTGACAACCGGCACAGCCGACTTCACGACCGTAGACCTCGAAGCTTTGGATCCTCATGTGGATCTGGTTCTTCATTCCGGCAGCGACATCGTCATGGCAGTCTGCGCACGGTGCGTCAGCGGCAGCAAGGGCCGGGATCGCAAGCGCGCATGCCATGCCGATGAGGACCGGCAGGATGCTCCGTTTCATAGTATGACCTCCTTGTTCTCCGAATGAAATAAATAACCCGTAAACCGGATTCATGATGCTTCTCTGATGGGATTTTTGGGGCAGTTGTGCCGTTCGCCTGGGACACTTGACGGCCTCTCCCTGGGGAGAGGTACAAAAGTGGTGAAGGCCATGCCTCGTGCTCATATTCACAAGCTACCGATCTCAATTCGTTGTGTCAAGAATATGTCACAAGTTGATTTTCATACACTTGTGATATGAGCAATCAGTCAATCTTATTATTTGACGATATATCAGTTTAGACCGTTTGTTGTTGCGTAACACCTCGCCCTACCCCGTCTTGCCAGGATGGGGGAATCTGCCACCCTTGA
>CAYSHZ010000440.1:0-3062 GCA_964430905.1 uncultured Thermoanaerobaculia bacterium | reverse complement strand
ATGCGATGCCGCCCGGAGTGTCGCCCTTCCTGACCGTGTAGCGCTTGAGGTCTGTACGGGATCCCGCGGCGACCTTGAGTTTCTGTCCTGGGTGGATCGTGTTGGACCCCAGCTTGTTGTCCCGGCGGATACGATCCACCGTCGTGGAGTATCGCTTGGCGATCGAGTAGAGGGAGTCCCCTCGCCGGACGGTATGGGTACCGGATACCGGGTTGAAGGAGGCCGCCGAGGCAACGGCGCCGCCGTGTCTGGATGTCGGGACCTTGAGGCGCTGGCCCGGCCAGATTCGGTTGGCCGACCGCAGATTGTTCGACCGCATGATCGCGTTAATCGAGGTTCCGTATCGGCGGGCGATGTGGGATAGCGTCTCGCCACGCCGAACCCGGTGCGTCGTGTAGGCGGGTTGCGGCGGGCTCCACTGGGGAATGGCATTGATTGCCGCAACGACCGTTGTTTCCCTGTCGACGGGAACTTTGAGACGGTAGGGACCCTTGGGCGTTGCGCCGCGGCGCAATTCGGAGTTGAGGGACTGGAGGGTTCCCTTGGGCAGTTGGAGTTTGGCGTCCAGTTGCTCCAGCTTGAGGGGCTTGTCAATCTCAACGTGGGCCCACTCCGGCAAAGGTGGAAGCGGCTCCGGAAGGTCAATGCCGTACTTGGCCGGGTCCTGGACGATCATCACTGTGGCGATGAATCGTGGGACATAGCGGCGGGTCTCTCGAGGCAGCATGGAGTAGAGATCCCAGAAGTCCAGGTACTGATTGGGACTCTTGCGTTGCAGTCGGGCCACCCGGCCTTCACCGCAGTTGTAGGCGGCCAGGGCCTTGGGCCAGTCGCCGAACATGTCATGGAGTTCGGTCAAATAGGCGATTGCGGCGTCGGTCGATTTCTCCGGATCCATCCTCTCGTCGATCCAGTAGTTTCGACTCAGTCCGTACCGTTGTCCGGTCGAACCGATGAACTGCCACAGGCCGACGGCCGAGGCGCGGGAGTAGGCCTTGACCTTGTAGCCGCTCTCGACCAGTGGCAGCCACGAAAGTTGGCTGGGAAGTCCGGCCTCTTCGAGCTTCTTGAGCATCATCTTCCGATAGAGTCCGGACCGGCGGTAGGACTCGATAAAAAATGTTCGGTCGCCGTTGGTGAAAGCCTTGATCTCTCGCTGAACCTCGGCGTTGTCGATCAGCTGGATCTCCAGATCGAACGAGGTTGCGGGGCCGGCGGCAACCCGTTGGGAATCATAGATTCCGACGATCATGTCGGCGATCAGTCGGCGAATGTCTTCTTTGCCCTGAAGGTAGGCCTCGTCATGATTCGAGGGGAGTTCCAGCATCAATCGGTAGGCGCCGTCCAAAGCGGCAATGGCGTCGTCGACGTCGCCCTGGTCGAGGAACTCGCTGGCTGATTGACAGAGGTCAAGGGCCTCCTGTTGGATGGTTTCGGGGTCCGGCTCTGCAGTGGACTCGGAGTCCGGGTGCAGCGTCTCGTCCGGGTTGTCAGTGCCTAGATCAACTGTTGGTTGCTCCTCTGGAGAGGGAGTTGCTTTGGGAATCGGTGTTGGCGTTGCCGTTTCGATTGGTGTCGGGGGTGCAACGGGCGTCGTCGTTTGGCAGCCGGCGAGGCCGATGACGGTCAGAGCCAGGATCAGAACGAGGGCGAGTGGGAGACGAGAAAAATTCAGCAAAATGGGTCCTCACGGATTGGTGGTCGCGCTCACGCGCCGGAAGGATAATACCTGAAGTTCCGGATTGGGGAACAATGAGGTTGATTGTGGTTGCGGGGAGTTCGTTGGGGGTTTCGCTTCTGACTTTGCGTCACAATAATCGGCCCAGGGTCTCCCCGGCCTGAACGAGGATCTCCATCCCGGCGGCGCTGTGCTCGATCAGATCCTTGTCAATCTTGAGTCGGTTGGGTTCGAAGACCAGGACGAGGGTCGAGGCGCCGTACCGGAAGTAGCCCTTCTCCTCCATCTTTTCGAAAGTTCCGCCACCGTGGGTATCGACAATGCCGCCGACGCCAAAGGCGCCGACTTCGACGAAGGCCGTGGGGCCGAATGAACCGAGTTCAAGATGGGTGACAACCCTGCGGTTTTCGGTGAACACAGGGATGTTGGCGGCGATGGCAATGGGATTGACCGACTCGTAGCGGCCGGAGATCTCGTGACTCCCGAGGACCTGTCCATCGGCTGGGAAGTGGTAGCGGTGGTAGTCCACCGGGCAGAGGCGAAAGACCATCACCGCGCCGCCTCTGAAACTTTCCACGCGGTCCGGAGTGGTCTTCAGCAGGTTCTCGACCGAGAACTGGCCGCCCTTGACGGGAATCGCCGTTGTTTCATGCAGTTCGGGGATGACGGTCAGCCGGCAGTCGGCGGGAGAAACCAGGACTCCAGGGTCGGGATCGAATGGGCGTACGTTCGGCTTGAGCCGGCGTGTAAACCACTGGTTGAACGTCCGGTACCCCCCATCAGGCACCTCGAAATCCTCCATGTCGATTGACAACTGCTCGACGATCCCGTCGATTTTTCTCCGAGACCACTTGGTGTCGCTGAACCATCCCAGGAGGCGGCTGATGGCGCCGGTCCTGAGCAGCATTGCCCTCAAGACAGGACTCAGACGGGATTGGTAGGCGAGAGCCAGGAGTCCTCCCCCGAGAACCTCCTCGACGACGATTTCACCGGTACGACGGTTGCCGACAAGTCGAATCTGGTTTGCGTTCGAACTACCCATCAGTCACTCCGGCCCAAAGAACTCCTGGCCCGTTTTCCAAGTTCAAGCAGGAGGGTATCAACGTCTTGGCGTTGTTGCTTCATGGCCTCCTCGTCGAGGCCCTTGGGAACGGTGAACGACGGTCCGACCTCAACGGCAACCCGTGCAAACGGTGGCGGAACCAGGAGTCGGTCCCAGGTCTTGAGTCGCAAATTCGGTCGTGCCTCGATCGCAATGGGGACGATTGGCGCCTGGGCCAACTGGGACAGCAGGAGGGCGCCCTCCTTGGACTGCCGGTTGGGCCCGCGGGGGCCGTCCGGGAGAACGATGGGCGAGTCCCCGTCTCGGGTCATCGCCCGGTAA
>CAYSHZ010000439.1:0-3065 GCA_964430905.1 uncultured Thermoanaerobaculia bacterium | reverse complement strand
GGGCCCGTATCACTCGACCGGCCAATCCCTGATCGCCGCCGAGATTCTCCACCAGGAGTTCCCTGTCGATGCAGATATAGATGTAGAAAACGCCGGCGCCAAACTCGACCTCTCCGACATGGGCCGCACCCATATCTTCCTCGGCTGTCTTGAGATCATCCACCGCAGTGAAATAGTCGTCCTCAACTTGGACCGCGTTGACCGAAATCGCATGAGCGACCTGGGCGGCAGCTTCCTGGTTAAAGGCCGGGCTCGCGGCGAGCATCCGGCCGAATAAGGCAATGTCGGCGGCGCCGGGATTCTTTCGAAGAAGCTCCAGATCTTCCCCCGTGGGCCCTTCTCCTCTTTCGATAATTGTACCGACCAACTGATCGATCGCCTTCAGTTCATCGGGGCCGAAGTGGGCCAGTTGCTCGATCTGGAATAACTCCTCGATATCGACCTCGTCGATCTTCTTCAAGGCGCCCTTCAGTTTCGACTCCGGAGTCTTGGGCTTTCCGAAAACGTTCGCGATCGACCAAGCCCACAACGCGGCGTCTCCGGTCTCGACCCCGCCTTCGACAAGAGCGGCAAAAATCTCCCCGCCGTTCCGCTTCGTTCGGGTTCCCACTTGTCCGGCCAGGCTTTCCTGGAAAACATCGGAGGTTCTCCAGGCCCGTTTCAGGCTTTGGGAGGAGATCCGCAGACGGGTCCGCCCGCCGAAGACGGCGGTTTTCGGGCGCCCGAGATCGTCCCGGTTGAGGTTGGCCGGGGGATAGGCCGTCAATAGGTGCAGTTGTAAAAATCGATCCATGGTCATGCTCCCTTCACTCGTTTCTCAACGCCCGTTCATCGACGTGTTCGTAGTATTTCAGGGCCCAGCTTTTCCGCGTTCGTTCGTTCCACCAGTAGAGACTGTCGGCCAGGTCGCCGACGTTGACCTTCCCGTCCAACAGGGCGACGATCCGGCGAATTTGCAGGAACAGTTCGTCCCGGTCCTCGTCGCCGAGCCTCAGGATCCGCCGGAAACGTGACGGGGCGACCCTCGGCCTATTCTTTGAATCTTCCGCCGGAACGGCCATCTGCGAGGGGAAGGGCGACCCGCCGCCGTTTTCCCGAACGTGGGCCAAGACTCCAGCCACCAGGGCCAGACGATCAGTCATGCGCCACCCGGTGTCCGCCAAGCGCCGACGGAGATCGTGAAAGAGCGGAACGAACACGACCTCCTCAATCGTCCGCGCCCGCTTTAATTCTGCGCGGGGGCCCGCCGGGGCCGAGCGATCGCCGATGCACTCACTCCACCATCGGAACACGATGTCTCTTTCTTTTCTTTCGTCGACAATACGCACTCGATCGTCTGCGTCTGTGGAAATAATCTCATCGACCATCGGCCTCCCCCTTTCGTTTGGGCTGCTTCTGTTTTTCCGGCAGACGCAACGCATCACGAATCGACTTCTTCCCGTTGAATCGTCTCAGCGCCAGATGCGCCCTGGCGATCCGCCCGGGATCGACCTGTCCGAAATCTCCGGCCTCCGCCCAAGTTTCGAACAAGCTCTCGGCAGCGTCGCACAAGACGGCGTGCCAGTGGCGGAACAGATTCGTGATCCGATCGTCGTTTCCCAGGGCCGCCACCAACCGGTCGAGGAGGTCGTGAAAGGCGGGTTCGGTCTCCTGGAAAAATGCACTGACGGCAAAATCGGGGGCCTTTCGTATGCCCCACGCCTCCTTGATCGCCGAACGGAGATTGTCTTTGACCATGTCCGCTGCGCCGATGATGTCCGAAACGGCCTCCCTCAACGCCTCGATGTGATCGGAATCGACCTGATAGACGGGAAGTGCGTACTCATACCAGCCTCGGATTTTGGCGTTATCAACGTCGTAACCGAAGGCGGCCAACCGCCCCCTGTTCCCGACTCGCCTCCTGTCACGAAGGGCGGCACGAACGACTCCGGCGGGCTCTCGCCGGACCTTCTTTTCGGCCCTCCCTGTCGCCAACGCGGCCCAGTTGCGATACCCCAACCCGCCCCGAGGCATGTGGAAGGCCGCCGGTTGACCGCTCTCCTCGAAACCGTACGGCGTCAGAGGATGGACCCAAGCGCCCTCGTAGTTCATACCCTTGTTCTTCGTCTGATAACCGGTGTAGATAATCTCTTCTTGTCCACAGACATCACACGTTGAAGAAACTCCACTCTGGAAATCTACGACTATTCTTTCCGGCATTCCCCAGAACACGTGTAAAGGACTCATGTCGAGCGGTGTCGTACTTTCCCCGTTCTCACTGGTCCGCGTCGGCGCCAGCCAGGGATAGATCTTTTCGGGCGCTGAGAGCCGGCCGTTCCCCGGAACCAGTTCGAAGAACATCCTTCGGGGCACCACGTTGGACCACATCCGATGCCAGAGGGTCATCCACTCCGGGTTGCGTTCGGGATCGGGCAAAACCAACGTCGTCACCGGCCCCCCTCCCCGCAGAGAGGTTCGATATCCGGTGCCACCACCAGAGGCATAAGCATTCTTTAAGAACAGGGCCGTCGAAATACAGCTCCGACAAAGCCCGGTTACCGAATCTCGTTTCTTGAAGAGATCCGTATTCTTCCGGAGGGTTTCTTCCCCCGGACTATCGAAAAGTAGCCCGTCAATGTTCCTTTCCTTCCCCTCGAACTGGTCCAACGACTGCATGAATCGCGGTCCGTCACCGTCAAGGAAGAAATGGGGAACGGCGTCCGAAAGCCGCTGCCGGAGGTCGCTGGGGCTCGGAGGATGATCCCTCCACTTCGCCCACTCCCTGTCGCTTTCCGGCGCCACCTCGGTCTGCACGAGTCCAATGAGGAACTCCAGCAAGGCGCCGGTGAAATCCGGCCGCGGTGCAGCGATCATGACGAGCGGATCGTCGGAGAAACCCTCGGTCAGTTGCCAGGGGGCAATTCGAAAACGACGCCCCTTCCGCGTCACGACGGGAATCCAGGCATCTTCGATAAGATTCACGCGATAACCTCCAGTCCTTGGTCCGGGGCGTACCGAATGATTCGCTTTTCGCCCTTTTGGTCGACAACGGCCGTTGTCCAAATGCCGTCCCCGTCCTTGATGAG
>CAYSHZ010000438.1:0-3088 GCA_964430905.1 uncultured Thermoanaerobaculia bacterium | reverse complement strand
TGGAGTTTGATCTGGTTGTCGCTGGGAACCGGGGTTGCGGCCAACATGTGCTCCACGGCGACCCGCATGTCCCTTTCGGTGTTGGCCAGGTTCTGGGCTGTTGGTGTAATGACATTGGCCGCGACCACTCGGCCGTCGTCATCCAGCTCATAGTCGTGAAACAGGGTTCCCCGCGGGACCTCGATTGCCCCGATTCCCCTGCCGGCCGAAATCCCATAGGTGACCATCTCCTTCGCCGACTCCTTTTGGGTCAGGAGGAGGTCGCAGATCTCGATTCCCCGTTCGACGCAGTGGACCAATTCAACGAGCTGGGCCCAATTGTTCAGGAGAATATTGTCCTGGACGCCGGCGGGGAACAGGGTGTCGAACGCCTCTTTCGTCCTGCCACCGAGGTAGGAACTCCAGAGCCGGAGCCGGGCCAGTGATCCGACCATGTAGGTCTCGCCGGAGGCCAGGGCGGAGTGTTTGGCGTGTGAATGTTCGACGGTGAATTCTTGAATGGTCTCCTGGTAACTGTCGAGTTCAAACTCGTCACCCTTGGAAGTGCAGATTGATATTCCCCGGAATCGATAGGCCTCCTCGTAGGGGCGAAGAGCGACATACAGGGTCGGTTGGGCGGCCCAGTCGGGTACATCGATCGTTGCCGCAAGCTCGACGAAGTCCATCAGGGGTTCAAGCGCCGCCTCGAGGTCGCGACGAATCGTATCTATTTCTGTGTGGCCCGGGACTTTCCCGAACCCACCGACCAGGGTGTTGATCGGATGGACGGCGCGTCCGCCGATCATCGTCTGGATCGCATTGCCCAGCTGTTTGAGTTTGAGGGCGAAGGCCACCTGATCGGGGTACTTGGAGGCCATGCTGATCACCGAGTCAAAGCCGAAGAAGTCGGGAAGGGCCAGGGCGAAGACGTGGAGGGCGTGGCTCTCGATCGTTCCTCCGAGAAGAAGAAGACCCCGAAGCTGATGAACCCTCTCGGTGACTTCGACCCCAAGGGCCTTCTCCAGAGCGGTCAGGGCGGCAACCGTGTGGCTTGAGGAGCAGATCGCGCACACCCTGGTGATGATTCCCTGGACCTCGAGGAAGTGCTTACCCTTGAGCAGGGCCTCGTAGTAGCGACTGCCCTCGTGGATGTCCATGTTGACGTTCTCGATGCGGTCGCCGCAGATTTTGACATAGATGCCGCCGTGGCCTTCGACCCGACCGAGGTGGGGGATTGTAATCGTTCTACCGGTTGTCATTTTTTACCTCCTGCTCAAGCCCCTTGGTCATCCACACAGGCGCCGAGAAGGTGGCCATCTTTTGGCCGACTTCCTTCCACGAGATGCCTCGATCTGCGAACATTGTGATATTGGCGTCGTAGTTGGGTTCTTCAAGCGGTCCTCGGCACCCTGAACACGCGACGCCGTGGGATGGGCATCGGGCACCGCAGCCGGACCGGGTCATCGAGCCACAACAGACCTCGCCAAAGTGGACCACGCGGCACAGGTTTTCCTTGCCCTTGCACTCCCAGCACACGGGGAACTGGGGGAGTTCGACTGTGGTCCCGGCAAGCAGGGACCGGACCAGGGCCAGGAATTCGTGGCGTTCAATGGGACACCCGGGAAGGAGGAAGTCAACGGGCACAAAATGGGTGATGGGCCGGGCCTCGACGGTGTCCAGGAAGGTTGCCTTCTCGTGATAGACCGATTCCTGGAGTTTCTCCAGAGGAATGCTGTTCTGCATGGCGGGCAGTCCGCCCCAAACGGCGCAGGTTCCTATGGCCACCAGAAAAGCGCTGCGCTCGCGAACGTGCTTGATTGTGGCCAGATCCCTTTCGGTTGCAACGACCCCCTCGACGAACGCAATGTCCAGCCGGCAATCGTGGTCGTTGTCGGACTTGGCCATGACCCAATCGACGATATCGACCTGGGAGGCCAGCAACAGGAGGTGTTCTTCACAGTTGAGAATCTGAAGTTGGTCTCCGGCGCAGCCGGTCAGTCCAAAGATTCCGACCTTGGGTTTGACGGTGTCAGTCATTGTCACTCCTCGTCTCACGTGTAGATCAGTTCTGGAAGGTTGAGTGCGTCCCAGTAGGAAAACACCGGACCGTGAAGACAGGTGAAGGTGTAGCCGACGCCACAGTGGCCGCACTTGCCGACGCCGCACTCCATCCTCCGTTCCAGACTGAGAAAGATCCGGTCCTTTGCGAAGCCCTTGTGGACCAGCTTGTCCAGAACGAATTTGTAGAACACCGGGGGACCACAGGCGACCGCATGGGTCGTCAAGGGATCGAGGTCGAGGTCATCGATTAAGTTGGTGACGAAGCCCGTTCGCCCCGACCAGTCCTGGCCGTCGGTCTGATCGACGCTGAGGATGATGTCGGCATCGCCCCGCCGGTTCATGCTCTCCAACTCTTCCCGAAAAAGGACCTGCTCGGGGCTTCTGCTGCCATAGAGGAGGACGACCCGATTGAACAGGTGCCGCTGGTCGATCAGGTATTGCATCAGGCCCCTGAGCGGCACCATTCCCAGGCCTCCCGAGACTACCAGGACATCTCCGCCCTCGAAGTGCTCCACCGGGAAGCCATTGCCCAGGGGGCCACGGATACCGACGCTGTCGCCCTCCCTCAGGTGGTCAAAGACGTAGTCCGTCAGAACACCAGCCCGGCGAATTCCCAGCTGAAAGAAGCCCTTTCGGGTCGGAGATGAGGGGAGCGAAAACGGCCCCTCGCCGACACCGATGACACCGAGTTCAACGAACTGTCCCGGCCGAAAGTTGAAATTTTCGGCCAGGGTCGGGTTGGTGAAACGGAGGTCAAAGAGTCTGATGTCGTTCCCGAGGTCCTGGATGCGGAGGATTCTGGCCTCCGCCGGCAGGTAGGGGTTGGGGTCGGTCGGCAGGACGGTCGGGGAACACTGGCCCACGGTGGGAAGGAGATTCTTCATAACTCACCTCGTACATGCTGAAAGACCTCGACGACGTTAATGCCGGTGGGGCAGTACTCGATACAACGACCACAACCAACGCAGGACGGCATTCCGAATTTCCGAACGAATGCCTCCTGCTTGTGGTAGTAGCGGTGTTTGACTCGATCGGCCCGGTCTTTCCT
>CAYSHZ010000437.1:0-3105 GCA_964430905.1 uncultured Thermoanaerobaculia bacterium | reverse complement strand
CCGCAGAAACCGTGCTGCCCGGGTCTGGTTGTGACCGCTGTGTTCCCACGCAGCCTCGAGCAGGCCTCGCTCCACATCCTCGAACGCAACCCCGCCTTCCGGGAGAACAATGTTCTTAGGATCGAATACCCCCGGGTCCAAAATCCGTGGCCCGTCCTGCGCCTGAACCAACTCGAGATCCAGCGACCCAAAGCCGGGATTCAGGGCACAGACCCGCATGATCAGGTTCTCCAACTCGCGCACGTTCCCGGGCCATGGGTGCGTCTTGAGTTCCTCAAGGGTTGCTTCAGGTACGACAGCCCCTCCCGCTCCATGGCGATCAAGGAAATGATTCAGGAGTTCCCCAAGATCGTTCAACCGTTCCCGGAGTGGCGGCACCTCGATCGGAACGACGGCCAGCCGGTAGTAGAGGTCCTGTCGGAAGGCGCCCTCTTCGATCCTCGTGACCAGCGGCTGGTTGGTGGCCGAAACCACCCGAACGTCGATCGGACGCGGCGTGGTATCACCAATTCTCTCGATCTCGCCCTCCTGCAGAACCCTGAGCAACTTCGCCTGAAGGTCCATCGGCATGTCCCCGATCTCGTCGAGGAAGAGGGTCCCCCCGTCGGCGGCCTCGAATTTTCCTTCCCGGTCACTGGTCGCGCCCGTGAATGCTCCTTTGCGGTGCCCGAAAAGTAGCGACTCAAGCAATTCTCCGGGAACGGCAGCACAATTGAGTACGACGAAGGCGCCGCTCTCTGCCCGTGGACCGTCGTAATGAAGTGCTCGGGCAACCAGTTCCTTGCCCGTGCCGCTCTCGCCAGTGATCAATACCGGGGCACTGCTTTCGGCCAGTCTGGAGATCATATTCCTGAGACTCTCCATCACGTCCGATGCGCCGACCAACCGATCGACTGCACGACCGCCCGAGATCTTCTCCCTCAAGAAACGGTTTTCTTTCCGGAGTCTGGAAACGTCGCCGGCTCGATCAACGGCCAGGCGAAGTTCCTGGCGATTGATCGGTTTGGTAACAAAGTTGAAGGCGCCGGCCTGCATGGCCTCCACCGCCTTCTCGATGGAACCATAGGCCGTGATAACGACGACCGGAACCTCAATGCCTCTCCTCTTCAATTCCCCAAGAAAACTGAGGCCGTCCATGACCGGCATGTTGAGATCGCAGAGGATGACGTCGGGGCTTTGGGTCTGTAGAACGGCCAGACCATCTTCGCCGTTGACTGCCGTGGTCACCCCATAGCCCGCCTTCTCCAGGGCCAGGGCCGTCACCCTTCGAAAGTTCTTGTCGTCATCGACAAGCAGAATTCGGTTTTTCATCCCCAAAGCATATCAGGATGCTGTATTTCCAGCACACCGCTTGATTCGAGTTAAGAATCTGGTGGGAACAACGTCAGAAAACGCCTTCACCTGTGGCATGGAAAGTGCAATTGAGGGTTCCGGGGAGAAATCATGAACCCGAGACCGAGAGCATTTTGCAGAACACGCATTGAAACCCGAGCTATCGTAGTTTTTCTGGCCGCCCTTGCTGCCGTTGTACCCAGTTTGGCTGCAACGGCCGAGCGAGAGGTTGATGATCCAAACACGAACGAAGACCTGGTCCACGAATCTCCGGCCACACCCTCAGACAGAATTGTAGACGGGATCTCGGATTCGGAGCTCCAGCTTCTGATCCGGGAAGTCATCGAACGAAACCCCCGCGTGGCCTCACTCAGGGCCGAAGCGGCGGCGAAGGTTCAGAAGGCACCCCAGGTCAAGAGTCTTCCGGATCCCACGGCGTCGGTCACCTGGTTCGTCCTCAGCCCCCAAACCAGGGTCGGACCCCAGGACGTGACCATCAACATTGCTCAGCGGTTTCCTTGGTTCGGTGAGCTTGATCTTGAGGAGCAGGCGGCCATCCTCGATGCCGCGGCCGCCAAGGCACGAGTCGAAAGCCTTATCCTCGAGCTGGTGACTACGACCAGGACGCGCTACCGGGAGCTGCAATACCTGCGTCTGGAAGAGATGATCGTTCGGGAAGATCGGAACACTCTTGATCGCTTCGAAGAATTGTCCCGGGCCCGGTATGCCGCGGGAACCGGTCTCGGTCAGGCGGTTATCAAGATCCAGGCCGAGATCACCCGGGCCGACGCCCGGCTTCTGGCGATCGAGGACCGAGTGGTTGAGATCGAGGCTGCCATCAATCGCCTCCGAGATGTTCGAGCATCGACTCCCGTCCGCCTCGGGACGATTTTCGGAGCCTTCACCGATGAACTGGAGATCGAGAGTCTTCGAAAACAAGCGATCTCGGGGCGCCCGGAGGTGGTCGAGGCGACCGCCCGAATCGATGCTTCGACAGCACGAGTCGATATTTCGTCGAAGAAACGCAGTCCTGATGTATTCGTCGGCCTGACCTACGGCCTTGTCGGCAAGAGGGACGATGATGCCGGGCGGCTCAACCCTCCTCAGGGCAACGGTGATGACATTCTCGGCCTGACCGGCGGGATGACCATTCCTCTGTGGAGCAAGAGCCTCCGGGCAGGAGAGGAAGAGGCCGCCCAGTACAAGTTGGCCGCAGAAGAACGCCGTCGCGCGGTGATCGCCGATATTGAAGGTTCTCTTGGGGACCTCGTCGGTCGAGTCCCCCTGCTTCGAGACCAGATCGAACTCTTCGAGCGAGCGCTCATCCCCCAGGCGGAAGAGAGTCTGATCTCGGTTGAAAATGCATACGGCGCCGGCACCGCCAACGCACTTGATCTCCTCGATGCCGAAAGAACGCTGCTCACGGTCCGCCTCGGACTCGAACGCATTCGTACAGACCTGGCGGTGGTCCTTGCCCGCCTCGAGGGAACGATCGCTGCCCCTCTGACCCAGATTCTTGAGAACGGAAGTACATCATGACATACGACGATATTGACGAAGAAAGCGGAACCGAACGAACGCGGAAAACCTCGAACTTCCCGATCTGGGGAGTCATCGGCGGGATCGTTGTGGGAGTCATCATCACCCTGGGTGTAGTGTTTCTGATGGGATCTCCCTTCCAATCGGGGGATTCCATGTCCTCCACGATGGCTTCCGGTGAAACCCAACAGCTCTGGACGTGCGGCATGCATCCTCAGGTGGTCGAGGACGAAT
>CAYSHZ010000436.1:0-3105 GCA_964430905.1 uncultured Thermoanaerobaculia bacterium | reverse complement strand
TCTGTGCTCCTCTGTGTACTCTGAGTCTCTGTGGTGAATTTTGCAAGAGGCTAAGCTATCAGCTGTCGGCTGTCGGTGAGCCTTCTCACTCTCCAACAACCACATCCCATACTCCGGTATTGCCGCTTTCGAAGCCGTTTGCGAATACCAGACCCCAGTCGCCGACGCCGATCGTGACTTCGAAGCCGCCGGAGGTCCGTGAGTCGATGGAAATCGAGATCTCCGCTGTCGGATCGGTGAAGGTCTCACCAACCCGCCGCCCCATGCGCAGCCGTCGAGGTCGGAATTGAACATCAGATTGATGCCGACGTAGGGATTGCCACCATTTGAGAAGTCAACCAGGGCATCCGCGGCCGCGGTGCAGTCGGCGAAGAGGGCGCCCAAATCGGCATCGTTGGTGTTGTCCCCGTCCAGACAGCCGTCGCCCGGGACCGGGACGTAGTGCGTCTGATTGTTGGGGAGAATGACCCAGCCGGCCGCGGTGGAACCCACGAGGTCGATGTTTCCATAGGAGGTCTCTCGCCAATAGTGGTCCAGACGCCCCGGAGAATTGTCGAACATGCCCAGGAAGAAGGCCAGGTCGTGAGGTTCGTCGGCAACATCGGGGAACTTGCACATGATGGAGACCCACGGCTGCGAACCGGTGACCGTCGTGGCGGCCTTGGCGCCCAGTTTCTCCAGGAGGACGACGGTCCGGATCGGGCCGTCGTTGGTTGTCGTTACCCGGACTCGTCTGCCCGAGATCTGTTGCAGGCCTCCGGCCATCAGGACTATTTCCGGATCAATCGCGAGGCTGTGGGTAACGCCCGCATCTCCCGTCAGGTGGAACACCATTGGGGGAGAACCTGCCTCGCCCCGGACTGGGTCACCCCAGGTGACTGTCAGCACCCCGGTCAGAACCTCGGAATCCGTGGCTGGGACCGAAGTGGTTGTGAGAATCAGGATTGCCAAAATGGTCAACAGGAACGATCGCCGCATGGAAACTCCCAGAAACCATCATGGCATAGTCGGGATAATTTCGATTGTCAGTGTCTGTCGTTGATGATCTCGAGTAGTTCTTCGACGACGCCCTCCGGGCCGCAGACAACACTGCCCTCACTCATGATGTCGGTGCCTCCGTCCATGGCCCTGACCATGCCACCGGCCTCCTCGACAAGAAGTGTCCCACCCGCCAGATCCCATGGGGCCAAACGGAATTCAAAGAATCCGTCGAAGAGGCCCGCAGCGGTGTAGGCGAGATCGAGGGCTGCCGATCCGGGGCGGCGAATGGCCTTGCACCGAAGAAAGACCTCCCTGAAGATCGCCAGGTAGTGGTCGAGGACGTCGTGGGCCTTGAAGGGGAAGCCGGTCGCCAGGAGGCAACCCGGGAGTGCCGTTCGCGGACTGATGCTGCACCGTTGACCGTTCCACCACGTGCCGTGGCCCCGAACGCTTCGAAAGACGTCGTTCTGTGCGGGGTCCAGGACGACGCCGGCAATGATCTGATCATCAACGGCAATCCCGATCGATACCGCGAAGTGGGCAATGCCGTGGACGAAGTTGGTCGTGCCGTCAAGGGGATCTACGATCCACGTCGGTCGCGAGGGATCCCGCTGATGCCATCCGGCCTCCTCCGACAGGATGGCATGGTCGGGGAACTGTCGGGTTATGGCCTCAAGGATGACCGCCTCGGACTCACGATCTGCAATGGACACCAAATCGTTTCGGGCCTTTTCGCTGACCTGGTGGGCCTCCAGTGATCGAAATCGGGGCATCAGGGCGTCGGCCCCCAATCTGGCGATCGCCTCCACCTGATCGAGAAAGGTTGGATCTTCATGAAATAACACGGGGGCCTCCAGAGGTTGATCGGTGTGAGGAGAAGATATGGCTCAGATGATGTCCGGTTTCGAAAATTCCGAAAGTCGATACTCCGTGATGCTGGACGTTGCGATGCAGACCCTTGCCAATGATCCCGGACTCAAGCTCTGCGAGGGTTTGCGATTGATCGAGGCAACCCGGACCGCCATCGCCAGACACGCTCCTGGTTCTCTGGAACTGTTCGAGAGCCATGCTCTTCCTCGGATGCGCGAGACGTTGATGCATCGGTTTGGCATGGTGACTTGCCCGGACTGCGATCTTCACTGATTCCCGTCCGGAAACGGCGCTTTTTTGCAGATTCTGCGTCAGGCGGTGAGTTTCCTTGTGCGACGTACGGCGATTACGTCTCCTTGGAACCTTTTGTCTTCCTTGACTTTGCAGAAAAATCACTCGTATCCGCAACGGGAATAGCGGAGTTCTCATCTGATTGGGGATGGATCTTCACTGAGGGAGGTCGGCGAATTCCGGGAGGGCGCGAAGCTGCTCCGGCGTCAGTCCATCTTCGACCTCCACCATCACCTGATCCTGCTCGTCGAGAGAGAAATCATCGATCAGGGCGGCCAACTGAACGCCGACGCCGGGACGGGCCTGAGAGAGATCCAGGGTGACCGGCTGCGAGAGCAGTTCCTGGCCCTCCATGTCCTCGACCCTGACCCTGATCGTCAGGTGGGCCAGAGGTTCGGCGCTTTTGTTGGTGATTCGGAGATCGACCACGAGACGCGGCATGCCCTGGGAATCCGTCACCGTTGCGGCGCCGGTGGGGATGATGTCGTGAGCCCTGCGGAGACGAGCCAGGTGTTGTTCGGGCGTTTCTTTGGGCCCGCACGCCAACAGAGGCAGGGCGATTAGAATCGACAGGAAGAACCGGGAAAGGTTCCGAATGGTCATGGCATTGTCCTCCGGGGGACAGTGTACGACAGATCCGGGCCGTCCCGGAACCAGCCCTTGCCCTCCCGACCCCGGCCTTCGGGAGCGCATCGAGAGCGGGCATAGAGCCTCGGACTGCCGATCGCTCCCGCTCGGTCGTTCCCTCAAGGCGCGACGGGATTGCCTTCGGGGAATGACCGCGCCTTGAGGGAACGACCTCGGCGGCCTGCGGCTTTGGCCGAGACTCGACTGCCGGCGCGCTCGCCGAGCGTTGCCCGGTATCGGCCTTCTTCGCAACGGTTTCGTTTGCTGGGGGCTGCCCGATGAAGAAAGCCGTACCCGGCACGCGCCGATTCGAGGGCTTGGGCGCTCTTGGGTATT
>CAYSHZ010000435.1:0-3133 GCA_964430905.1 uncultured Thermoanaerobaculia bacterium | reverse complement strand
TTGCCTGGTCGAGGCCAATGGCATGGCCTCATCTCGCCATCAATAAATCACGATGCTAGACTCGTCACATGAGGACCACGATAGCCATCGCAGATGATGTACTTGAGGCGGTGAAGAGTCTCGCTCGGTCCGAGAATCGCACACTGGGTGAGGTCATCAGCGATCTGGCGCGAAGGGGCCTGGGTTCCCAGGGAAGATTTGGGGATCGGGAAGGGTTTCCGGTTTTCGAGATTTCGGAGGATGCGACGCCGCTGACGCCAGAGATGGTTCGGGAAGCGGCAGAGGGCGACTCCTTGTGATCTCCCTTCTCGATGTCAACGTCCTGATCGTCCTGGACAACGGTGGACGCCTTGCGACGTTCGACAAGGGGATCGAGAGCCTAGTGCCGCAGGGTGTAGAAGCTGGGGATGCCGTTGCCTTGGTTTCCGGCGGGCTCGACTGAACCGATGCAGGGCGCACCACCCGATCGACCTTTAACCTCGATCGAGGGTATCGTGGAGCGGATCAGCTACTCGAACGAGGAAAATGGCTGGTCGGTTGTGCGGTTTCGTTCGGCTGACGGGAAGGCGTTTACCTCCGTCGGTTCTATGTTTGGAATTGCCCTCGGAGACCGCCTGCGCCTCAGTGGTTCCTGGGTGGAGCATCCGAAATTCGGTGAACAGTTCCAGGTCGAGGCCTTTCTCGAGATTCTGCCCTCCACGCAGGAGGGACTGCGGGTCTTTCTCGCTTCCGGGAGGATTCGGGGGGTCGGGCCGGCCATTGCAGACCGGTTGATTGATGCCTTCGGCCTTGAGTGCCTGGACGTGATCGAGCACCAGCCGAACCGGCTGCTCGAGATTCATGGGATCGGGCCGGCCACTCTCGAGAGAATCAAACTCTCCTGGGCCAAGAATCGTGGCATCCAGCGGATCATGGTCTTCCTGGCGGGACACGGCATTCCTCCGGGGATCGCCGTCCGGCTTCATCGACGCTATGGAGAGTCCGCCCTAGCCGTTGTACGGGAGAACCCCTACCGGTTGGCGGAGGAGGTCTACGGCGTCGGATTTTTGACGGCAGATCGCATCGCGAGGAAACTCGGCATGCCCTCCGACGCTCCTGAACGACTGGCGGCCGGCCTGCTGCACGCTCTGTCACAGGCTGCACAGGCGGGGCATCTCTTTCTGCCCCGGGGGGACCTGGTGGCCCAGGCGCAGGGGTTGCTGAATGAGCCGGACGTCGATTTGGAAGGGATCATCGATGGATTGAGACGGTCGGGCCACGTCGTGGTTCATTCAAGGGAGGGCGCCGATGACGCGGTGTTCTCCACCCGCCTGGATCGGGCCGAGTCGACGCTGGCTTCCGGTGTGATCCGGCTCCTGGGGGCGGATACCCTCTCGGGTGGGGCAATCGATGCGGCAAAGCAGGTCCGGTGGTTCTCGGACTCGGTTGATCTGGTCCTCGCCGGAGAGCAGGAACGAGCCCTGGTGACTGCGATCGACCGCCCGGTGACGGTCGTTACCGGAGGGCCTGGAACCGGGAAGACGACGCTGGTTCGGGGCCTGGTCAGGATCTTCGACAGATGCAATCTGAAAGTGCTTCTGGCGGCGCCGACCGGGCGGGCCGCGAAGAGACTGGAAGAGGCCTCGGGAAAGGCAGCAAAAACGCTTCACCGGCTGCTGGAATTCAACCCCGTCGAAAGACTCTGGGGCCGCAATACGGAGAACCCACTCGAGGCCGATTGTGTCGTCGTGGACGAGGTATCGATGCTCGACGTTGAATTGGGGGCTCGGCTGGTCGAGGCGGTGTCCCCGGGGTGTCGCCTGGTCCTGGTAGGCGATGCTGATCAGTTGCCCTCGGTGGGTCCGGGGGATGTGCTGGCTGATTTGATCTCATCGAGAAAGGTCCAGGTCGTCAGGCTGCAACAGATCTTTCGACAGGGTGAGGGGAGCCTGATCGCTCAGAATGCCCACCGGATCAACCGAGGTGAGATGCCGGTGTATGGGCCGTCGGGCGCTGTGTCGGACTTCTATTTTGCCGTGCGTTCCGATGTTTCGGAGGCGGCCACGACTGCGGTGGAGATGGCAGCGACCCGAATTCCCCGGCAGTTCGGCTTCGATCCACTGACCGAGATTCAAGTTTTGGCGCCGATGCACCGCGGAGAGGCGGGTGTTTCCAGGCTCAACGAGCGGCTCCAGGAGATTCTGGCGCCCCCAGGCGGGCCGGAAGTGACCGTGGGCTCAAGGGTCTTCAGGAATGGCGACAAGGTCATGCAGCTGAGGAACAACTACGAACTGGATGTCTTCAACGGGGATGTCGGGCGGGTTGTGTCTCTCGATATCGAAGAGAGGGAATTGACTGTTGATTTCTCGGGGCGTGCGATCGTCTATCAGACAGACGATCTCGAAGACCTCAACATCGCCTATGCCTGCACGATTCACAAGGCCCAGGGTTCGGAGTATCCCGCAGTGGTGGTGGTTCTTCACGATCAACATCATCTGATGCTCCAGAGGAATCTGCTCTACACGGCAGTGACCCGAGGACGCCGACTGGTCATCCTGGTCGGCAGCAAGCGGGCGCTCTCTCGGGCTGTCCATACCGAAAGCGTCAGGCAGCGTCATACACTCCTGTCACGGAGGATTACACGGGGCTTTCGAGGCGAATCTTCGTGATTTCCAGGGAGTTTGAGGTTTCTCTTCGCAGTCTGAGGTCTCAATCCCTGTCGAACCGGGCCAATGCGATCTGTGCCTCCTGGGCGACCTGGCGGTCGATGTCCTGGGTGAGGTCTTCCAGCAGTTTTCGGGGGCGTGAACCCGTAAAGACTTCGAGCTCCCGGGCGACGTTGATCCGAATCTCGGGGTAGGTGTCGCGGGACATCTTGCGGAAGAGTTCAAAGGCCTCGCCCTCGTCAATGACCTCGCTCGCGGCGATGAACTCGAGGGTCTCGGAAACGGCAATCCGGACGACCGGTTCCGGATCTCCTGCGGATTCCACCAGGGTCGAGATGGCTCGTTCGCTGCCGATGGCCGCCAGGGCTGTTGCAGCCGTGTGGCGGACGGAGGGGAGTTCATCAACCATCCCCTCCTTGAGCCCAGGGCACCCTTCGTCACCGATGGCGACAAGGATCGAGAGAACATCGCTGGATACTCCGGACAAT
>CAYSHZ010000434.1:0-3145 GCA_964430905.1 uncultured Thermoanaerobaculia bacterium | reverse complement strand
CATGATGAAACCTCCCTTGATCTCTTGAAACTTGAAAACCGTGTGAACGAATGAAACGGCAGCGCAGAAGCAAGGCGGTCGGTGGGGTAATGCGGGCTGACCGATCGCGGTCTCCGACCGGGTTCGGGAGCCATCACCCACAGACCCTCCGCATCTGAAAGCAGACGTCGCAGTTTCGATGGGGGTTGAAGCCTTGCCAAAGCCGGAGTTCGGCATAGTCGCCCTGGGCCAGATTGGTTTCGAAGGTGAAGTGCTGGGTTGTGCCGGTGGCGCCGCCTTCGACGTCGTTTGCGGTCGATCGGGCGTCGTTTCCGGCCGGGTTGTGGTCTCCATTGAGCGAAATGTATGCGTAATGGTAGGAATCATCGCCGTTGGCCGGAGGCCCGCCGCTTGAGTCATTGAGCCAGCGGATGGCCACCTGGAAGAAGTAGCGACCGGCAAGCCCGATGGGCACGGTCAATCGGGTTGGGTATTGGGGGTCGAAGAAGGTGTCGGAATCCCAGTCAACGCTGGAGAAACTGACCGTTGTGTGGTCGTTCTCGGGTACGTCCATCGCGCCCCTGGTGACTTTGGCCCCCCGCGGTCGGCCGCCGGCGTCTTTCAGGATGCCGATGAGGGAATCGAGGTTGTTGCGATGCAAGAAGGCGCGAACCATTCGGAGTTCCATTTCCGCCAGATCCTGTCTTCGTTTTTCGGTCATTGTGTCTCCTTTGGTTGGGTCCCGCCTCTGGGCGCAGTCAACCCGACTCATCGGTCGGCTGATTACGACCGGACTCCACATTCGACGTATACTCTTTGAGTACGCGGGTTATTGATGACATTGGAATTCCGAGGTGGCGGATCTGTGCGATGATCGGGACCGATTCGTCATCATCCTGTCGTTGTTCGGCCAGGGCCGTCCGGATTCGTTCCAGGGTCGCTTCGTTGAGCGCCTGATTCTGAACCTGCATCGGTTCCGCTTGAACCGTGCGGCGACCGACGGTGGTGGTTCGGCTGTGGAGATCGATCTCTTTCAGAAGCGCTTGAGCCTTATCAATCGGCGTCCCGGCGACGCCGTCGCCGACGATCGGTCCCATTGTCGCAGTCCGGCGTTGCTCATCAAGTGAGGACCACACGGTCCACGGTCCTTGCGGCAGCAGACGCAATGAGGCCATGTCTGCGATGCTCCCCATTGAAATGAGGCCGGCTTCGGCCCAATCGCGATCGATCAGTCCTCTGTAGCCGTCATACACCATGGGAGGCCACGTTATCGGTTCGGACCGGGTCATCGCCTTGATGCGTCGCCTCAGTTTTCCGATCAGACGAAGCGCCAATACATCCGGGTGGTTGGGTACGATTCGCCGAAGGTTACGTACAACCTGATCGAATACCGACCAGGGGGGGTCGTTGCTTTGGAGCAAGGCGTGGGCGCCGATGATGCCGAGCATCGGGTTGGAGAACTTTCGCTCCAACAACAGGCGCAACAGATTGCTTGGAACGATGGCGGTCCCGCTGCGAAGTCCATTGAGAGCAAGCTCTTGGGCGATATTGATACTTTCGGCTTCGGGGTTCGGGTACGCCTCGAAACCCATGTTTATGCGGCGCATGTGAGCGGTCATCCCGGTCATTCTGGGTACGAAGTCGCGATGGGGATTGGTGGCAAGAAAGAGGGCGGTGGTCCAGCCCTCTTCAAGCCACAACGATTGATCGACGCTTCGACCTTCTGCTTGGACCGATTTCCAGCGGGAGTGTCGTTTCTCTCGCCAATGCAGGCCGTAACCTCCTGGTGAAAGATCGATGCTGAGACCGGCCCATCCATCACCCCGCACCCACGATGATCGGTCTTGAAAATCAACAATAGATTTCAGGAGAGAATCTCGTAAGCTCAGATATGAGAGATTGACCGCATGTCCGGCGTCGTTTGGCGGATTCCTGACGAAGAGAACCAATCTGGCGCCCGTCCCGTGGCTCATCAGGGGTTGAACGCTGAGGTTGGCCAATGCGGAGTTTTGACCTTCGTCGATATCGGCAAGTCCTTTGAGCGGGGCAGGGGACTCAATCGGCAAAGAGAGGTTGACGTCCGTGAATGGCTCATCCGGTTTCACGGTGATCATGTGTTGACGTTCTTCGATGCCGGAGCTGACCTGGATCATGTACAGTCCTGGTTTGACCTTTTTTCGAAGTTCGCCGATTCCACTGGCGACCAACCCGAAATTCCTGTCCAGAAGTCGGATCTGAATCGGCCCCGACGATGATTTCAGATGTACGGATTGATGCCTCTTAGAGGATGACATTCTTGTTTTCCCCGATCACTTTGAAGCGTCCCTCACTATTGAACCCCGGCTGAGATCCGTCGGTCGCGACGACTTGATACAGGCCGAAAGGGAGGTCGATCTGCCATTGCTCACGATTCCTTTGCACGTTGTGGCGGGCGATTGAGGCCGGAGCTCCAACGATCTCGACGGCGCCTCTGAAGGATGTGGTGACCTCCAGAGTGACGGTCTGTTTTGGTTGGTGTTTTGGGGTCAGGCCGGACCGAAACACAATCGGCATGCCGGGGTCGGCCGCCATCCGGGATCCTTGAGGGCTCATCCGATCCTCGGTGAGTTCTCCGAGCCGTGCTCTCACGTAGCTTTGCAGGCTGTTGGTATCTATCGTTCCTGATTTCAGGTCGATGGCGGCGCCGCGAAGTCCTTCGAGCAGCGCTCTGGTGTAGTAGCCCCTCAGCTCGTCCGGGCTGGACTCCGTCGAAGCAGAGGCTTCAAAAGCCGATTGTCCATACTCTGTGGCACAACCGAATGCGGTGATGACCTCGCCGTTGTCTCTTTTGACCCTGGTCCAAAGGACAGGGCCAAGAGGCGCTCCGGCCGTACGGTCACGGCAGCAGTCCATGAAGATCACAACCTCTCGGTAGGGTTGAGCCGCGCCGAAGTAATCGAGAAGAGACGAGCACGCGATGTTCTCCCCAAAGTGTACCGGTCCGGCATCGGCCATGAGCAGTGCTGCATCCCGTGGGCTTGGCGCGAGGCCATGGCCCGACATGTAGAGGTAGAGCCTCGTGGAGAACCACAGCGTCGGATCCTCCGAGACCGCATCGACGACATTGGATTCAAAGGACTTGATCGCATTCAGTACATCGCGGCGGATTGGTGACGCGTCTTCGCGC
>CAYSHZ010000433.1:0-3152 GCA_964430905.1 uncultured Thermoanaerobaculia bacterium | reverse complement strand
ACGTAGGGGCGGGGTTTATCCCCGCCCGGGTTTCCCTGAATTTTGCAAGTGCCTCGGTCGTCACCTCCCGCCGGCCCACTGGCGTCCGTGAGGGTGTGGAGCTAAACTTCCCAACGATGAAGAAGTAGGCAAGGATATGTACCGATCGCCGCAGAGAAATGCTCATCCCAGATTTCATGCGGACAACAGGAGGAATTCCTGATGCACCTGACCCAAGGCGAAAAAATCGCGTTGCTGTTTTTCCTGCCGATCGTGATTGGTTTCCTCCCTCCAGTGACGGCCTGGGCGGCGACGGTCGAGGGGCGAATTCTTGGCCTCCCCTTCCTTCTCTTCTGGAACGCGATGATGGTCGTGGTCACAGGCCTCTTGATGAGCCTCGCCCTGGTGATCAAGAATCGGGTGGATAGGCAATGACTCTTCCGTTGATCATCATCATCGCCTGGCTTGTCTTGACCACCTTGGTGGGAGTGATGGCCGGGATCAACCGGCGATTCGGCCTCGAGGAATACATGGTCGGGAGTCGTTCGTTCGGAACTCTCCTTTTCTATACGATTGCCGCGGCCGAGATCTACAGCGCTTTCGCCTTCCTCGGCCTCGCCGGATGGGCCTTCCAGAAGGGCATCAGCATCACCTACAGCTTTGCCTATATGAGCATCGCCTACGGGCTGCTCTTCTTCATCGGGCCGCGGATCCACCGCCTCGGTCGCCGAGGCGGCTACGTCACCCAACCCGACTTCTTCGAGGACCGCTATGACTCACGGGCCTTCGCGGTAGTGACTGCGGTCATTGGAATCGTGTTCATCGTTCCCTACCTGCAGTTGCAACTGATTGGGGCAGGCATCATCGTGCAGATCGCGTCGGGCGGCGCCATGAGCCGGGAGACGGCCATCGTGTTCGCGGTCGTCGCACTGGTGGTCTTCGTCACGGCATCGGGACTCCGCGGGATCGGTTGGACCAATCTGCTGCAGGCCGTGGTGATGCTCGTCGGAATGATTCTGGTAGGGCTCCTCGTTCCGGAGAAATTCTACGGTGGCGTCGATCAGGCCTTTGCGGCCCTCGAACAGCTGCGCCCCACTCATCTCAACCTCCCGGATTCCGGAGGCATGGGACTCGGTTGGTACGCCTCGACGGTTGTGTTGTCCGCCATCGGCGTATGGGCATGGCCACACCTCTTTGCGGCCACCTACAGCGCCAAGAGCGAGAACGTGATCAGACGCAATGCCGGCATTCTGCCCTTCTACCAGTTGGCCCTGGTACCCATCGTCATCGTTGGTTTCACCTGTGCAGCGAAGGCTGCAGAAGACCTGGCCTTTGCGGCATCCATTGAGCACCCCGACCAAGCCATGCTCGTGGCGCTCGTAGGCTACTTCCCGCCCTGGCTGGCCGGCGCCATCGGCGCAGGAGGCCTGGCCGCCGCAATCTCCACCTCTTCGGCATTGATCCTCTCGGCCGCAAATCTGACGGCGCGCAACGTTCTGCAGAAAGGCGTGGCGCCCGGCCTCGACGACAGCAAGACCGCCTGGGCGGCCCGCCTGCTGGTGGCGCCGGTGGCCATAGTGGCGGCAGGCCTTGCCCTGGCAGCACCAGGCATGCTGGTCAATCTGCTGCTGATCGGATACTCGGGGATCGCCCAATTCGTACCGGCGATCTTCCTGGGTTTTTTCTGGAAACGCGTAACCTTGGCCGGTGTCAGCACGGGCCTGGCCGCAGGACTCGCTGTTGCTGTGATCGCCCAGTTCGCTGGTTGGCACATGCCGTGGGGCCTGCACGCGGGCTTCGTCGGTCTGGTGCTCAACTTCGTTGTGGCCATCCTGGTCAGTACCGTCACCCGTCCACCAGATCGGGAGCGCATCGAACGTTTCGAGCGATTTCTGGCAGAGTGATGGGGACGCTGGGCGCTTGCGATAGACTGGCACCATGAATTGGAAAACCATCAATAGTGATATCGAGGATCTTCGCATGGACCTCGTGAAGATCCGACACGATCTCCACCAGCACCCCGAGCTTGGTTTTGAGGAAAAGCGTACCCAGGGCATCATCCGCACATGGCTGGAAGACCACGGATACTCACCCAGCGATTCTGCGGGAACCGGTCTGGTCGCCGACTTGAACCCGCGCAGGGACGGGCCCACAATTGCCCTGCGTGCGGATATGGATGCACTCCCCATGGGCGAGGGCGGTGATGTTCCCTATCGCTCCAAGTACCCCGGAAGGGCGCATGCCTGCGGCCACGACGGTCATACCGCTATCCTCATGGGTACGGCTGCACTTCTGGCCAGGCACAGGGAATCGTTTGACGGAAATGTTCGGCTGCTCTTTCAGCCTGCCGAGGAGGGTGTACGTGGAGGCGGCGCAACTGTGATGGTGGCCCAGGGCGCCCTTGAAGGTGTGGACGAGGTCTACGGCCTCCACAGTTGGCCCGGTTGGCCCAAGGGTGAACTACGAGTGGCGGCGGGGCCATTGATGGCCCAGGTGCTGACGTTTGACATCACCGTCCGCGGTAAGGGCGGCCACGGCAGCCAGCCCCAGATCTGCCGTGACCCCATCGTGGCGGCGTCCCACCTTGTCAGCGCGATCCAGACGGTGGTGTCACGCGGGTTGGGCTTTGAGGGCGGTGCAGTGGTCAGCGTTTGCAAATTCCAGGCGGGTACAACCCACAACGTCATTCCCGACGAAGCTGTACTCAGCGGCACCATCCGGACCTTCGACGAGGCCACTACAGAACGAGTACTTGAGCGATTGCACGAAGTGACCAAAGGCACTGAGCACAGTTTCGGAGTCCAGGTGGACCTGGAGATCGACTCCGGCTTCCCGGTCCTGTACAACGACCCGGGGTGTGCCGAAGTGGTCGCCCGGATTGGCAAGCAGATGTTGGGTGAGAACGCTGTGAGCGCGAAGGACCTCCCCATGGCCGGCGGTGAGGATTTCGCATACTACGCCCAGAACCGCCCGTCGGCTTTCTTCTTTCTCGGCGCGCAAATTGAGGGCGAGGACACACCGGTCTGCCACCACCCGGACTTCGATTTCGACGACGATTTGATTCCAGTCGGCATCGAGCTCTTCCTCAGAATCGTCAGTGAACGATTAGGGTGAACAACTGCGGCACCTAAACTGACATCTTTGTCAAGTTTTCATCATTGATTCTCCCCAAC
>CAYSHZ010000432.1:0-3198 GCA_964430905.1 uncultured Thermoanaerobaculia bacterium | reverse complement strand
TTCTGCCTGACTGCGCTCGGTATTCTCCTCTGGCAAACCTCCGGGCCAATGGGACGCAGCGGCCTGATCCAGAGCCAGATTGAACAACTGAATCAGGATATTGATCGTTTGGCTGTCATGAGCGGACAGGCCCGGGAGGAACGCATTCAGGTTGTCAAGACCGGCGAGACCCTGGAGCGTATCGACGGTGAGCTCTTCGGTAAGCTGGACGAACGAATGACGGCGGTACTTCGGGAAGTCGGCCTGGCATCTCGCGGGGCTGGGCTGTTGCCGGATGGTTTTTCCTACGGAGAGACTACTGACGATCGGACCGGTGGTGTCCGGTTTGGAATTGGGTTCTCGGTCGAGGGGACGTATGAGCAGGTCCGGATGCTGTTGGCCAGCCTCCAGGCAAGTCCGCAGTTCTTGATTATCGACAGTATCTCCTTCAAGGGAGAAGAGGATGCCAGGTCTCAGGTCTTGTCGATCCACCTCCAGGTATCCACCTACTTGGCCGAGGCCGAGTTGGGAAAACTGAGAGCTCTCATCGACGGGATGCGGATGGATGAACCCTCCCCGGTTTCGGAAGCGGAGAGTGCTTCATGAAGAAGCCCGAAAACCTTCGGTTACTTGTCCTGGTTGGGATACTGGTTGTCGCAGCAGGATGGCTCGGATTGCGGATGATGGGAGAGAGCGGCCTGGTAGGAGGCGAGAAAGACACCGACGATCTGGTGTGGCAGGCGCACCCTCTGCCTGTTCTGGAATCCGTTGAGGTTGGTGAAAGTACGAGCCCGGAAACCCGGGTTGATCGTAATCCCTTTCTCTACGGGCCGCCTCCGACCCCAACGCCGGATCCTCGACCAACGCCGGCACCCAGGCCGACGCGGCGTCCGCCGCCGCCCCGTCCGAGTCCGACGCCGACGCCGGTCGGGTGGCGTCGTCCTCCGAATTTTACGTTGAAGTACCTGGGCAATTTCGGTCCCCCTGGACGCCGGGTGGCGGTGTTCCGTAAAAAGACTGGTGATGATACCGAGATCAAGGTCGCGATCGAGGGTGGTGTCGTCGAAAAGGATTTCATAGTCCGAAAGATTGACCTCGAGTCGGTGATCATTGGTTTTGTCGGGTTTCCGGAGAAGGAGAAAACGCGTGTTCCGTTGGCACAAGAATAGAGTGAAAACGATAGTCCCGGCATTGATGCTTGCCGGTCTATTGGGCTGTTCGACGGCCCGGGAGACCGTGCATGAGGGCGAGAAGGCCGTGGAACAGCAGAACTGGGATGCGGCGGTCTACCACTATCTGGAGGCAGTTACCGACGATCCCGGCAACATTGAGTATCGAATGCAGTTGGGTCGCGCTCGTCAGAAAGCATCCCAGGCCCATCTGCGCAAGGGTCTGATGCTGCGTGACATGGGGCGGCTGCATGACGCACGGAACGAGCTGAGAATGGCGGCCGAGCTGGACCCGGTTAATCAGTTTGCCGAACAGGCCCTGGAGAAGGTTCAGGAGGAGCTGGAGGTTCTGGCAGGCCCCGGAGGGGAACAGGCCCTGGCAGAGATGAAGAGGAGGGCTGCGGAGGCCAAGGTCAAGCCGCCGATCCTCGATCCGACGTCGAAAGAGCCGATCACCCTGAAATTTCCGCAGCCGAAGCCGGTCAAGGAGATCTACAAGGCCCTGGGGAAGGCCTACGGCTTCAACGTGCTGTTCGATCCCAAACTCAAGGATGACAAACTGTCGGTGGAACTCAACGACGTCACTGCCGAGAGGGCACTGGAGATTGTCCTCCAGGCAGCCGGGCACTTTTACAAGGTTCTGGATGAGCACAGCATCATCGTTGCCGAGGACACACCCCAAAATCGGCGCGAGTACGAGGATCTGGTCATCAAGACTTTCTTCCTCTCCAACGCCGAGGTCAAGGACATCGACAAGCTCCTGCGGGCCTTGATCGAGGCTCGGCGTCTGGCGACCAACGAACAACTCAATACGATCACGCTCCGTGATACCGCCGACAAGGTGGCAATCGCCGAGAAGCTGATCAGGGCCAACGACAAGGCCAAGGCCGAAGTTCTGGTCGATGTCGAACTGATGTTGATGGCTACAACGAAAGACTCCGATCTTGGAATGACCCTGAGTTCGTACAGTTTCACACTGGGTGTTGATACCGGGGCCATTCAGGAAGGGTCCCAAGGCAACCTCTTCCTCAATCAGTTGAGCCAGATTTCCAGCGGTAACACTTTCATCAACATCCCCAGCCTGGTGATTAACCTGGCGAAGTCCTCGGGGCGGGCCGAGGTTCTGGCCCAACCGCAGTTGCGCATCACCGACGGTGAGAAGGCCAAACTCCACATTGGTGACAAGTACCCGATTCCGGTGACCAGCTTCAACTCAGGCAACAATATCGGCGGCAACGTCGTGCCGATTACCTCCTTCCAGTACCAGGACATCGGTATCCGGATTGAGGTCGAGCCCCGGGTTCACCACAACAGGGAGATTACCCTCAAACTCAGCGTTGAGATTTCCAATATTGGGGAGACCGTCACGGTGGGACCAAGCCAGGAGGCGGTGGTTATCGGAACTCGGACGATCACCTCGGTCAACAGGCTCAAGGATGGCGAAACCTCCCTGTTGGCGGGGTTGTTCCGCAACGATATGACCGAGGGTATTGTCGAAACGCCGGGTCTGTCCCAGATTCCGTGGATCGGTCGTTTGTTCACCAACAAGGCCAAGAAGTACAAGCGGACCGATCTGGTCTTGACAGTGACGCCGCATATCGTTCGTTTCCCGGACATCAATGAAGAGGATCTGGCGCCCCTGTGGGTTGGAACCGAAAGCAGGATTTCCTTTTACGGTGGCAACAGTCCGCGTGTCGCCTCGGGTTCGGGTTCGAGGAGTCCCTTTGATGCCAGGAAACCTTCAAAGAAACCGGATCCGCGAAAACGGGATACCCGGGGTGACGACGGCAAACCCAAGGAAAGTCCGTTCCACACGCCGTCGACCGTCAGACCGCGCCAGCTGAAGCAGCCTCGAGGCGTCGAGCTGGCCGGCGGCGGAACCAAGGCACTGGACCTCGGGGATGGTGATGGCGATACCTTCGGTGAGCCCTTTGGCCTTGATGATGTGTCAAAGCCTGCAGAGGTCGATACAGGCACACCTACCGTGCCGATCCAGTTGACCCTCCAACCCTCAGTCATCTCAATGGCGGTCGATCAGGAAGCTCAGATC
>CAYSHZ010000431.1:0-3198 GCA_964430905.1 uncultured Thermoanaerobaculia bacterium | reverse complement strand
TGGTGGTCTGCTGTTCGCACTAGGGGAGTAGGGGGTACTCCCGACCCGAGGCCACCCCAGTGTCAGGAACCTTATCGGTCTCCATCGCCGCCTTCCAGACAGCCGATAGCTGAAAGCCTGGCCTCTTGCAAAAATACCTTTCACAGGCCAATTTCCCCGAGTAGTCGAAGAACGGGAGGGGATAAACCCCTCCCCTACAAAGAAAAACGTTGGGTCTGAGTTTATCCCCGCCCGAGTTTCCCTGAATTTTGCAAGTGCCTCAGCTGATAGCCAATAGCCGATAGCTGATAACACTCCCCCATACACCAACCCCGCCGAGGCGGCGGGGTGGCGAGGAAGGAGGGAGAAAGCTGCGTCGATCGCCTGCTTTCAATAGGTCTACGAAGACCGATCCTTGAATGTTTATCCAGTCCTCAAACCTCCTGCAGTTCCGGTTTCCTGCGTGGTAGAATGAGCCGATTATCGAGAGGAACGAGCCATGGAAAAGCGAATTGGGCATTACACAATTGTTTCGGAACTGGGACGTGGCGGCATGGGCGTCGTCTACAAGGCCCACGAAGAAAGCCTCAACCGTTTCGTCGCCCTCAAGGTCCTGGGCCAGCACCTATCCGAAGACGAAAGCTATGTCGAAAGGTTCAAGCGCGAAGCCCAGAGTGCGGCAGCCCTCAACCACCCCAACATCGTCCAGATCTACTCTATCGATGACTTTGACGGGCGACACTGCTTTGCCATGGAGTATGTCCAGGGAACCTCAATTCAGCAGATGATCAAGAACCAGGGACCCATGGAACCGGCCGTCGCCGCCCGGCTGATCCTGCAGGCGGCTTCGGGTCTCGGTGCCGCCCATGGCCGTGGGATCATCCACAGGGACATCAAGCCGGCCAATTTGATGGTGGACGAACGCGGCATCGTCAAGATTGCAGATTTCGGACTGGCACTGCTTGCGGCCGGGGCGACCCGTCTGACCGCCACCGGGATGTTCATGGGCACACCGGGCTACCTCTCCCCGGAACAGTGCCTCGACCAGGATGTCGACAAGAGAGCCGACATCTACTCCCTGGGCGTCACGCTCTATGAAATGCTGACCGGAACCACACCCTTCAAGGCGGATTCACCCCTTGCGCTGCTCCGGCAGATCATCGATGTGGAACCCAAGGATGTCGGGGACCTGAGACCCGAGGTTCCCGAAGAACTCAGGACCATCCTTCGAAAGATGATGGCCAAGGACCGGGAGGAACGCTATTCGGATTGTGCACCCCTGGTCGCCGACCTTCAGACCTGGCTCGAAACGACCGGTGCCACTGCAACCGACCTCAGCGCAGTGGTCGCGGCGGCGACAGTTGCCGCGGTACCGCCTCCCCCTCCGCCAGAAGTTCCCGCCGCCACGGCGACCCCGGAGGCTCTCAACACTGACCCAACAATGAGAGTTGACAGTGCCCAGCTGCCCGGCAGCCCACCTCCACCTCCATCATCGGCCGCAACTCCGGCTCCAGGAGCAGAGAACGACGGGCCACGAGAAACCGGCGAGACCTCCCAACCGGAGATGATCGCCACCCCAATCAGCGAAGAACACTCCTCTGGAGGAGGTTCCCGGGTCTTTCTGGGACTGGCGATCGCGGCCGGCCTGATCATCCTGTTCCTCGGCATCGGAGGGTTCGCCGCCTGGCATTTTGGCGCCTTCGACGCACTCAAGGACATGATCGCCGGCACGGCTTCAGAGGACGAGACCGTCGCTCAGGCCATCATCGATGCGGAGCCTGAGCTCGATGCCGGCGAAGTCGCCCAACCGGAGCCCGGTGCCGCCCTGACCGAGGAAAACGAGTTGGATGAACATGGCGCCCTCTCCGAAAAGCTGGAGGTAATTCCCCGGGAAACCACCAAGGACCCCAAGGGACAACCGATTGAGAAGGCCCCTTCCGAGTCCGTTGCCTCGATCCCTGCAGGAGCACCCACATCCCAGAACGCCGGCGCCCCCGCGCCCGGGAAAAACCATCAACCCAAGGCACAAGTATCCCAGCCTCCCCCACAGCCGGCAATCGGAACAGGAGTCGCCCTGATCAGCGTCGGTGAGACGCTGCTGGCCGGCGTCGCGTCGGATTATGTCAGCCAGTCACTCGAACGCCGGGGCGTCGATGTCTTCGACGCCATGGGCATTCCCGGAGTCACAGCGGTGTTGGAAGGCGGTACCGAAGGTGGTTCTCTGGAAGACCTCCTCCGCCCCCATGCCCGCTATCTGGTGATCATCCGTGCGGACTACACCGGGGACCGGGAACTGACCTACATGGGCCGGTACGAGACGGAATTCCAGGCGAGGCTTCACCTCAATGCGGTCGATCTGCTTGACGGCCGAAAGCTCGGCCCCGGCATCCATGCCCCTATCGGATACACACAGCTCAGTGTCGATAAAAAGGTTGCCAACCTGCTGGGACCAAAATTCAGGAAGATCGCCGGCAGGCTTCAGGATTAGTCCCTACTCCCCAACAGCCCTGCCCTCAAGAGAAAATAGAGCAGGGTCATGATAGAGGATGCGGCCGCAGCCACATAGGTCAAGGCGGCTGCATTGAGGACCTTTGCAACACCCCGCTCCTGCCCCGGCCCAACCAAGCCATACTGGACGACCAATCGTTTGGCCCTGGCTGATGCGTCAAACTCAACCGGCAGGGTGACCAGCTGAAAGAAGACAACGGCCGAGAACAACAGGGCGCCAAGACCCACCATCTTGGTCGAGGACATGAACAGGCCGAAGAGCATCATCATGTATCCGATGTTGCTGCCGATTCCAACCGTCGGGACCAGCGCGGAACGCAGTTTCAGCGGCCCGTATGCCCTCGCATGTTGAATCGCGTGGCCCGCCTCGTGACATGCGACCCCGACCGCCGCAACCGATCTCGTCCCGTAGACTGACTCCGACAGGGCCAGCTTTTTGGTTGTCGGGTTGTAGTGGTCCGAGAGAAAACCCCGGGTCGCAACGATTGCGACGTCATTGATGCCCGCCCGACTGAGCATCTCTCCCGCCGCCTGGGCGCCGGTCAGTCCCGTAGCCACCGCTACCTTGGAGTACTTCTTGAACGCACTCTTGGTCATGAAACTTGCCAACAACGACAGCACGAAGGTCGGCGCAATAAACAGCAGATACATTGGATCGAAATACATCTTGTCTCCTGACTCACACTCTGGCCGACAGAGCCGGCCCAGTCG
>CAYSHZ010000430.1:0-3201 GCA_964430905.1 uncultured Thermoanaerobaculia bacterium | reverse complement strand
GGACTCCTCGGCGGGGGCGTGACCTTGACCCCGTCGCCACCGAGGATGACAAGGGCAAAACCTTGTGGGCTTGTAACAATCGTGTGGGAACGGACGGTGACGACCCACCGTCCGACTCCTGCCTCGGGCAGGAGGACAACCTCGACTGTGTTCAGACGATCGGCCGAACCTTCTGGAATGGAGCGCCCCCCAACCATGGCGTTTCCTCGGAAGATCCCGTCCGGACCCTCCAACTCCAGGTCCAGATCGTTGACCAGGTTAATCTCGGCCGTCGAAGTCGACGGCAGATCCGTCCAAGCCAATACTACCTTGAGGCCGGCCAACTCCCGGACATCCAGTGCGACGGAAAAACTCTCATCGTCGGCATCGAAGGCTTCGAGCTGATCGAAGACCCAGAGGCGACGCCTCTCGCCCTCAAACCACAGGGCCCGGTCGAGTTGCACCAAGCCCCAACCCTGATCACGGGAGGGGATGGGGTCGATCGAGGTACACCCCAGGGTCGTCAGATCAACAGCAGAGGCGACCAGAACCGCCTTGACCAGGGCGGCAGACGGCTCGAATCCACGATTCGGACTGCGGCGCCCGAAGACGTGAAAACCCTCCATGAAATATTGGCGAACCAGGGCCGCCAGACCCGCGACCGTCGGAGCCGCCATCGATGTTCCGGACTTGGGAACGACCCCGCAATTTGGCGAGGGGACACGAAAACTATTGTCCGCCGACATCACTCCAGAACCCGGCGCCATGACATCCGGTTTGATGCGTCCGTCATGCGTCCATCCCCTCGAGGAGAAGGGCGCGGGACACAGTGGACTGATTTCAACCGGACGCAAGGCTCCAACCGATACGACATTCTTCCCCGTTGACGGTGAGATCACAGTGTCGTCTCCCGATCCGGAATTCCCGGCTGCGGCAATAACTACCATCTGCGGATGGCTCCACACGAAACGGTCGATATCCGCGGTCGGCTCCGTGTAGCGATTGAGCGGCCAACTCTCCTCAACGTCACCCCAGGAGTTGCTGTGGATCCTCGCGCCTTGTGCCCAGGCCTGCTCCAACATCGGTTCGAGCGGCCTCACCGGACACCCCAGACCCGGCAAATCGGCACAGTCGTCAACCCCGTAGCCACCATCCTGAATCACCAGTTTTGCCGCCGGCGCCATGCCGTCGTTCCCCTCGTGCGAACCCCAACCGTCGGCATCTCCCGCGGCCGAGCCCGCCGTATGCGTTCCATGTCCCTGGGAGTCCCAGTCGAATTCCCCGGGGTCAGGCCAGTCCTGGTTCCACCAGAAATCCACAGCCAGGATCTTCCGATGGCCAAGATCAACATCGGTCTCCGTCCGTCCGTTGGTCACGGGAAGCCCATGGTCCGGATCGTCAAAGAAGCAGCTGTCCGCATCGATGCCCGTATCCATCAGGCCGATGATCTGTCCCTGGCCCAGCAGGCCCTGGTCAAAGACCGGTGAGTGAAGAAAATCACCCCCCTGGCACAGTGTCGCCGACAGCTCATTCTGGAGCCTGGCGCCCGGCTGGACATCGGCAAATACAACGCGGCCATCGAAAACCGCCAAAGCATCAATTGCCGCATTGAGGTTCCCCCCTGCCACCACCACACCTATCCGGGGAACCGGACCCGTTGCATCTCGCCACGAGATCGTCGCACCAGACACCTCAAGAAGCCGACAGATTTTGTCCAAAGGCACACCCGGTGTCACACCGACACTGAGGGGCACCCTGTCGTGGAGAGTGTCCTCGGCCAGCGCATTTCGCAAGGTTGGCGTCATCGCCGACTCAAGCCGCCACGGCGTACAGCCGAAACTCTTCGCCTCCGAACCCAGTAACAGGACCCTGCCTCCCGGCAGCGAGGCCAGGATGCCTGCCCGAGGCGCCCGATCCGATCTCTCGCAGACCTGGATCGTTGGGGGCCCAACCGTCGACGCATCAAGAGTGGCGGCGCCGCCATTCTGCGCCCATACCAGCACGATCGCCGCAAGCATCATCCAACGGTGCATCACGACCCTCCGTTGAGAGGATGAACATCACCAAAGCCCCAGAAAACCGGCTCCGGACGCAAACGAAGACCGAAAAGCAACGCCACTCCGTCTCGGATGGCGGTGGCCAAGGCCACAAGGTCCGCCGTCCGTCCTCCACCGTGATGGACCAGGGCCAGGGCGTGATGTTCCGAGATGCCGACCGGCCCCTGTCTGAATCCACGGCAAAAACCAGCACGCTCAATCAACCATGCGGCCGGAATCTTGAACAGATGCTCACCGGTCTCAAACCGGGGTACTGTCTCTTCTGAACCGGTCGCTTCCTCGATACTGGCAAGTGTCTCGGTACCCACGAGCGGATTGACGAAGAACGAGCCGGCACTCCCGGGCGCATCCGCCTCCAGCACCATTCCCTTGGCTTGGCGAAGGGCCATTACCACGTCCCGAACGACCGAGGCGTCGGGCGCCGCCTCATCCATCCCCACCGCCTGTTGCAATTCCCGGTATCGGATGACGGGCAGCCCCCCGGCCTGAAGTCTGAAGGCAACCCGGGTCACGATCAATTGATCAGGATTCTGTTTAAACCAACTGGTGCGATAGCCGAACTCACACTCCGCCGCCGACCGACGAGACACGCACCCTGACGCCCTGTCAACAACTTCGACCCACTCGAGAACATCCGAGACCTCGACGCCGTAGGCGCCGACATTCTGAATCGGCGTCGCACCAACGGTTCCGGGAATGCCCGACAGGCACTCCAATCCGATCAGACCCTCCGAAACTGTCTGGGCAACCACCTCGTCCCAGACCTCACCCGCTGCTGCGGTCACCAGGACACGGTCCCCTCTTCGATCAATATCGATACCCCGGAGCACCGGTACAATGACCACACCGGCGTAACCCTCGTCTGCAATCACGACGTTGGACCCGCCCCCCAATACCTTGACCGAGCTACTGGAGTCCTTTGCCCATTTCAGGGCCTCATCGAGTTCCAAGAGAGAACCAACCTCGATCAGGACCTCCGCCCGACCACCAAGCTCCAGGGTGGTTCGAGGGCCGAGGGGAACGGCATTCTGAATACGAAGCACTCCCACAGTCACCCTCGCCGAAAGCCGAAAGAGGAAATGGAAAGCTCGAAACTCAGCGGATTGCACCCGCCAAGCGTCACAGATTGGGGCGAGATACAAACAGTTTCATCGCCCTGCAGAAA
>CAYSHZ010000429.1:0-3206 GCA_964430905.1 uncultured Thermoanaerobaculia bacterium | reverse complement strand
AAAGCGGCTCCCCAGTCTCGTAGTCCTTTACAACAACAGTCACCTTCCCCACCTGGGCGCATGAGATCGCCATCATCGACATGAAAACAACAACCACAGACGCCGTTTTCGATAGCTTCATTCTTCGAGACTCCCCATTTCAATATAGTTGACAATCGCTTCAAAAGCCCGTGATTGAAAGGATTGACGATGACCTTGAGGTCGCATCAAACTCTTCGACTGCCCCCTCGAAATCCCGCATCTTCATCTTTTCGTGAGCGCGTTTCCAATATCGATAGGTGGAGTTGGGGTTTTTCTCAGTCTTCTTCCAAAAGGGCCGCTCATCCATAGTATTCGACCCGAATTCCCTTGAAGGGTACCACTGGCTTTTTCACTCCACCCGCAGGGACCGTATGGCCAGGGCGGTGAAGGCAATTCCGAAGACCAACAAGATGCCGATGAAGGGCGTGATCGTTTGCCAATCGTGACCGAAGGAGATCAATCCGTGAAGGGCTTTCATCGCCCAGGTCGTCGGGAAGATCATGGCGAAATTCTGCAGGGATTTGGAGACGACCTCCAGGGGCCACCAGCATCCTCCGAAGGCCGCCATGGCCATCGCCGCCATGACGCCGAGATTGGCCGCCCGGTCCCGGTCGGTGAACCAGGCGCCCAGGGCCACTCCCAGCGGGGCGACGCAGGCGCCATACACCAGAAGCACACCCCAGATCGCTACGAGGTTCCCGCCGAGGTCGAGATCAACCCACAGCCCGGCAAGAGCGGCTGCGCCGATCAGAACGGAGACCTGAAGGCCGGCGATGATGCACCGTCCCAGAATCTTCCCCGCCACAATCTCACCCCGCGAGAGGGGCGATGTCACCAGTCGTCTCAGGAGGCCGGAGTGGCGTTCGGAACTGATGGAGGCGCCGCCGTAGACCAGGCTGACCAGAAGAACGAACATCGTTGCGTTTCCAGGAATGGATTGCTGGAATCCCGAGGGCGGACCTTGCCTGGCGCCGGCCCAGGAGGTTTCGATGCTGACCAGCGGACGGTCATTTCCTTCTGGAGCGATCTCTTCGCCGTTGCCGGTCTCGGCCAGGATCATCGTCGCGATCAACCGGGTGGCGGACCGGACGATTCGCGCCTGAGCGACCAGGGCGGCCTCGGCGGAGGTGTCCGGCTCCTTTTCAAGGCGCAGGGTGGTCTGATTTCCCGCGGTCACGGAGGCCCCGAAGCCCTCCGGTATCACCAGGGTCCGGAAGGTCTCTGTCGCCTTGGGTTCGGAAGGTTCTCGAAAGACCAACTCGAGCCGATCATCCTTGAGCTCCTCAATCAAGGCGTGCGAAAGGGGACTGTTGTCATGATCAAGGACGGTCAAGGCGACCGTGCCGTCTGCTGGCGCCGAGGAGGATCCACCACCCATCACCATGCCAAAGAAGGCGGCAAATAGGATGGGGAGGAAGAACATCCACATCACGGCGGAGCGGTCCCTCAGGGTGATTCGGAGATCGTGAACGGCAATCATCAGGGCGCCGTTCATCACACGCCTCCCAACATCATGCGCCGTTTGAGGACTCCGGCGCCGATCAGCAGAAAGAGCAGGCCGGCGCCTCCGAGGACCAGGAGGTTGGTCGAAACATCACCGATGCCTGCGCTCTGCCGCATGGCCAGCTGGAAACCGTCGATCGCCCAGTAGACGGGCGTTGCCTTTGCCAGGGGTCGGAGAAAGTCGGGGAACTGGGAAATCGGTACAAACGCACCCCCAACGAGAATCCACAGCATGTTGACGATGGTCGAGAGTGCATCAGCCTGCCGTTCGGTGCCGACGATACCGGCAATCAGAACCAGGGCGCCGGAGGCTGTCATCGAGGAAGCGATGACAAGAGCCGTCACGGTTGCCGCCGGTCCCCAGTCGACGCCGGCCGCCACGCCAAAGGCGACGAGGAAGAAGAAACCCAAAATGCAGATGACCAGGACGGAGATGACTTTCCCGAGGATGTAGTCGCCGGGAGAAATCGGCGCCGTCAGAAGGTGGCGAACCAGTCCGCTCTCCCGATCGTGCAGGATGTCCCTGGTCGCGCTCTGGGCCAGGAACAGAATCCCCATCATCGAGAGTCCCGGCAGGAAGAAGCCCAGGATGCCGTTGCCGTCAGCCTGATCGTCGGCGGACTCAGTGCTAACGGTGGTCGCTTCGAGCTTGATGATGGGGGGGAAGACCCACCGATCGAGACTCTTGAGTTTGTGGTTGATGCCAGTGGATATGCCGGCGACTGCAAGGTCGGAGGGGAAGCCCTCGGCGCCCCTCAGACTGTTGATGGTTTCCAGTTCCGGACGAAAGACCCGTGAGGCCTGTGAGAGGATCTCGGCGCCGATGGCACCCCCTTCCTCAACGACCTGGGGGAGAAAACGCTGGGCAGGATTCTTGACGATGGAGATGACGGCGGGCTTGCCTTCGAGGTAGGCATCGGAGAAGCCGGCCGGAATATGAACCAGGGCCGAAGCCTCGCCCCGTTCCATCATGTCCAATCCTTCGGCGCCCACCGGGACGAGCTCAAGGCGGCTGTCCATCTGTGGACTGGCGTCCGCACCAGCCAGGAAACGGGAGAGAAGTCCCTCATCCTCGTCAAAGATGAGCACCCTGATGGAGATATCGGAGGCTGAGTCACCACCAAAGACCAGCGAGAAAATGCCGGCGAGCATCAGGGGCAGGGCAAAGAGAAGGGCCGTACGAACAGGATTGCGGAACATCCGTTTGAGGTCACGGAGAACGATCATCAGGGGCGCCATCAGTCCCTCAATTCTCGCCCGGTCAAGCTGATGAAGACGCTCTGGAGGTTGGGCTTCTGGATCGACACATCGTCAATTGGAAGGCCCGAGGAGAGAACCTGGGGCAGGACGTCGAGCAGACCCGGGCCCTCATGGTCGATGCCGCCGAGAACGGCGCCGTCATCGACCCGGATCAGGCGGAGACCCGAAATCTCACCGAGCCGCCGGGTGGCATCACTGATGTCAAATGAACCAATGACCTTGAGAACTTCACTTTCTCCGGACTGTCGGGTCAGTTCCTCCAGGGTTCCCTGGGTCAGAATCCTCCCGTGATCGATGATTGCGATGCGGTCACAGAGTTCCTGGGCCTCCTCCATGTAGTGGGTGGTATAGAGGACGGTCGTGCCGGCGGCGGCAACCTCCCGAACGATCTCGAGAATTGCCAGACGCGCCTGGGGATCGAT
>CAYSHZ010000428.1:1631-3209 GCA_964430905.1 uncultured Thermoanaerobaculia bacterium | reverse complement strand
ACGGGCCGGGACACACTTTGTTTTGGACCCACAGAGGAGATTTCATGGCATATCCAGAGTTTTTTGACCTCGTTCCGACGATCAGTCTTTTCGATCCACTGGCCCAGTTGCTGGGCGCCTCCGACGACGGCATCATCGAGGTCGGCTATCCCGAGGTTGTCAGGGCGGCCGGCCACAGTTGCCCTACCGTTGCGAGCGCCTATGTGATGACCCTCAAGGCATTGGAGGCCCTCTGGCCGGATGGCACGCCCGAACGGGGTGGGATCGAGGTCGAGTTCAAACAGGGGCAGGACGAGGGAGTTGCCGGGGTCATTGGGGCCGTGGTTTCCCAGATCACAGGCGCCGCAGGCCCGGGAGGCTTCAAGGGACTGGCCGGGAACTTCAATCGAAGCAATCTGATGCACTTCGAGAGGAAGATCGACGGCGCGGCGAAATTGACGCGGAAGGATACCGGTCGTTCGGTTGAGATCGGGGTCAATCCTGACGCAGTTCCCCCTCGTCCCGAGGCGATGCCCCTCCTTCAGAAGATCCTCGGCCAGAAGGCCGGCCCCGAAGACAAGGCCGAATTCGCCCGTCTGTGGCAGGACCGCGTCAAAAGGATCCTGATTGATCACAGGGACAATCCGGAGCTGGTTTCGGTCAAGGTGGTTGAGGAGGGATAGCCCGAGGTTTCGACAACGGGGACTGATCCGACGCCTGGGACCATCTCCATGACCCTCTGTATGATTTCGTTTCTCGAACGAGGACTGTGCCACCCCCAGGGTTTGCGTCGAGTTGCCGGCGGATTCTTGGCTGGAGGTAGGGGGCAAATCCCTTCACCGGCCGCAATTTCTTTGTTGTTGTCAGCCTCGGTATGGTGGTCCATGAAGAGATTGTATAGATATTTGATTGAGACGGTGTGGAGCAGCGTCTCGGCTCCGGTCGCCCTTGATGCCGGAGCCCGGACTATCCCCCGAAGCCGATTGAACCCGGGTCTCCGGATCCCCTGGAACTTGGTGGATCCGAGAACAGCCACCACGCTCCGGCACCGAGGACTCCCAGCGCGGCGACCAGGGTGGCGGCATCTTTCCCGACAGTTGCATACAAGATGGCTGCTATGACCACTGAGACCACGGCTCCAATCACGGCGATGCGTGCCGTGCGGTTGAATCCGGATGTTGCGGTTCCCAGACAGCAATTCTTGTATTTCTTTCCGCTGCCACAGGGACATGGATCATTTCGATTGACGTTGTTATGTGTCATCGGCGTTTCAGTTCTTCATGGATTTTGAACAGGACGACGACCACCTCGAAGAAGAGCCGGATCATGGCAAGGTAGAGGATCGCAAGGATCGGCGATAGGAGAATCCAGACAACACCGAGGGCCGCCATGCCCCAGGCTCCGAATCTGATGCCGGAGACAATGGATGTCAGACCGGAGAAAAGCATGGCCAGGAAGCCAAGGACAACGAAGATCATTGCCACGGCATACAGCACGGTGACCATTGTGGGAGTGACCAGAGATTCGAATCTCAGATCGAAGAGGGACCGCCAGAAGCCCATTCGTTCCTTGACGGCGCCGAGATCGAATGCCCCGGCC
>CAYSHZ010000428.1:0-1531 GCA_964430905.1 uncultured Thermoanaerobaculia bacterium | reverse complement strand
GGACCGCCAGAAGCCCATTCGTTCCTTGACGGCGCCGAGATCGAATGCCCCGGCCCCGGTGGGAGCATGTTTCTTGGCGGATGAGGGAGGGGTATTTTTTTGACTTTCCGCAGGTCCAGAGGGAGCCAGCAACGCCGTAATCTCCGGGACCTCCGAAGGAGCCATCCATTGGCCCATACCGTCTTTCCATACAAGGAACGATGAGGTTGGCGAAGACCTGACGAGCTCGGCAACCTGCTGGGGGTTCAGCGTTCCTTCAGCCTGCCGCCCGTCTTGAGCTACGTGCCACGATGTTTCGGTCATTGTCCGGCTCCCTTCACCTGGATCCCGCCCATTGTCAATTACTCGTGAGATCCAGGTTATCAAATCCCTCGAGGCCGTGCAGTCAGGAGTCCTCAGAGGGTTGGGGGTGAATCTTTTTGAGTGGGTTGGGGTACTCTAGAGGAAGATCCATTTTGGGAGGACTCGATGGCTTTTCTGAAATTTATTCCGGCCAAGGGTGACGAGGAGAAAGAGATTGAGTTGGAAGGAGAGCTGGTGACTCTCGGCCGTGGTCCCAACAATACCGTGACGCTTGAGGATCAGGCGGCCTCCCGGAATCATGCGGAAATTGCAGCCGATGCGCCCGGCTTTATTATCAAGGATCTGGGGAGCAGCAACGGAACCTGGGTCAATCGGGAACGTATCGAAAGCCACCGGTTGATCGATGGAGACGAGATCAAGATTGGGGGAACAACCCTGGTCTTCTCGGATCCTCATCCGGAAGAGGCGACTGTCCTGGTGGATCTTGCCGGCATCCAGGATGCCGAAGTCACCCATGTGCAGTCTATTCCGGCGCCTGTTTCGCCCCAGGCTCCACCTTCGGCGCCTCCGGTTCAGCCCCCTCCACCACCGGTTGCTCCAGCGCCCGCCGTGCCACCGCAGGTTGTGTCTCCGCCGCCTATGCCGGCGGCCCCTGTCGCACCGCCGCCTCCACCGGTGGCTGCAGCACCGGCAGCGATCAGGGCGTCGTCAGCCAAGGCGTCCGGGGAGGTGGCCCTGCCGGTTGGAGAGACTGCTGGTTTCGGGATTCGCCTTGGAGCGTTCTTGATCGACTCGATCATCCTCAGCATCGCAGTGATGATCATCATGATTCCGACCGGAGTTCTTGTGGCAGTGATTGCTCCCAAGAGCCAGGGTTTGGCTGCCGTAATGAGCATTCTAGGCTGGCTGTTGGGAATGGCGGTCTGGATCGGCTATTTGCTGGTTCCGTGGGCTCGCAGCGGTATCACCCCCGGAAAGAAGTTGCTGAAGCTCAAGATTGTCGGCGAGGATGGAGTCGAGCCTCTGGGATACAAGAAGGCCGGCCTTCGCTTCTTGGGCTACATGGCCAGTGGAATGATCTTAGGTGTTGGGTTCATTATGGTTGCCTTCATCGAGGGACACAAGGGCCTTCACGACATGATTGCCGGTACGAGGGTCATCAAGACGAAGTAAGGGCCCGGGGAAGCAATGGAAAGCGGTAGTGGCCTCCCGAACGAGCTGAGGCCTT
>CAYSHZ010000427.1:0-3241 GCA_964430905.1 uncultured Thermoanaerobaculia bacterium | reverse complement strand
TCTTCGTCGGGGCAAGGACCACCGTCAACTTTCAACGGAACCGGGGACATCCCCTGGCGGTCAGACTTTTGGGATAAGAGTAACCGTTTGGTTCAGTGTTGATGTCCTTGACCATCATTGTTCCGAGGGCAGTTCCATCACTCTTCCAAAGTTCAATCCCTGCAAAGAACAGGGTGTCACCGGCACAGGCGAAATAGCGCGGTTTCAGGCCGTCGTTCTCTGAGGGCCAGCCCTCCACCACCAGCTGAGTTCCGGCCTCTGTTCCGTCAGTCCTCCACAGCTCTTCCCCGGTCGATTTTGTTTCCCCGTTAAAATAGAGGTAGCCACCACACTCAGCGAGAACTCGCCAGGGAAACCCATCGTTGCTTCCCTCGGATCCGGTATTGATATCCTTGATGAGAAAGGGTGTCTGACCGAAACCTACAACCGGAACGGCTGCTAATAGCACCACAACTGCAGTAGCGAACCAGTGTTGTCGAAGATTTCGAGGGGATTGCATTTCTCTCATTGTTAACTCCTCAAGGGTAGCAATTCCTGGTGTCGAGATGGAAGACTGTTGCTTCCTCCTGTACCCCTGGCTCGGAATGATGCCTCAGCGTGTTTCCGAAATTGATCGTATGGTAGGGTCGGGTTCCCACCATCCCTGGCCGCCAGCGCCGGACAGAAGGGGAAACTGGACAGGGGTTCGTCGAGATCGAACAATGTGTCGTTGGCCTGCCTTGAAATAGCGGCAGCCTCTGCCCGCTCCCTGCCCTTCCAGATCTCGGCCAAGGACTGATTCCGAACGTTACCGTATGAGCTGGTGCGCCACAAGATACAAGGAAAAACCTCCCCATTCGGGTCAACCGTCAGAGTAAGACGGCCCAGCCCACAGTTGGCTCCACCCCGGACTCGTTGAGTCTCGGGCAGGCGATTCCAGCGATCAAGGATGCGGTACAACTCGTCCGGCATCGAGCCATCGATTGCATGCCCGAGAGTTCTGCGGTCGCCGTTATCTCGGGGGGTTATCGTTGGATCAACGAGAAGAGGGATATCCCGCTTCTGGGTGAGATCGATGATTTCATCAATTTCCGCAAGGTTGGTCAACGTGATTGGGGTCTTCAAGACGACAGAGACCTGTCGCTCCAGGAGACGATCTACTGCCGCCCACAAGGCGGCATGGGAGCCCGGAATACACGTCGTGTCGTCATGCGTACTGGCCACCGCTCCGTGGAGACTGAGTTCCACCGACAGTGGTTGCATCAAGGCGATACGATCGGCTGATCTATCGTCAATCAGAGTCCCGTTGGTGAGGATCCGGATGGCAAGGGCTAGATCTCGGGCGGCTTCGGCAATTTGAAAGAAACCCGGGTGGACCAGTGGTTCCCCCCCTGTCAAGGTCACGAAAAGGGTACCGAGACACCTAAGGTCGCCCAGCAGCCCACGCCACTCTGCCGCAGTCAGCGGGTCTCGATCGTATGGCCTGCGGTTGCAGCAGAATCCGCACCGGAGGTTGCATCTGTTGGTCAACTCAAGGGAGGCTGTAAGCGGAACAGCCCGCGCCAAAGCCCGGAGTTGCCAATTCGAGAAACGGGGGGTGGTGGATGGTTTCATGACCTAGCTTGCGAGTCCTCCTGCCTGGCATTGCGGATCCGTCAGAATTGCCCGTGCGCAGGCAACGGCTAGTCCCGGTTTCATGTCCAGTTTTTCCTTCCATGAAATGGACGGCTTTTCGTATGGTCGTCTCTCCCGGGTGCCCCGGCCGCCAGCACCCTGTTTTTCGATGTGTCTGTCGTTACTCACAGAGAATTCCTTCTCGCCTTTCCGGCGACAGATGGGCGCCCAGGTCGGTGCCCGCCAGTTCGAGATGCGATTCAATTTGTGTCCATGGAGAAGAGCTTGGTGACCACGCCATGCGAAACACCGGAACATCACTGACAAGGTTGTTCAACACGGCCATTGACCGGTCCCAGAGCGCCGTCGATGTCGGAACCATGGTTACTGGAAGCAGCCTGTGGAATGCCTCTTTCCGCCCCAACTCGATCATTGAAAATTTCTCGCCCTTGTCCAGCTCGACAAGAGCGCTCAATCTGACCTGTCCGAGAGCATCAAAGCCAGACGCAAAAAAGCCCGCAGAAGACAGCGATGGCGGGTGAGTTCCCGCGACAACGAGTTCATCAGAAAGAACCGGATACGGCGAAACCGCGGAAATGGTCGACTTGCCGGCGCCCGACGGCCCGAAGAAGATGACGCCTGCACCCCTAATGATGATGCCGGCAGAATGAAGGGGAATCGCACTGATGAGTGGCAGACGACTGCACATCACAACGCGAAGCGTGACCTCCAATGGGAATCTCAACCCTGGGTCACGCTGGAGACGGCCGCAACCCTGAAGGGGGTCGATTTCAGCCGTAAAGGCACGGTGTCTCAGCCGGATCAACGGCCCATCAGTAGAAATGACTGTGGGTCCACCACCGTCGAGTGATGGGTCGACATTCTTTGAACAACACTGGTCTTGGAGCCGTAATTGAAACGGTTCCATTCCGTTGACGGAATGGAACTTCTCCCGATCGGAATACTTCTTCAGGGATTGATGCTCAAGTTCCGAGACCATATGCTTCGGTCCGATTTCAAACGAAACCCCCCCAACTGTGAGCGCTATCATTCGGTTCTCTCAGAGGAAGGTGGAACCAGAAGAGAGTGTTCGAAGCATAAGGCGACAAAATTGCGCACATCAGCAAGAGCAGTTTCGGGGCTGACCTCGAACTCGTCGATCAGCGATGCAACGATTGAAGTCTCATCGTGATCCCCGAGCATCGGCCAGATGTGGCTTGCCGTGGGGTTGAGGCCGACTGCCGTTCCGTCGCTCAAGTTAAGAAGAACGGCCTCGTCGTCCAGGACCTGCCATGCAATGTCCGGATTGGTACAAAATTGGGCTGCAGTTCGTGATTTCTCAGTCATTCAACAAACGCCTCAAGCATGGAGAGTTGTTCCCGAGTTGCCCAGTGGACGACGATGATTACCTCGTGACGAACACTCCAATCTTGTATCCTCCACTCGCATCCCACTCTCGATTCCCGATCGGATCTTACCACGCATGGTTTTCCTTCATCCAGTTGATATCTGGATGTGGTTCTGTTCAACGGGGCCGTTTCCTGAGGGCGCCAGTCTCTCCCGGTTCGGTCTGCGTTGCGCCGTGAAGCAATGGCCGAGCGGGAGCGACAGGCAGTCGTTGGGATCGCGGCGATCTCGATGCGTTCCC
>CAYSHZ010000426.1:0-3244 GCA_964430905.1 uncultured Thermoanaerobaculia bacterium | reverse complement strand
TGGGTGTAGAAGCGCTGGACCGATGAGATCTGGACCTTCTCCTCGGGGGAGTGGGCGCCATCGATCTGGGGTCCGATGGAGACGCAGTCCATGTCGGGCACCTTCTCGATCAGCAGGCCGCACTCGAGGCCGGCATGGATGGCCTTGAGTTCCGGCGTCGTGCCAAAGATCTTCTCGAAGACCTTGACGGTCGTCTGGACGATGGGGGAGTTGGGGTTGGGCTTCCACCCGGGGTAGGAGTCCTTGATGGTCACGGTGGCGCCCGCCTGGTCGAAGATGGAGCCGACACGGCGCCGGACGGCGAAGAGCGCCGGCATGATGGACGACCGGTGGGAGCAGACGAAGTGCGCGGAATCCTCGGACGTCCGGACGACCGCCAGATTGGTCGAAGTCTCAACCAGCCCGGGGACGTCTCTCGACATTGAAAGCACGCCGTGGGGCAAACTATCGACGAGGCGCAGGAAGTCGTCCCGGTCCACGGTTTCCATCACCCTCTGATTCTCGGGCGTGTCATCCAGTGCCTCCAGGGTCAGTTCAATCGAAGGCTCGGCTGAGCCGAATTCCTCGTTGAAACCCTTGAGACATTTTGCCATCACGGCCTTGAAACCATCGATCCGGTCCTTGAGGATCCTCAGGGTCACAAAGCTCTCGCGCGGAATGGCGTTGTGTTTGGTGCCGGCATCGAAGTGGACAATGTCGATGTCCGGGTCCTGTTCCATGGCCGTCAAGATGGTCTCGATGGCGAAAAGAATGGCGTTGCCTCGGTTCTCGATGATGTTGAGTCCGGAATGTCCGCCCCGGAGACCGCCGATTGCCAGGCGAACGGGAACGGAACCCAGAAGTGCACGACGTCGTTTGAATGCCAATTCGGCGTTACTGTCCGCCCCGCCGGCACACCCGATGTAGACCGCGCCGTCTTCCTCGGTATCGAGGTTGAGCATGATGCGGCCGGAAACTATGGCAGGATCCAATTCCATGGCCCCGGTCAGGCCGGTCTCCTCGTCGACCGTACAGAGGATCTCGAGAGGCCCGTGGACCGCCTCGGGATCGTCCGCGACGGCAAGGGCGGCAGCCAGACCAACGCCGTTGTCGGCGCCCAGCGTCGTGCCAACGGCATGGACCCAGTCACCATCGACCGCGACCTTGATGCCCTCGGTCATGAAATCGTGTTCGACATCGGCGTTCTTCTCGCAGACCATGTCCATGTGGTTCTGGAGCACGATTGTCGGTGCATTTTCATGGCCGGGGGTTGCTGCGACGTGGATGCTCAAGGTGCCCGCGGCATCCTGATGAATCTCATGGCCACGATCGGTTGCCCATTCTTTCAGGTGCTGGATAATCTTTTCTTCGTGTTTGGAAGGCCGTGGCGTCCGTCGGATACCGTCAAAATGGGCCCACAGGCCTTTGGGTTCGAGAGTGTCGAGGGGACTGGTCATATTTACCTCCTGGTTGGGGCGGCAGAACGCCGTCCGGCAGATATCATAGCGCGGAATCGTACTCCCCGTACGCCGCATGAGCAAACCCTCGGCCTGACGACGAAGGGCGAAAAAGACCCGTTCCAGACGGGAACTACCGAAGCTTCTCGAGGAGGGAGACAACCGTCATTGCACCGCCGACCTGGGTCCCGTCGACCATTGCCTGAATTGAGAGCATGTGACCTCCGTGGGAGATCTCCGGCGCGCCGATCCGGATACGCCCCTGGCCGTCATCATCAGCGAGACTCATGGGGAACTTGGCCAAGATGGCCCCGGGGATTCTTGCCAGATTCTCGATCGCCTCTTCCTTTGTTATCAAGTCGGTCACGGTCAAGCCCAACAGGGTCACGTGCCCGTGGAAACAGCCCCCGTGGGTTCGCGTGGCGACCACTTCCAGTTCAGGGAAGAGCCTGGCTGCATCGCCGGCCAGATCAACCCCCGGGTGGGCCGTCATATTGAAGGCTGCGATCTGGTCATCGATGGTTTCGGTGACCTTCTCCCCCTGGAGACGTTGGCTCGCCTGATGCGCCAGGGTTGTGATTCCCTCCTTGCCGAAGATTGAAACCGGTTCAATGGCCGCGATGGTCATCGTCTCCGGTCCAAACGAGTCGAGTACCTGTAGGACGGCATGTGCGACGGCAATCGAAGGATGGGCAGGACGAAGCCGGGCGCCGGGGATTACACCGTCTGCATCCAGGGAGGGGGATGTCAGATGGCGGTAGAGGCCCAGAGGCGAGGCATCGATAAAGATCAGCTCCGGAATACTCTCGAGAGCTGATTCGAGGGCCTTGAGCCTCAGACCTGCCCTATCGGCTGCAAGGATCACAACGTCGAACTCGGCCAAGTCGCCCGACTCATTCAGGGGTGGTGAGAGAGCGGGTTGATCACCGGTCGAGGCGATCTGGTGTTCGTCGTCATCCTCAGTATGAAAGAGGTGGATGTCGGCCTCGGGAAAGGCTTGATGAATCTCAGATGTGAGTTCCCGACCCGTCAGAGTCAAGGGATCCAGTATGGCAATTCGAGGCATAGATTCCCTACAGTCCTAGTTTCCGCACGCAGGTTGAGGCGTCAGGACGCGACTCTGCGGAGGTGTTCCATCCGGTCCTTGAGCCGGAGTTTCTTTTTCTTGAGTAATTTCTCTTCGAGTTCTTCCTCGGGGGTCAAAAAGCCCTTCATCTTCAGTTCTTCCAGGCGGGCTTCGTGTCCCTCGTGCAGTGACTGGAGCTCTTGAATGGTCATGGTCATCGTTCCAACCTTTTCCTGGGTCGAAATCATCCGGATCCTCCTGTTATCAGCACCAATCCAGTATATCCCAAGAACGCCGAATCTCAGAGATATTCCGGAGTCTTGGTATCCAGAAATGTATGGGCCGGCAAGCCTTCAGAAATTCCACGAGAATCCGGCACTGAATTCTCCTCCCGAGAGATCCAGGCGTTGATTGAGGCTGTAGAAGCCGCCGCCCAGGGAAGTGTCTGCTTCTCGCCATCGACCCTCGAGAAAGAAAGACCAGGCATGGCCGACGTAGGCCTCGCCCCCGGCAACGGCAAAGGCCATGAATGTCGATCCATCGTCTCCGTAGCGGGCCGGGACGATGGAGTCATTGCCCCCAGACCCGAAATCGATGAAGTCTCCCCATTCGAGCAACCGCCAGGAAAGAAGGCCTCCCCCTATGCCGATGTAGGGTCGGACGGTCGAACCGCTCAAGGGTTTGAAGATCACCGAACCGGTCAGATCCCATGTAGACTGCTCCGTTCGGTGGGTTACGTCTC
>CAYSHZ010000425.1:0-3263 GCA_964430905.1 uncultured Thermoanaerobaculia bacterium | reverse complement strand
GGCATCGAGCTCTTCCTCAGAATCGTCAGTGAACGATTAGGGTGAACAACTGCGAAACCCCGAACTGACATCTTTGTCAATTTTTAACTGCCGATTCTCCCCAATGAACTGCCATTGAATTTTGCGAATCTTCACGCCATAGACACGCTTTACGCCATGGAACTGGTCCGATGTCTGAAGTTGACAAAAGCTGACGTTCGATTCACTATTGGACTCTGGGAGGCCTCAAATGCCTGCGACACGATTTCTGAGCTGCTTATTGGTGGTTATCTGTCTACTGACCGCAGGACCTGCGTGGTCTTTCGATGCCGACGATCTCAACGATCCCAAGGTGGTCGAAGCCTTCGTCGACGGCGTAGTCAAGCCGGTGATGGCCGAAGAACACAGCGCCTCGGGCGTCGTTGCCCTGATGAAGGACGACCAAATCATCTTCACCAAAGGCTATGGCTTCCAGAACATCGAGGAACGGATTCCGGTTGATCCCGCCGTAACACTATTCCGCCCAGGCTCGATTTCGAAGCTCTTCACCTGGATATCGGTCATGCAGTTGGTTGAGCAGGGCATGCTGGATCTCGATGTCGACATCAATACCTACCTCAAGGCGTTCCAGATCCCGGACACCTTCCCGGGTCAACCGGTCACGCTTCGCCACTGTATGACCCATACTGCGGGCTTTGAAGACGCGATGCTCGGGTTCATGATCTTTGAAGATCCCGCCAAGATCCTCCCCTTGGCAGAGGCATTGAAAAGGTATCAACCCAGAAGGATCAACCCACCGGGCGCCGAATGCGCCTATTCGAACTACGCGACATCCCTCGCCGGCCTGGTCGTGGCCAACGTCTCGGGCCTCAGCTTCCCGGACTATGTCCAGAAGAACATCTTCGACGTCCTGGGCATGAACCAGTCGACGTTCGAAGAACCGCTACCGGAGGCCTTCGAACAGAACATGGCGGTTGCCTACAAGTATCAAAATGGCCGTTACGTTTCCCGACCCTTCGAACTGATTACCAATTTCACGCCGGCCGGATCAGTTTCTTCCACCGCGACCGACATGCTGAAATTCGGTGCAGCCCTCCTCGACGGCGGTTGCCTTAACGGTGCTTGCATCCTCCAGCCAGCGACTCTGGAAGAGATGAATCGGGACCAATTCACCTACGACAAACGGCTCAACGGTATCGGCCTTGGCTTTCTGCATTTTCCCTACAGCGACACGAACACCTTCGGCCACGACGGTGCCACGACCGCCTTCTTCTCCCACCTGGGAATCACGCCTTCGGCCGATGTTGTCATCTTTGCATCCTTCAGTGGTCCCGGTGGATGGAAGACCTACCATCACCTTTCGGTAGAGTTCTATCGGGAGTTCTTCCCGAAAGAACCCTTTCAAGACACGCCACCCCCTGGTTTTGCCGATCAGGCGGCGAAATTTGGCGGCACCTACCTCTCCTGGCGTGGGTCATTCAGTACCATCGAGAAACTGATGGGCCTCATGGGGCAGGTCGCCGTCACCCCGACCGATGACGGGGCCTTGATGATCGGCGAGGATCGGTTCATCGAGGTAGAAGACCTCCTCTTCAGAAATGTCGAGAATGGCGATCTCGTTGCTTTTGATGAGAACGAACAGGGCCAGATCATCGGCCTCACCCTCGACGGAATGCCATTCTTTTCCGCATTCAAGACCAGCTTCCAAGCCACAAAGACCTTCAACTTCAGCCTTCTCGCGCTCTCGGTGATCGTCTTTCTGGCAGTGGTCCTGCGCTTCCTCTATCAGCGGGAACACTATCGTTTGTTGCCCTTTGCCGAGAAACGAGCCGTCCGCGCGGCATTTTTGGCCGCCGTCAGTCACCTGTGGGTCTTGATCTTCGGCGCGATCGTCATGACAACACTCCAGGAAAAGCTCCTCTCCGGCATCCCGACGTTGTTCAAGTTCTGGCTTGTCTTTCCGATCATTGCAACCCTGGCGACGGCCTTCCTGCTGTACCACGTGGTCCTCGTGTGGAAGAACACCCTCTTGAAGGGTTGGTTTGCAAGGACTCGCTATTCCATTGTCGGCCTGTGCGCACTCTTCATGGCATGGTTCTACTTTTATTGGAACATCCTTGGTTTTAGATATTTCTGATTCATGCTGCTTGCCGCAACGTGCCTTTTTCTTCCGCTGACCAGGTGGTATTTTCCATCTTTCGCTGCAGGAAATAGTTGCCGAGTATGGAGATTTCCCCTGTCGCGAAGCGGGAGGAACGATGTTGTATTCCAACGTTCAGATTCTTGGACTGGCCCACATTGATGCACCGGGAACCCTGGAGAGTTCCGAGATCGAACGACGACTGGCGCCGGCCCTGACCCGTCTTGGTATTTCCAGGGGAATCCTCGAGAAGCTGTCCGGAATTACCTCGCGAAGGATTTTCGACCTGGATTTTTCCCCAAGCGATGGCGCCACCCAGGCAGCAGAGAAGGCTCTGAGAGCCACCGGAGTCGACCGCTCTGAGATCGGTGCGGTGGTCAATACGTCGGTCTGCAGGGACTATGTCGAGCCCTCCACTGCCAGCATCGTGCACGGGAAACTCGGCTTGAGCCCCAAATGCCTCAACTTCGATCTCGGCAATGCCTGCCTGGCCTTCATCAACGGCATGGAAATGGTATCGACAATGATCGAACGCGGTCAGATCGAGCGCGGCATTGTCGTCAATTGCGAGAACACGACACTTGCGCTGACTGAAACCATCAAGAGACTGCTCGATCCTCGCGCGACCTGGCAGACGTTCAAGGACAATTTTGCGACCCTGACCTTGGGGTGTGGTGCGGTTGCAATGGTCCTCGGTCGATCTGAAGGTCGGATTGACGAACACCGATTCCTCGGAGGCGTCACCGTCGCAGCCACCCAGTACAACCGGCTGTGTTACGCCCAGGTCGACAGCATGATCACCAACACCAAGAAGCTCTTCCACCACGGCATGGAGGTCGGCCTGAAGACCTGGGAACTGGCCAAGGGAACCCTCGGCTGGATGGTCGATGACCTCGATCACTTCGTCATCCACCAGGTCGGCAAGGCCCATACGGAGACCTTCGCCAAGACCATGGGTATCGACCTGCGCAAGATCTTCAGACTCTATCCAAATCACGGGAACATCGGGCCGGCAGGGGTGCCGATCACCCTCTCCAAGATGGTGGAAAGCGGCCGCGTCAAGGCCGGAGACCGGATTGCGCTGATGGGTATCGGCAGCGGCATCAACTGCACGATGGCCGAGGTGGTTTGGTAGGGGAGCTAT
>CAYSHZ010000424.1:0-3269 GCA_964430905.1 uncultured Thermoanaerobaculia bacterium | reverse complement strand
TGATCTCGACATCGAAGGGTGCTGCCATTCCGGGCCGTCGAATCGTCAGGGTTACGGGCGTTCCCTCGGGGCCCCGAACCTTGTCGACGACCTCGTTCACCGTGATACTGGTGGAATCGCTGCCATCGATGCCGGCGATGACGTCTCCTGCCCGCAGGCCCTTCTGTGCCGCCGGAGTTCCGGCCATGGGTGCGATAACCGTCACCTGCCCGTTCCTCTGGGAGATGATGATGCCGACGCCAAAGAACGAACCCTCCTGCCGTTCCCTCATCTTCTGGTAACTGCGAGGATCGAGAAAGTTTGAGTGGGGGTCGAGGACCTCGAGCATCCCGCCAATACCGTCATAGACGACATCCGACGGAACGGTGTCCTCGGGCAGCCATTCGAGGAGTTCCGCCGTAATCTTGGACGCCCGTTCGATCAAATTCTTCTCGCCATCGGGGATCGTGTTCTTGCCGAACAAGGCGCCCGTGGCGGCGCCGGTGATGATGACCAGCAGGGTCAGGACCGTCAGTTTTCGCTGTGTCAGCTCAATCGTCATCAAGAACATCCTCCAAGAGCCCACTGTAGCGTAACCCGGTGGTGCTGAGTCAATAATATGGTTTCCCCAGGCAGTATTGTGAACGGCGCCCGTCGAGGAGATATTCCGACATGCTCGGGCGAGGCGGTTTGAGGTTTCGTTTGGGTTCGTTCTCTTCCGGGTTACAATTTGCCGATGCCTTTCTCGCTTTCGATCGTGGCCTGTGGACCCCAGTTGGAAATCGCCCTGTCGGGGCCGTCCCTGGGCGTCATTTCGGTCGTTCGGTTTGGGGGTATTCAGAGGCGATCGAGCCTGGTGCTGGCGGCCGTCGATTTGCTGGTGGAGGATGCAGGGATGGCCCGTTCGGATCTCTGGGAGGTCATTGTCAGTCGGGGACCGGGATCCTTCACGGGGATCCGCTCGGGGTTGGCGACTGCCGGAGGTTTGGCTGCGGCGGTCGGCTGCAAGATTACAGCCTACGATTCTCTGGTGATGCAGGCGGCCCGGGTCGGTGGTTCGGGTGAAGTCTGGGCTGCGCAACCTGGGAGACGGGGCGAGGTCTATGCCCGTGCATTTTTGCTGTCGCCGGAGACAGTTCCCGAACCAAGGGGTGAGATTGAGGTGTTGCCTCTGGCTGATATAGGTGAGCGTGGTCCCTGGGTTTCTGCCGAAAGCCTGTCGTTGGGGGAAGCTCCAAGACAGGCTCCGATCCGATCGGCTGCCGAGGCGTTGATCCTCCTGGCCGAAGCGGGGATTCAATCCGACGAGGTTGAGCCGTTATACATTGAGGGACCTCCCATTCATGGTGGACAAGGGGCATGAGCCGGTTCAGCGAGCGTGACGCCCTCCGGGGTGATGAGAAGGCGCTGGAGGAGGCCGAACGCGAGTGCTTTCCGGATCCATGGCCGGGGCGTTTCTTCGCGTCCGAGATGGAAGCTCCAGGGCGGTATTGCAGGGTTTTGGTGGATACGGGCGGAGAGCTTGCCGCGTATCTCTTTTGTGCGTGGCAGTATCGTGACCTTCATGTTCTCAAGGTGGGGACACGACCTGGATTCAGGCGTCAGGGTTTGGCGAAAGGTCTGATGGAGAGTGCCGAGGCCCATGTGGTCCGTGAGGGAGGAGAGACGGTTACATTGGAGGTCAGGAGGTCCAATACTGGAGCGCAGGCCCTGTATGCGGCTTTGGGCTACAATTGTGTCGGCATTCGGCCCGGTTATTATGGGGATGGTGAGGACGGCATGGTGATGACGAGGGTACTCATGGCTCACGGATCGCTGTATGATGGGACGAAGGTGATATGAGAAAACTTGGTGAAATTCTGATCGAAGAGGGTGTGATGTCCATGGGAGAACTTCACACCGCACTGGAAGCATGCCACCGTCTTCGGAGTCGGCTTGGAACACAGTTGCTTCGGTTGGGCTTTGTGACCGAAAAACAACTTTTGGCAGCCCTTGCCGAGCAGACAAACGTGCCTCCGATTTCGTGGGACGTCCTGGAGGGTGTGTCCCTGGATGTTTTGGGGATCCTTCCTCGGAAGACGGCGCAGCGTTTGGGTGCAATTCCTTTTTCCAAGATCCACAACCATCTGCACGTGGGGATGATCAATCCTCTCGATGATGCCGCTATTGAGGAAATCCATGTTGTCACAGGCTTGGATGTCGATCCGTTCGTCGTGACTGAGACGACGCTCAAGGCCGCCTTGATGCGATTGGGTGGTGGAGGACTCCGGGAGCACGCTACCGGAGATGACCCATCGCGGGCCGAGTCGGCGGTCGATACTGACTGGGAGAGCTTGTGGGCTGGAGCCCTCCCAACTGTCGCTGATCTGATCGCCCTGCCTCATCACAAGAACGAAGATGGGAGTGTTGATATTGCCTACGCAACCTTCCCGGGTCTAGCGCCGGTGGCTGACCCGGAGGCCGTCATTGCCTCAGGTTATCTGGATGAGTCCGGCCTCAAGAAGGCGCTGAGCGTTGCGGAAAGCCGCGACAGCATCGGGGCGGCTCTCCTGTCGTTTGCGGCTCGTTTCTTGACGAGGTTGTGTCTCTTTTCGGTCTACAAGGACCAGGTCCATGGCTGGTTGGTTGAGGGATTGGGCCCGGTTCTGGAGGACGTCCAGTCGTTTGCAGTTGACCTCAATCGGCCTTCAATACTATCGACGGCTGCCGCATCCGGACATCCTCATGAAGGGCCGATCCCGTCGGATGAACTTAATGAGAGTATTGCGGCCTGCCTCGGAGACCCGGTCTCCAAGGATGTGGTTCTTGCGCCGGTCAGGGTTCAGGACAGAACGGTGGCATTCCTGATGGGGGACATCCCGGGGCAGAGTACGATTGGAGTCCCTGTCAAGGATATTGCCGAGGCAGCCGATGCCACGGGTATGGCCCTCGAGATGATCATCCTGAGACGGAAGATAGGCAGAGTTCTCGGCACCTAGCCCGTTCCCGTCCGAAAAGGGTGCTTTTTGGCAATCTCTGCGTCAGGCGGCGGGTTTCCTTGTGCGACGTACGGGGAGTACGCCTCCGCGGAAACCCTTGCCTTCCTTGACCTTGCACAAAAATCCCTCCTTTTCGCCTCGGGAACTTCGCAGTTCCCGCCCGGACCTTCCGGATGGGAACGGTCTAGCGGCCTCGTTCGGCGAGGCAATCCCTGTTGAGATCTCGGATTCCGAACGCCCGGAGCGGGAGACTGTACGATATCGACGATGCTTGGAATCCTCAGATCGATCAAGGGCTACTCCTCGCCGGCG
>CAYSHZ010000423.1:0-3274 GCA_964430905.1 uncultured Thermoanaerobaculia bacterium | reverse complement strand
GGCCGACCGACGTTACTGTGCGCCATATTTCCTCCGCATCAGTCTGCCGATCTGATCGGCCACCGTGGTCAAGACGAAGGTAAAGGCGAACAGCAGGAACCCAGTCAGAAAGAGCACCCGGAACAGTGTGCCTCCGACAGGCGCTTCGGGAATTTCTACGGCGATGGCCGCCGACATGGTCCGCATCCCGTTGAACGGCGAAAGATCCAACAGTGGTGTATTTCCGGCCGCCATCAAGACAATCATCGTTTCGCCGACCGCTCTCCCGAGACCGAGAACGATGGCCGAGAAGACTCCAGCGCCCGCGGCGGGCGCCACGAGACTTCGGGCGGTCTGCCATCGGGTCGCGCCCAGGGCACGGGAGGCGTTGACCAGGGCACGGGGCACGGCTGAAAAGGCGTCCTCGGCGATCGTAAAGATCACCGGGATGACGGCGAAACCCAGGGCGATACCAACGACCAGGGAATTGCGTTGGTCATAGCGGAAACCTGCCGTCGTAAAGAGCCACCGGCTGAAATCGCCACCAAAGAGAGAGCGTTCGAGAGGCTGGATCGCGACCGCAACGAGGCCCAGGACGACGGCTGCGCCGAACAGGGGCACCAGCAGTTCCGCCGCACCATCGAGACGACGCCTGGTGGATGCCGGAATGATACGCCACAGTCCCAAAGACAGAAGCACGGCCACCGGCAGGGATACAGCTCCGGCGATGGCCCCAAGGAGGGCCTGTTCCAGTCGGGGCGCCAGCCACAAGGCCGCAAGGAACCCCACGACCACAGACGGAACGGCGGCCATCAATTCAACGGTCGGTTTGACCACAGAACGAAACCACCTCGGTCCGAGTTGGGAAACATAGAGTGCCGCCAGCAGGGCCAGAGGAATCGAGATCATCATCGCGTAGAACGTTGCCTTGATCGTTCCGAAAATGAGCGGAATGACACTGAATTTGGGCTCGAAGGCGTCGGACCCACCGGTCGATTGCCAGACCAGGCGCGGGCGGGCATAGCCCTCGTACCATACCGGCATGAACAGGGTTCTCAGGCTGGTTTCCGGGTGGGGATTGTCGATGGTGACCCGGATGACATCCTGCCGGGTAGCTGCCACCAGACCGTTGGCCTTGGGGGCCATGGTGACCGAGTGAATCGGCCTGTCCGCGAAGATCTCGTTGAACAATAGGCGGCCTGATGTCGCATGATACAGGGCAATATGGCCCGTATCGTCGGCCACCAGGAATCCGCGACGGCGAGGCGAGGGGGCGATCGAGGTGGGTGTTCCTTCCATCCCAGGAAGTCGCCTGATGACCGTCATCACCGAGGGGGCGGGCTCTAGATGGGCCGTGGAGATACCCGCCAACCGGTGTCCGATTTCGTCGTCCGGAACGGTTGCCGTTTGCCCGGCATCAATCGTTGTCCCTGCCACTTTCAGAGGCTTGGATGCGCTATTCGTTACGGTGACATAGGGGACGGAAAAGATGATGCTGACGCCGCCGTCGAGACCGGCCGAGACCAACGTTCCGCCCCCGATCAGGAATCGCACCTTCGAAGTGGATCCGGAGAGTCCTTCGGTCCGCTGTTTGGACCAGTTACCGGTGCGTTCCCGCTGAAAGACCTGGAGTGAGAGGTCAGAATCGATCACGGCGACTGCGCCGAGCTCTTCGGCTACTGCTCCCCCTGAAATCGATGCAGGAAGATCCAGTATCTCCCGTTCCCAGATCTCATCCTCTGCGTCCCAGTAGTTGAGAACCGGAGGCTGAAACGCGGACCATGCCAGCATCAAGACATTCCCGTCCGCATCCGCATTGGCTGTGGCCCCGGACCACTGAATCTGCCTGTCGAGCTGAAATACTTCAGCCGAGGCGCGCCAACCGGCTGTGGTGTGGCGCTCCCCCTCCTCCCAGCGGTCGTGAAACCGGACCTTGCCGATGGCCACACGCCCCTGATCGTCGAAGATTGTGACCAGATCATGAATTTCCATGTCGGCCGAGACCACGGGCGCCTGGTCCTCAAGAGGTTGCAGTGGTTGGCGGTTGAGATCGCCTGGAAAGGTAATGATCCCATTGGCGCCGAGCGTCCAGGGGAGCTCTTGCCGTGGATCGGTCCCGACGAGCATCGGTGGCGCCTCTGCCTGGAAGCCATGCAACCTGTGGGCCGAGGCCCCTCCAAGCAGAGGCAGGGCCTCGAGGCCGATGTTGGCGACAATGGCCACAACGGCAACGATGACCACCACGCCACCGCCGCGAATCAACGCGGCGGCAACGCGGTCCTTGGCTTTCTCGTTGAGTATGGAGCGCACCGAAAATTACCGGGTCAGCTTGGCCAACTGGGCTGCCGCCGTGTCGGCATCCAGGGGGTCGAATCCCGCCTTGACGATGATTTCCTGGCCTTCTGCCGACAGCATGAATTTGAGATACTCGGTAGTCAGGGCGCCCGGGTTCTGCCCCGGAATCTTGTTGATGTAGACAAAGAGAAAACGGGCCAGGGGATAGGATCCGTCGGCCGCAGTCTCAGAGGATGCGGGTACTGCAGGCTCCCCGGAGGAACGAGACAGCGGTACTGCCCGTACGCCCGAGGTTCGATATCCGATCCCGGAGTATCCGATGCCGTAGGGATCATTCTCGATGCCCTGAACAACCGATGCCGAACCCGGCTGCTCTTTGACGGAATCCTTGTAGTCGCCCTTGCACAGGGCATGCTTCTTGAAGTATCCGTAGGTACCCGAGGCCGCATTTCGGCCATAGAGGGAGATCGAGGCGCCGGCAAGATTGCCGGTCACACCCAGTTGACCCCAGGTGCCTGCGTCGGCCGCCGCACCGCATCGCCGGCCCTTCGAGAAAATGGAATCCACCTGTTCGAGGGTCAGGCTTTTGAGTGGATTGTCCTTGTTGACGAAGACAGCCAACGTATCCAGGGCAACGTCGAAACGGGTCGGTTCGTAACCAAAGCGCTCCTCGAAGGCATCGCGCTCGGTCGGCTTCATCTTGCGAGACATGTCACCGAGCTGAACGGTGCCTTCGATCAGGGCCGGTGGGGCGGTGGACGAACCCTTGCCCTCAACCTGAATCTTGACTTGGGGATAGGTCTTTCGGAATGCCTCTGCCAGCAGGGTCTGAAGTTCCAGCATGGTGTCGGACCCGGCAGCACTCAGGGTGCCTCGCACGCCCGTTACCTTTTCGTAATGGGGCAGGTTGGGATCAATGGACGGCCCACCGGCCATCACCGGAAGTGCGGCCAGGGAGAGAATCAGGGTTGCCGTAATTGCTTTCATTGTTTCTCCTCTT
>CAYSHZ010000422.1:0-3301 GCA_964430905.1 uncultured Thermoanaerobaculia bacterium | reverse complement strand
GCTCCTCGACCGAAACCCCTTCGAGGGCCAGTTCTATCCCACGAGTCAATACCAAGTCCTCCTGCTCGCCGTCACTCTCGTCCTCGAAGAACTCAACCTCCTCGAAAGGTTCCAAACCAACTCCGTTGATTGGCTCGCCATCATCTCCGAGCCACTGACCGACCGGAATCCACAGGTGAAGGCCTCCTGAGTGAACGAACTGCATATGTGGAGCATGACCCGCGGTCTTCCACCCTACGAGAGGACTCCCGTGCCGCTCGAGCGCCGAAGCCAGAATCTCTCCAACACCTTCGGTATTGGGCCCGATCAACACCACGGGTGCTGAGCGCCCCTCTCCAGAGGGGGAGGCATCGAAACGATGCTCTCCGGTCTTCCGACCCGACCGAATCCCGAGCACCCCGTCATAGACGAATACGTCCGCCGCTGCAACCGCCTCGTCTTCGAAACCCCAGACCAGCTTTCTCAGGTCGATGACGATCGGCATTTCGGTATGAACTGCCTTCCTCAATTCCCCAGAAACTCCGACGGTCAGAGCGTTGATCTTGATCACCCTGACGCCATCCTGGTCGGAAACCGCCACCGGAACCGCGTCCCACTCCTCCGCCTCCAGAACGACTTCGCGACGTTCATCGACGTGCCGATCGACAACTGTCAGACTGACACTCTCTCCCGCCGCTTCTCGCTCGGCCAGATCCAGACGGATCTGCCACAGGGGCCGCCCTCGGGTATAGGCATCACCAACCTTTTCGATGACCTCCCATGACTGGAGTTTCGCCGCCGCGGCCGGGGAACCCGGGATCGCGTATCTGACTGCTGCCGATCCCAGTCGCCCACCGATGAAAAGACCAAAGGCAGGCTTGTCAGAAACCAAACTGCGGTATGCCTCAACCTGCGCCTCGGGAACGACCGCTGCCCAGGGATCGACACTCTCCAGGAGACCCGCATCTAGGGCCATCGACAGTGCCTGGTCGTTGAGCTCGTCAACGTACTCGTTCTCCACCAGGTGAACCACCTCCGTCAGAATACCCAGGGAACGGAAGAGATCTTCCCGTTCCTCGCCACTGAGACCGGCCCGAAGCAGACCGGCAAACAGCAGGAGACAGACCACCGAACAACTCAGGAAAACTCTTCGAAATCGTGCCATCTTCTTCCTCTCGACCCTTCGGTCGCCGCTATTTCAACTGAAGCCATTTCCTGGGATCCTGCGGCTTCCCGCCGACCCGAATCTCCAAATACAGATTCCCCTCGTCCTTTTTCAACCCGGCCACACCCAACTGTGTTCCCATGGACACCCTTTGATCCATCCGGGCATGGATCGAGGACAGGCCGGCCACCAGCGAAAAGACCTCCCCGCCATGATCGACAACCACCATGTTGCCATATCCCTTGAAAAACCGCGCATAGGCGACCTGCCCCGGAAACAGGGCCGTAACCGGCGCCCCGGGCGCCACGGCAAGCCGAAGTCCATTGCACACAGTGTAGGTCGCATAACGCGGCAGATAGTGTTTCCCGAAAGTACGGACAACTTTTCCCGAAGCCGGCCATGGAAGCGCCCCACGATAACGCCGAATACTCTCGGCGCCGGTGAACCGTTTCTTCTTCCCGACCACCGCCATCAGTCGTTCCAGGGCGGCTTCCCGCGCCCGCATCTCCGCCAACCGGTTCTCCGCAGAATGTTCCTGCCGATTGAGCCGATCCAACCGTCGATCCATCTCCTTGCGGGCCGTCTCCAGGCTCTCGCGTCGCCGGCCCAGTTCGTTCATCTCCCGGCCCGCACGCTCCAAAGTCCTGCTTAACTCCGCCTGCCGAGCCGCCCTGTCGGTCTGCATATGGTTGTACTCACGGACCATTTGTGCCTGGCCTGCGGTCAGTGTGACGACGACTCCGACGGCATCTTCCAGGTGCCCCCCTCGAGCACCGTCCCAGAACAACTGCAGCGGTCCTGGTTTTCCCAACAGCGAAACCAGCTCGAGGTGAGTGGACAGCCACGCCCTGCGCCGTTCCAGTTCCACCGATATTGCTGCCGTCTCCTCTTTCAGACGAACAATCTCATCCCTTGACGACGTCAATTCCAGCTCGACCTCCTCGACCCGGGCTTCGGCAAGGTCCACCTCGGTCTGGAGCCGTTCCCGTTCCCTCCGCATCGACTCCGCCTCGCGCTCGATCGAGGCCAGCTTCTTCTCGTATTGCCGAATCCGTTGCTTGACCGCCCCTAATTGGGCGTCATCAGTCGGACCTTCGTCCGCCCAGACCAAGCACAGGGTCATTACGCCCAGGAGTGCCACCACGACACACGAGCGAACGGGGCGCCCGAAGACGCCCCGTTGATCGGTCGGTGCCTTGGTGGAACCAGGTCTCACCCGCCGAGCACGCCCTTCTTGAAATCATCCGTCGGAGGTGAATCGCCGACCCAGACGTTGACCAGAGCCTCGGCAAAGTCATCGCCCTCGATCGTGCCCTTCGTGGCGCCATTGACGACGACCGTCGTTCCCGTACCTGGAACCAGGGTCATCTCGACGGTGTCACCGTCTTTCATGTCCCCAAAATAGCTGTTGAACGTCTTAACGCGGGCCTCAATATCCCCGAAGTGGCCCCAATTGGCCTCGAATCCCTCGATCCACGCGGCATCCATCTTCTTCTTCGTCGCCTTGTTGGTCAGAAAATGCATCACCATCCTCTTGACCTGTTTTGAGTGAGCCGCATTCTTGGCGTTGGTCGTCGGATGCTCCAGATAGAGGCCACCAACGTAGACCTTGACCCAGAGCTTTTTCCGCAAGCCCTGCCCGTTCAGGTGAAGAGTCGCATCACCGACCGTCACCTCGTCATCCATCTGCACACCGGCCAACCCTGCGGCCCAACCCATCGGAACCACCAGAGCCAAGGCGATCACCATCACGAGAACTCTCTTCATCACACCCTCCTTCATCTCCAGTAACGTTGTTTCCACGCGGCCATTGTACCTGAGCGGAGCCAACCCGTATCATCGGCGGCCCATCGAGGGGCCGCACCGCTCCAACTGGAGACATCGCCCGTTCCCGTCAGGGTTTTCCAGAGACACTACCGAGCCATACCCGTGCTCGTCTTTCAATGTTGGACCTCCCCCTACTCGTCAGCCCCCTGCATCCGAAAGCGGGAGATCGAATCGAGGCCCGTCGGCCGCTCAGGGGCCGCAATAGCCGGGGCACTGGGATCCGGCTCTGATAGATGACCGAAAACTTCCCAGATCGCATCGGAGGGGTCGTGACGGCTCCACCCGGTATCGAGGGCGAAGATGAGGACGCCGCTCCATCCGGCCAGGCGA
>CAYSHZ010000421.1:0-3304 GCA_964430905.1 uncultured Thermoanaerobaculia bacterium | reverse complement strand
TCTAACGTCGATTGTGGAGACACAATGAATAGTTTTGAGGCGTTGCGTGTTCGTCGATTGTGCGATCGGTTGGGGCCTGTGGCGTTTTCCTTCTGCCTGCTGATGCTTTCGATCAGCGTTCCTGGGATCGTAAATGCGGGGGGGGGCGGGAGTTAGCGAAGCCCTAGGGAAAGGGGGCTTGTATCCGATGGCCCAGACCGACGCCAAGTTGGCCAGCCAAGATGGGAGAGTCGTCGCCCTGAAGAGAGTCTCGGGGGATCCGGGACCTCGTGCGACACCCCAGGAAAGCCAAGGTGTTTCCGGTTCGATCACAGAGCCCTCGGGCGCTTTCTATGGCGCCCGTTTCAAACCGGCGCCGAAAACGCCGATATCAAACCGTAAGGCCGTCGATCCGGTTCTTTTGACCGGCGTGACCAAGAGCGGCAATCCTGCGAATGGTTGGACGCTGCAAACAACGTGGTCCGGGGGCACGGCGCCTTTCACGGTCGTCTCAAGCACCGATCCGAGTTTTCAGATCAACGTCGTCACCAACGCCGCCGAATTGCCTCTGTTCAACCTGAACATGAAAGTTGGCTCGTCAGACCCGGGGAAGTTCTTCAACGTCGTCGATGGGACCACCGTCAGTCCGGCCGTGCAGGGCTCAGGGTTCGACCCTTTGCCTTCTCCGAAGGTTGCTTCCGCCTCCACATCGAACGCCTGGTGGGGCGACCTGGTGACCTTGACCGGGCAGTACTTTGACCCCATAGCGGTGGAAAACCTGGCCTACATCAACGATTTGGGCGTCAAAGCGAGTTCGGCGCTTCCCCCCGTATCCGGATCCTCCTATTCGACCTCGGTGACATTTGAGATTCCTGAAGATGCGAGGAGCTTTCTGGCGACTGTGTACCGCTATGGGGTAACCGACAAGACCGGGGCGCCCGGAATTGCGATGTCGCCTCCCGGAATCGGGCCCTATTCGACCATCAAGGGAGTTTCCTTTTCCCCCCAGACAGGTCATGTCTGGGTCGCCGCGCAGGGTATCGTGGACGATGTCGATCTCTTCAAGGTCACACCGACCGCCGCTTCGGTGGGGAGCTTTACCCGACCCTACATCTCGCGGGTGACCACAACCGGTAGCATCCTCGTCATCGACCGGGATTCGGACCTCGAAATCAAGGAGATCGACGTTGCCGGCCATGCGGTGACACCTTATGCCTGGACGGCCGACGACAGCTTCACACGAACCATCGATCCCGTCGGCCTCGCCGTCGATCCCGACGGCAGCGTGGCCTATGTCGCCGACGGTGGAACCGGGAGAGTCGTACGAATCCCACGAGACGCTGGCCCGGGCAGCTCGGAGATCACCGACCAATGGGGAGGTCGAAGTTTCTCGTTCGTCGATCCTGTTGGCATCGACGTGGCGCCCGGGCATCAGGTGATCGTGGCCGATAACTCCACGCAGGGGACATGGAAGCAGTGGACCTGGGAGTTGACGGGGCCTTCGAGTGCTTCGGCCCAGCATTGGGCCGGGCCGAATGTCCATTCCATCGAGGTCGATCGGGGCGTGAGCAGCACTGGTCATTTCAACTATGTCATCGACACGGTGACCGGGATGACGGAAACATTCAACCGAAACCAGATCGGAACCGATGCTCCCCGGAACCATGGCGGCCGGGTGTACGGCCTCGCCGACGGGACGCTTCGCCTCAATTACGACTGGGTTTATGGGGATCTCAGGCGAGGCCCCAAACGGGTCCTTCTGAGCAACGCCGTGCCGGGTTACCCCTATCCGACCCAGTTTCAGGATGTGGATCGGGTCATCGAACTCAGAGGTGAGGCATGGGGTGGGGTCCCGATTCATCTGAGGCTGGTCGATCCTCCGGACAGCGCAGCCTATGCGCCGGATGGGGGATGGCCGTACACCGGGACCGATCCTCCGGAAGACCCCTTTCCACCAAAGGCGCCATATGAAGGAAACGACAACATCGTCTGGGGCTGGGAAGGTGGAGCGGATTATGGCATTTCGGTAAGCCCGACTGGGCCGTGGACGGAGGCGATCAAGCCGACGCCTCTTGTGACGACTGACCCCGACGACCCACTCAACAACACCTACACCTATTACCTCAAGGTCCCGCCTGATGTTTCCGGAGAGAACTTCCAAGTCGAGATCACCAAATGCGACCCAAGCAGCGCTGTGCTGCCGGATCAGGTCGTCGGAATGTCCGGGGTCTACACTTCGTGGAAGAGGATCTTCATCGAGAGGGACAGGATGTTTCGTAAGGGCGGGGTTTTGGCGGAGGATTATGTGCCGGATGCCGATTGCGGGAGCAGCTCGCCCTTGTGTGTGTGTACAGGGGGTGGCGGAGATCCTCAGTGCTGTTCGGATCCGCCCCCCGCGCAGTACTGCAACCAGACGGTGGCCTACGACTGGCAGAATGCGGTGGCGGGTGATGAGATCGCCGTTTTCGACGAGCTGTTTACCTTTGAGACGGCGCCGGAACAACGGATCGTGACGGCGGTGGGGAATCCGGATTCGGCCGGGCGAGTCGTCGTGACCCTCGACAGTGGGCTTGTGCTTCCACACCTACGGGCCGAACCGACGGTTACGGCACCTTTCCGCCCCACCTTTACGAACCACCACTCCGCCGGTTACGGTGTGGTTTCCGGCTGCGATCTCTCCCCAAAACAACTCAACGCATCCAATTCCTGTTTCTACGATCCAGATCTCCGGGGTCTGGAGAAGCCCTTCGGTGATGCTTTTGTCGAGTTTCGGGCGCAAAGGGATGGGATGGGCGCGGTACCGTATCTGTCGAGCTGGTTTTTCAATTCAGGTTCGAGTGGCGCTCCATCGGAGACCCGATCCTCGTTCAGCCAGACATGGTTCGCCCACTGGACTCCAGACGGTGCCCATCCCACGTGGTGTTTGCCGAACAACTATTTTCACGTTGTCGGCGCCTCGGAATCGCCTTCAGTTTTCGGGTTGACTCTAAGTACGTCCAATCTGACCTATCTACTGGTGCAAACCATGATCGATAACTCCAGCCCAGGAGTTGGTTTCGCAAATCTGAGCTTGGCAGTTTCAAACCATGAGATCGGACACCAGTTCGACCTCAATCCCTGTCAGTGCGATTTGCACGACGACAGGAGTTCTTGGTGTGCGGCATCGGGAAACTGTGGACATCCGGGGCTTTCGCATTCCGTCGAGTGTCTGATGAACGTCACGAACAGTTTTCCACAGAACCTAGTTGATGGGGTTGACAGGTTTTGTGTGCAGGATCTGATGAATGGAAGCGCCGGGTGTTCGAACCTCGTGTGTACTCCAGCG
>CAYSHZ010000420.1:1479-3324 GCA_964430905.1 uncultured Thermoanaerobaculia bacterium | reverse complement strand
TGTTCAAAGACATCGATGGGCGTCATGGTAATGCCGTCGATCGGAGTGCCGGAGACGGCGGCGCCGAGGATGTCGTTGTTTCCGATCCACACGGTGACAAAGGTCGGATCCTGGGCAATGGCCTGTACAAGGGCCGTGGCCGGGGTTCCATCCGGAGCCGCCGGGGTGCGCAGGATCAAATCGTGCATGACGTTGTCGGTGTTGCCGGCCAAGAGATTCCAAATGTCACCTGTTGTCATGACCAGATCGTAGACATTGGCGCCTGGAACACCGAGGTTATTGTAGGGCGCCGGGTATTCCACGTTGGTCGGGAGTCCTGGGGCGCCGGGCTTGCGCTGGATCACCGGCGCCGGAACCAGGGCCAGGAGCTCGAGCAGGGGTGCAATACCGGGCTCGGAGACCGTCGGCATTTCAAAGACCGGGGCTCCGGCCTGTTGAGCCAACAAGGCCGGATAGGAACGATCCTGGTAATACTGGACCAAGCCGCCCGAAACATATCCGGCGGTCAGGCTGTCTCCGACCGCTCCGTAGCGGGGGAAGTCCACCTGTGCTGTGGCTGGAACGGCACCGAGGAGTGCCGCCAGTGTGAGAACAATCAATGCTTTTTTCATGGGCTTTCTCCTCTCTCTCAGAATTTCATCGTCGTCGTGATACCGAACAGATTGGCTTTGGTCTTGTAGGACCCTTCATAGCCGTCCAGTGAGACACCACCGTTGTCGCCCGTGTGTCGTTGGTCGAAGTCCAGGTACATGTATCCAATGTCGGTCTGTATGCCATGGAAGTTGAACCCGATTCCGAAGGAATAGCCCTGCCGACCGCCGTCGCCCAGCAGGGGTGACATCGACTCGACCGGTTGGGGGGTCTCGTCATCGAGATAACCCATCCGAAGGGCCAGTTTTCCGCTCGCTCGATACTCAAGACCAAGGCGCCACTGGTCGGCGTCCTCGTAATTCTCGATGACGGTATCTGAGAGATGGGGGTAATCCTTGAAGTCGATCGGCAGTTCCTGGAAGGAACTCCAGCCCATCGTGCCCCACTGGCCCGAGACGGTCCACTTCTCGTTCTCCCACGCCATACCGATCTGGAAGAAATCGGGGAAGGTGATATTCGACGTCATCGCGGCATGCTCACCGAAGGGAATCATCGCGGCGAGGGCAGCATCGTAGTCCGCGTAGCCCGTCTGGAGTTGTCGGAAGGAACCGTAACCCTTGGTGAAGTCCATATCGACTTCGGACCGATAGAGGGCGCCGACGCTGAAGGCGCCAAACTTGCCCTGCAGGCCGGCGTGCCAGCCCCAGGCGTCATTACCCATGCCGTCGGTCTGCAAATGGACCTGGCCGACATCGGCGATCTGCTGTGTGTAGGGATTGATCATGCCGATGTTCTTGGTCAAGTCGATCTGGCCGATGAAATAGTCAACGCCAAGCCCGAGGGCAAAATGCTCCCCCATCTTGATCGCAAAATTCGGCGACAGATCGAAGGTCTTGATATCGACCCTCTTGGAAATGAAGCGTCCTGCGAAATCGTCGTCCCAGTAGGTTCCAAGCCCGAAGGGTGTCGTCAAGGAAAAACCGAAGGCGGCCTTGTCATTGAGCGGCATGACGACATACATATGGGGAGGATAAAAAGTCTGAGATTTTTGCTTGGCGTGATAGCCGTCTCCCGGATAGGGTGAATCGCCGTAGAAGTCCTGGTTGGCTGCGATGAAGGTGATGCCAAGTGCGACCTGGGTTCCCTCATCCGTTTGAAAGGCGATGCCTGCCGGGTTCCAGAACAATGCCGATGCGTCGTCGGCGACCGCCGTCATGGCGCCACCCATAGCCATTCCGCGGTTCGAGTGTTCAA
>CAYSHZ010000420.1:0-1469 GCA_964430905.1 uncultured Thermoanaerobaculia bacterium | reverse complement strand
AGGGCAAAGCCCGATGCATGGACAAGTGCCGGCGCCACGAATGCGGTCACCGCCACGGCGAGAATCAATTTATGATTCATTACTCTCATTCCTCCTCCTTCCGATTTCCGGTATCGTTCAGTATTTTTCACCCGGTCTATGCTAATCGGTCGGTCCGGTGTTCGTCAACAAGGGGAGGCTCGTATTTTCGAGGAGGTTGTCTGCCGCTTCGCTTCTGAGGAAACTCTCGGGTTGGTGTACCGTAATTTGGTCTGACCGGTTCGTCCGGCGAAAGGGGAGGCCATGTTCGAAAGAGTGCTGAGTCTCGGGTTGTGCCTTGGAGTGGTCGGTGGCGTGTGGGCGGCGGAGGATGCGCGGTTGATGCGCTGGGCCGATGTGTCGGAGACCCAAGTTGTTTTTACCTATGAGGGTGACCTCTGGTTGTGTGGCTCGGAAGGTGGTGATGCATACCGGGTCACGTCTCATGCAGGCATTGAGCGCTATGCAAAATTCAGTCCCAACGGTGAGCAGTTGGCCTTCACCGGATCGTACGATGGTGGATCAGATGTTTACCTGATGTCGTCCATGGGTAGTGTGCCGATCAGATTGACGTGGCATCCCTCCCGGGACCGTGTTCTGGGATGGACCCCGGATGGCGCGGAAATCCTCTTTCGGTCGGATCGGGTAATGCCCTTTGGCGCCGAGGAACTCTATGCCGTTTCGATCGACGGGGGTTCGCCTCGGCGATTGCCGGTAGACCGGGCCGGGCTCGCGGCCCTGTCTCCCGATGGGGAGACGCTTGCCTACAACCGAATCTCACGTGAGGACCGGACCTGGAAGAGGCACCAGGGCGGAACTGCGCAGGACATCTGGCTGGGTTCCCTGGACCAGGGAGGTTTTCACAGGGTGACGGACTGGGAGGGGACCGACAACTACCCGATGTGGCACGGCAGTGCTCTTTATTTCACCTCCGATCGCCTTCACGGGACGATGAATCTCTTTCGGATGGACCCGACAACCGGCAGTGTGACGGCGCTGACCGAGTACTCGGACTATGACGTCAAGTATCCGTCGATGGGACCTCGCGGCATCATCTTTCAGAACGCCGAGGCTCTCCATTTTCTCGATCTTGCCACCGGTGAGACTCGGGCAATCGGCGTGACCATCCATTCCGATCGAGTGCCCGTGCGGGCCGGTCTCGTCAAGGCCGGGGACTCAACAGGATCCTTCAGGCCTGGGCCTGGTGGCGAGAGCGTTGTCCTCGAAGCCCGGGGTGAGTTGCTGCTCCTGCCGGTCGACGAGGACGAGGAACCTCGGAATTTGACGAGGACATCCGGCGCCAGGGAAAAAGATGGCGTTTTCTCCCCGGACGGGAAGAGGCTGGCCTTCATCGCCGACCGGTCGGGTGACGAGGAACTCTGGGTGGCCGATGCCGACGGTGCCAACGCCAAACAGTTGACGTCTGACGGCACCGGGTATCGCTTCAGGCC
>CAYSHZ010000419.1:0-3329 GCA_964430905.1 uncultured Thermoanaerobaculia bacterium | reverse complement strand
TTTCGAAGCTACGGCTCGGCACGCCCTCCTCGGTGATGGAGGCCCGAGTGCATTACTTCTATGTCTTCATCATGGAAACAGTTGATAATCCGAAGCACTACTACACCGGTTTCACGAAGACTCTGGATTTCAAAATCAGCCTGAAATCCGCCTCAGAAAGAGCTTTCGCCAATAACCGTCTTTGAGCCAAAAAACGGATACAATGAACCCATGCCTGAGATGATCGTTTACGACTGTCCCAACTGCTCGGCACCGACGGCCTTGCCGCTGGGCGAGGTCGAGACCATCTGTGAATACTGCGGATCCCAGCTTCGCTTTCTGCCGGACGAGCGCGAGATGGAGGTCGTCCGGACCCGCGAGGACATGAAGCGTCGTGAGCGTGTGTCGATCCAGAAGGCAATGCTCAAAAAACAACTGGAACAGGAAGAACTGGCACGGTGGAGGGAAACCGCGGCCAAGGTCGCCGTTGCCGCCCTGCCCGTGGTCGGCGACGTTGCCGGTCGGGCACTATTTCGCTCAGCCGTCCATCGCGGTGGCGGAGGATGCGCCGGCTGCGGTTGCCTCGGCATCGCCGCAGCAATTCTGGCGGCTCTCGCGGCACTATAACGTCACTCTGCCGGTTTTCTCGGCGGCACACTGCCCAGTGCTGATACGATAGATACCCTATTTTCAACCCGTTAACCTGGGAGGTTCTGATGACACGTATATTCTCGGCTGCAATCCTCGTCACAATTCTCTGTGGAGGTCTGGTTCTGGGCATGGCTGCCCAGGGCACGGATTCCGAGTCAGAGCCCTGCTGCTTCTCAAACCCACGGTATTCCGGGGTGTGCCAGGTGACACCGGGCGCCGACGAAACCTGCGCAGGCATTCTGTCGTATCTCAACAATCAGAACAGCGTCGGAAAGGCCTACTGCGGCAACACGACAATCCGGGGAGGATGGGCATCGGTAACCTGTGACGAGAAAGAGGCAAAAGATACAAGGAATGCCTTACGAATCCCCGTTGTTGAACCATAAGAATCTGGAGGAACCTCATGAAGAAAGCACTGATACTTGTTGTTACCCTGGCCCTGATGACCGCCACCATTCCTGCGTTTGCCGACGGCGATTCGCAAGCGAACGAGCCGGTCCCACAACGCTACCGAGGCCGTGTGGCCTCACTCTCCGGACCGACTGCCGGGGGAACCGCATTCCTGGTCTTCCACGTCGACCGCTTCGCGACGGACACCGAGGTTCAGGCACTGGCGCAGGTTCTGGGGAATGAGGGTGAAGAGGCCCTCCTCAAGGCCGTGTCCGCCATAGATCCCGGCGGTTGGGTCAAGATTGGAAATGGTCTGCGCTATCACCTGCGGGTCATCCGTTCAATGGAAACACCCGAAGGCCGGATGCTGATCGGCATCACCGACCGCCCCATCCAGTTCGGAGAAATCGCCCGTTCGACTCGGTCCCGGCAGTACACCTTCGGCTGGGTTCAAATTCTCTTTGACGCTGACGGCAAGGGCGAAGGTAATCTGATTCCGACCGCCAAGATCAACTTCAACGATGAGGGTCGCCTGGTCGTCGAGAGTTTTGGCATCCAGCCCTTCAGGATCCTCAAGGTCACGGCCGAGAAGATCAAGTAGAGCACCAATACGGGGAGTTTTCTCCCCGTCCTCGCTCCCCATCATTTGGTCCAGGGAACTACATCACTCCAAGAGCCTTGGCGAGATCGGTCATGGCCGACGGCAACGGGTCGTCGGCCATCAGGAGATCTCGTGTGCCGGCGACCGGAGGAAAATGCCGACGGAAGAGACCGGTGATCCGATTGAAGGCACAGTTGAAATCCGGTACACGCCGGGAGTCGGTATTGCCCGGAATATTGGCGCTCGCCACGGGGCAGGTCAGACACTCTTCGACAAATTCGCAATCCCGGCACTGACGGGAACCACTGTAGCGATCCCTCCGGAGACCCGGCCAGTCGGACCGAGCAATCCACTCTCCGAGCATAGGTCCTGCCCGAGTGCCTCCTGCATCCAGGGGCAACAGCAAGGCGCACCCCGCACGACTTCCGTCAACACCAACGGCCTGGGTTTCGGGCGCCCTGACCTTGCAGACCGGCCGATCAGGCCTCGGTTCAGGCGGGGTCGGCGGCCTCCTGAACAGTTCGAACGGGATGGTTCCCGTTCGACCGTGATGTGCCAGGCAGAGATCAAAGACCCCCTCCATCTGGCGTTCCAGTTCGGCCTCAGACGCCCTCCCCCACCCCTCATCGTGGGTCAGAAGGGGACCCATGCGAATGCTCTCGACGCCCCGGTCCAGCAGATACTCGATCGACCGACTCAAGAACGACAGATTGGCCGATGTCAGCACCATCCCGACAGCCAACCGGTTTCGAAACCACGAGGCGTGATCTCGCCTCAGGCGCACGAGAAGCTCGTCAAGCACATCGAAAGTTCCCGGCGCCCGCAACTCGTGGGCCTCGCGGATACCGTCGAGGCTGATCTGGACCTCGACGTCGTGGGCTACCAGAAATGCAGTCTTCTCGTGATCCAGCAGCATGCCGTTGGTCGTCAAAGACACCCGAAGCGGTTTCGGGCCGGAAGACGATTCCTGCGCGTACTCGACGGCCCGCTGAACCAGCGGCCACTCCAACAGCGGCTCGCCTCCGGTCAGAGCCAGGGTGCGCTCATCGGCTTCAGATGCCCCCAACCGGTCGATTGATATCCTCAATACGTCCCACGGTATCGACCGCGGTCGGGGCCCACCCTGATGACAGTAAGAGCACGCCAGGTTGCATGCCGTTGTCAGGGTGGTTTCAAGGGTTTCAATATTCAAGTCCGCAACCCTCAGTATGGATCACCGGACTCCCTCAACAAGGACTCGCAATAAAAAGCTGCTTAACTTCGAGATCATTTTGGAGGTCGCCCACCTTAATGTCAACCTCCTGGTCCTGCGGCAGGGCCTCAAGCCCCTTACGAACCGCAAGAAGCCATTGATCGATCCGGTCCAGCGTCAAAACCAGGTGCGCCACCGTAATTTTCGTGTCTTCAGCTGACATATTTTCCCCCTTTTCATTGTTCAATCCAGAGAAGCTATTGTTTTTCCAACATCCAAAGATCACCGGTCACTGTAGTCTGAGTATGAACTGCAATTCTCCCATCCGCACTGAGGGAGATCAACCCGCTGGCGAACCCAACACCGCCGGTATCTCCCCGGCCAAAATCAACCGGAATGCTCAAAGGCGTATCCGCACCATCTCCAATGAAAACTCGGCGAAGACTGAGGTGCTCGCTCTCCCAATCCCCGCTTGCCAAAATGGTCCCGCCCTCCGGCTCCCACCAGAATCCATTT
>CAYSHZ010000418.1:0-3353 GCA_964430905.1 uncultured Thermoanaerobaculia bacterium | reverse complement strand
TGTGGGAAGCCGGTGACATTCTGGCGGCCCGGTGGGACTGGGGTGATGTTCTGACCCGAAACCCGTTTGGCTCGTCGATTGACCCCAGAGCGATCTACTTCGGGGCCGATATGTCGGGAGCGGCTCAGCGGAGGGACTTTGCCTACCCCGGAGACGAAACGGGAGCCTTCGAGCGCAGGAGGGAACTGGGAGTGCCGATCTTCGGCGAATGGCCGGCTGCGCCCGGGGACGAGAGCGAGGATGACCGTCTGGATTTGCGCCACACCGTGGATTTCATTCGAGGGGTGGCGGTGGATCCCGGTCCGGAAGGAAGGCCCGTCACTCTTCGAGATCCCGATCTCTACGGTTGGTGCCGGGAGGGACACGGCTCCCCTGGTCGGTCGTGCAACGAGGGAGAGCATCCGCTGGGGCTGGAAAAACTGGGAGATATCTTCCACTCGAAGCCTGAGGTGATGGCATCTCCCTCGTGTCCTGCGTGTTTCTGGACGGATTTCCACGCCTATCGGGAGTATTTCGCCCTCCATCGTCACCGGAGATCGGTGGTCTTCGTTGGGGCTGATGACGGTGCACTCCATGCCTTTGATGCCGGTCTGTGGTCTAAGGAGACGGCAGAGAGAATGGAGCCGCGCTACGACGTTGGAAGCGGCCGGGAACTCTTTGCATGGGTGCCTCGGTCGGTGATGGGAACTTTCCCGGCTCTCCGTCAGATGCCGTACCACCGGTGGACGGTCGATGGTACGCCGACGGTTGCCGACGTCTTCATCGATCCAAGTCCCAGGGGGGCGCCCATCGCTGATCGGAGGGAGTGGCGAACTATTCTTCTTTGGGGGCAGCGCCGGGGTGGGCGGTCCTACGTCTGCCTGGATGTGACCCAACCGGATCCCATTGACGAGAACGGGGAGCCTCGGCCGGCGGGAGATCCCCTGGTGTCCATTCCTTCGCCATCGATCTTGAGGGATGCAGGCTGCCGGGATCCAATGGGCGATCGAGAGTGTTCATTGCCCTGGCCGGCCTTCCTGTGGGAATTTACCGATAGCTCAGACGAAGATGGGAACGGGGCGCCGGACCTGGGTCTGACGTGGTCCCGGCCAGTTGTTGCATTTGTCAGGATTCTCCGAGGAGGTTTGACTGAGGAGAGAATGGTCACCTTCTTCGGTGGCGGCTTCTCGGATCCCTCCGCGGGTGGTCGGTTGTCCGGCGTTTCCGGGAACTTCATCTATGGTCTGGACGTCGAGACTGGTGCGATTGTGTTCAAGGCACGGGTTGACGGGATGGTTCCGGGAGATGTCCAGTTGCTGGATGTTGATTCCGATGGATTTGTCGAGGCGCTCTTCTTCGGAACCACCGCCGGGAAGGTCTACCGGGTCGACCTCGAGGCGCCCGGTGTGCTTGGCGGAGACAACGGGAGGGTCGAATCGTGGAGGCCCAGAGTGGTCTTTGCGGCCGGTCCCCACCAGCCGTTTTTCATGAGGCCGACTCTGGTTCCGGCATGGGTCGATCCGGAAGGCGCAGTCGCAATTGCCGTATTGATTGGCTCAGGAAATCGGGATGACCTTCTGGAGAAAAACGAGGAACCGCACCGCTTCTATGCCTTTGTTCCGCTTCGGGGTGGGTCTCTGGGCGAGGACGATCTGGTTGCTTTGACGCCGGGCTCGGCTGAAATGGGTGTGCCCCTGCTGGGGCAGGGTGGGGCCGCAGGCTGGTACCTCGAACTGGATTCCCCAGGATCGGGGGGGCAATGGGAGAAGGTGGTCACTCCGGCTCTGGCGTTCGAGGGCACGATTGTCTTTTCGACCTTCAGTCTTGCCGGTGGCGGTGACACAGACTGTGGGTCCGGCGGAGAGGCAAAGATCTATCGATGTCGCCTCCTCAATGGTGATCCTCTTCCCGGAGAAGAGAGGTTCGAGATCTCGTCGGAGTCGACGGTCTTCGCGGGTGATCCTCAGCTGGTAACAGACGGTGAGGGGAATATCCGTGTGTTCCAGGTGTCCGATGATCTTAAACTCAAGGAACCACTCTCTCCCTCACCCCTCAGGGTCGATCTGGTCGACTGGCGTGAAGAATGAAAAGACCGCCCGGCCACGGGGCCGGGCGGTTGAGTTACGGTCGAGCTGGTGGTTGAACTACTGCAATTCGATCCACCACTGGACGTTGTCTGCGCCGGCATCACCGATCGGGATCGTCAGATCGGGGACCTCGACCAGATGAGCTTCAGAGTCGGCGCCGACGCCCGATTGGGACGCGATGACCTTGTCGCCTGCAATCGCGAAACCGCCGGCGGCGCCCTCACCTGCCTCGAAGGTTTCGGGCACGTAAGAGGCCGTCTGGCCGTTGGAGAATACATCAGCGGCATCGAACTCGAGTTTGATGATGTAGGACTTGCCGACGCATTCGCCGCCGTTGGGGTCATAGATCAGGTACAGGGCCAACGGAGGCAGGGCGCTGCCGTCCCCCGGAGTCAGGAGGATCGGCGGGGCGATCGTTTGGGCCTGATCGCTCAGGGTTCCCGTTTGTCCGTCCGGCAGCGGGATGTCGGTGATGTTGATCATTTTCTTGTTGACATTGCTGGACGCGATTTCGCGAACACCCAGGATCAGCTTCGGAACGAAGGACGCACTCGAACTGTTGACGGCGGCACTCTTCTCGTAGTACGAACCGCTGGAAAAGACGAAGAGGTCGTAAAACGGTGCACTGGCCGGGACAGTCCCGACACTGGCGGCATAGTAGAGAGGATTGTCGCCGCCAAGCTGGAAGACCGTACTCTTTGTCTGCCAGTTGTTGCCGGTGATGCTCCAGACATTGCCGTTGAGATCCAGCTGAACGCCTTCATCCGCAACATTGTCTGAGAAGAACCGTTCCGAATCCGTCTGCCACAAGGTGCTGTCCGCGAAGGTCTGGTTGCCGACCAGAGGGCCGGCTTGATTGACCGCCTGATGAGTTCGGCTGATATTGCCGGTGACGGGATCGATCATCACGACATGTGGCGTCAGGCTGTTGTCGGTGTTCTCGGTGAATCCCTCGGCGAGGATCATCATCGAATAGCCGATGTCGTTACTGTCGATGGTGTCGATTGCCAGGGCGGGAACGCTCCACGTCGAGCCGAGAGCCGCTGTCGCCGTGGTTCCCGCTTCGCCGTCATGGGTTCTGCTCCACAGCGGCTCGAAGGGGAGATCCGAGTCGTAGTCGGGGTCGGCGGGATGAGTTTCGCTGCCTCCAACGGTCCTGCCGGGGTAGGGGTGGGTGACGTCGATCGCATGGACACCACTGCCCCCTGGTCCCTCGGTGACGTAGAGCATGCTTCGGTATGAGCCCAGGTCGGAGTCATAGACATCCGCGAAGCGAATGGAGTTTGC
>CAYSHZ010000417.1:0-3366 GCA_964430905.1 uncultured Thermoanaerobaculia bacterium | reverse complement strand
GGGGCTCAACTCCTGGTGGATCAATCCTGGGGCCGGTGTATTTTCGGCGGCTTCTTGCACCCTGCCCCAGAGAGTTGACAGGGCACGACCGTCAGCCTCGAGGTCTTCAGCCTGCTGGTTCTCGCCGGCGGTTCTGACGATCCACCCGCCGGGTTGATCAATGGTGCTGATGATCTCTCTCAGTCGTTCCCGTTCCGTTTCGTCCGTGATGCGACGGGATACTCCGAGTTGCGAAGTTGTGGGGAGGTAGACCAGGAATCTCCCGGGGAGGGAGATGTAGGTCGTTAGACGTGCCCCCTTGGACCCCAGGGGGTCCTTGACGATCTGAACCAGGGCTTCCTGTCCGGGTTGTAGCAGGGCATCGATTGTTGATTCTCCGAGATCTGGAGCCGAACCGTCACCGTCGATGGGAGCAAAAATCTCGCTGAATTCATCGAGGATGCCTCCGGCTTCGCGAACGTAGAGAAAGGCGTCTCGGTTGAGTCCAACATCAACGAAAGCCGCCTGCATACCGGGCAGAACACTGGTGACCCGGCCTTTGTAAAGGTTGCCCACTACAGACGATGCCCGTAGGCGCTCGGCACGATAGGCCACAAGACGGCCATCTTCGCGTTGAGCCACTCTGGTTTCAACGGGGTTGACGGACAGGTAAAGAATAGAGCGCATCATTGGTTGACAAATCGGTGCCGCCAGATCGACTGCACAATACCAAGTGTCGCACAGGTTGAGATCACGGATGAACCTCCGTATGAAAAGAGGGGAAGGGTAATACCGGTTGTTGGGAGCCAACCGAGAACCATCCCCAGGTTGACAATGATCTGAAATGCAAGCCAGGCAAAAACCACGGTAGCAAACCCGAGGCCGAAGCGCTGGTCGGTCTTTTCGGTCAAGAGACCGAGGCGGAACAAAATGACCCCGAAGGCGATCAGGAGTGCGGATCCACCGACAAACCCGGTGCTCTCGGCCCACGCGGCAAATGCAAAATCGGTGTGTTGAGCGGGGAGAAAACGAAGAACGGACTGGGATCCACCACCGATTCCTTCGCCAATCAGGCGACCGGACCCCACGGCAATTCGGCTTTGCCGGACCTGGTATCCAGCACCGTAAGGGTCTCGTTCGGAGTCGAGAACCGTCAGTACACGTTCCTTCTGGTAGGGTTTGAGAACCCGCACCCAGGCAACACCGGCCGTGATTGCCGCCAACAGACACAAAGAGACCCAAACACGACGTTTCAGGCCACCGAGCCACCAACCGATCACCAGGGCCGGCAAAAAGGTCAGGGCAACACCGAGATCAGGTTCTGCGAGAACAAGGGCTACCGGGAGTCCAACGATGGCAGAGAGGAGCACAAAAGCCCGAAGGTCAAGCAGGTCCTCTTCCCGTTTCCCCAGGAAGGCGGCAACCAGCAACATCGTTCCCAGTCGAGCGAACTCGGATGGCTGGAGGCTGATCGGCCCAAATACAAACCAACCTCGGGTTCCGCCTCTGACCTGGCCAAGGAAAAGGACGGCAATCAGGCCGATGATGCACAGGGCATAGATCTTCGGGGCCACCTTCTCCCAGAAAGTCGAGCTGATGAGGGAACAGGCCCACAACACCGCCAGGCCGATAACGCCCCAGACAGCCTGACGCAGAAGGAGCCCCGGTCCGACGGCCGAGGATACTCCGTAGAGGTTGACCAATGAGGCGGCCAGCACGCTCACGACGGCCAACATCAACCCGGCATCGATTCGGTACCGCATCGCCGGCCCCTAGTCTCCTTTTTCCCGGCTCATGGCGTGGGGTCCAGTTTGGAGGGCGGCCTCAAAGACCACCGCAGCCGCCGGAGCCGCGACGGAACCACCACCGCCGCCATGCTCGACAAGAACTGCAACGGCAATTTCGGGGTTCTCAACAGGCCCCCAACCAATAAACCATGCGTGATGCTGCAGGTTGTGGGCCCGTTCGGAATTTGAACCCTCTTCCGGCAGGCGGGCAACCTGGGCGGTGCCGGTCTTGCCGGCGACCGAGAGCCGTCCCAGTCTTCGTGCCGTTCCCTCCCTCCCTGCCACAACATTCTCCAATCCTGCCACGACGACTTCAAGATCCAAAGGGTCAATGGCAACTTTTTCTAGTGGGTTTGGTTTCTCCGGAGGAATCAAATGAGGTGTCACGAGAAAGCCACCATTGGCAAGCAGGGCGAACGAACGGGCCATCTGAAGAGTCGTGACCAGGAGCGGTCCCTGGCCAATGGAAACTGAAACGCTCTCGCCGGGGTACCACGGCGTCTTACGGACGCGTCGACTCCATTCTGGTGTCCCGATCAGACCGGACGCCTCCTGAGCCGGGCCAAGACCGGTCCGGCGACCAAAGCCGAATTTACCGAGCCACGAGGCAATGCGTTCAATGCCCAGTTTCTGGCCAAGGAGATAGTAATAGACATCGCAAGAGACTTCGAGCCCTCGTCTCATGTTGACGGTGCCGTGACCACCCCGACGCCAGCACCGGAAGGTATGACCGTAAAGGGTCACCGACCCGCGGCAATAGACCGACCACTGCGGATCTACCAGCTTTTCCTCGAGTGCGGCCAGGGCCAGGAAGGGCTTGATGGTCGATCCGGGAGGATAGGTTCCCTGGAAACACCGATTTTGGAGGGGGTGTCGAGGATCGTTCGAAAGCTCGGACCACTGCTGGGGGCTCAGGGGTGAACTGAAGATATTGGGATCGAAACTGGGTGACGAGTATAGGGCACGGATGGCTCCCGAATGAACGTCCAGGGCAACGACCGCTCCTGAGGCATCACCCAGGGCCCTGACGGCGGCTTCCTGAATTCGAGTGTCGATGGTCACGGCGAGGTCGTGGCCGGGGGTCGGTTCCTGGTCATCGATCATTCCCAGTTGGCGCCCGACAGCTGAAACCACCACGCGTCGTTCCCCGTTCCGGCCTCTGAGAAAAACTTCGCCGAGGTTTTCAATTCCCATGGCGCCGATCAGTTGATCCGGCTGGAAATCGGCATGTTCTTCAGCTTCGGCCTGCGTTACTCTTCGAAGGTAACCGACGACATGTGCGGTTGTGTCGGCCAGCGGGTAGGATCGCCGGTATCCGCTAACGACGGAGAGTTCAGGAAAATCACTCTGGTGAGACCGGACCCTTGCAACGGACTCCCAGGTGACGTTATCGGCAACAATCAGGGGTGCCATTGTCCCGATTCTTCGAGAGGCAAATCGTCGTTGGAGGTCATCGCCTTCGATGATGCCCTGGTCGGTCAGGAAGGCAACGGTTCGACCCAAATCCTCTGCCTCGTCGGGGAACACGAGGATCTCCCAGGCGGGGGCGTTGTCAGCCAGGATGACCCCAAGCACCCGCCCCTCCAGCCACAGGGGGACG
>CAYSHZ010000416.1:0-3372 GCA_964430905.1 uncultured Thermoanaerobaculia bacterium | reverse complement strand
ACCATCCGGCTCCGGTAGAATCAGATATGCGGGTTCGACTCGAGGTTGTGGAGGGGCCGGAGGCCGGTCGGTTCTTTGAATTTGAAGAAGCCGACTCTTTTCTGGTCGGTCGATCGCCCAAGGCCCATTTCGTTCTGGAGCCTGCTGCGGACCGTTTGATCTCTCGCCACCACTTCCTGCTGGACATTCGGCCACCCCTTTGCCTGATCCAGGATTTGGACAGCAAGAACGGCACCTTCGTCAACCACCGGCGAATTCGGCGCCACGAACTCGAAGACCGGGACGAGATCAAGGCCGGTCAAACCGTCATTCGTATCCGCATCCTCGACCGGGATGATACTCCCAATGAGAACCATGGCCGAAATCGGCGAGTACTTCAGGATCCCCCGCCGCAAGCTTCATCCCCGCAATCCATACGACCCGCGAATCCTTCTCTGATGGCGGCCAAAACGATTCCGCCACGGTCAGACCGGACTTTCCCCTGCGTCGGCTGTCAACGGGACCTTCACCGCTGGGCATCGGCTGACGGTTGGGCCAACGAGTTGCCCGATGCCCGGTATCTCTGCCCGACCTGCACGGCGGCACAGAGGTCACCAAACGTCACCCGGACAACAATCGGACACTATCGAATCGTCCGGGAATTGGGCCGGGGTGGAATGGGGGTGGTCTACAAGGCCGTCCATGAACCTACCCGACGTTTGTGCGCGGTCAAGGAAATCCTGCCCGATGCCGCTGCGGACGAAAAGAGCCTCAAACTCTTCGACAGGGAAATCGGTGTCCAGTCCATGGTCATTCATCCCAATCTGGCCCGGATCCTGGAGCGGGGACGAGACGACAAGCACCTCTTCTTCTCCATCGAGTACCTCGAGGGCGGCGATGCCTACAGCCTGGTGTCAGAGTCCCTTCAGGACCCCATTGATCCACGGCTCGCGGGCAGGATTACCTGCGATATCCTTCGCGGGCTTCAGGCCCTGCACGACCACGGCTTCGTTCATCGAGATCTCAAACCCCGAAATTTCCTCCTCAATCGAGTCCATGATGACCCCGACATGAAGGCAAAAATTACCGACTACGGGCTCGCAAAGTCCTTCGAGGAAGCCGGCAATTCCCTGTTTGATTTCACCCGGGTCGGCGAGGTTGCGGGTTCCATGATGTTCATGGCCCCCGAACAGATCCTCGACTACCGCTTCGTCAAACCCCCCTCGGATGTGTATTCGGTCGGGGTCAGCCTCTATTACCTCCTGACCCGACAGTTCTCGATCGACTTTCCCCTCTCACCTCCCCAGGGGGGCGGCCGGAATCAGCCTGCGCCCAGACATCCGATTCATGCGATGATCGAAGACCCACCCATTCCGATTCTCGAAAGACGCCCCGATCTCCCGGAAAACCTTGCAGCAGTCGTCGACAAGGCCGTCCAGAAGGACGTCGAACGGCGGTACGTCACAGCCGACCAGTTCCTCAAGGCTCTTGAGGCCGCCATTACCGAAGAGGAGAACGCATGACCGATAGCGGCGGCCAGCCTTCATTGGGGCAACGCCTGGATGCCGCCCTGAAAGCGGGGAACTGGCAACAGGCACTCGGACTGCTGCAGACCTGGACGACTCAGAAGCCGACGGAGGCCAACGGCTGGTATTGGACGGCCTACTGTCTCGAACAACTGGGCAAGCGGCACTCGGCCCGCATTGCGCTCAAGAAGGCAGCCAGTCTCAATCCCGATGATGACCGATTGCAACGCCTCCTGAACAAGATCAATCAATCCGCTGAGAAAATACACTCCACCAAAGAAGACTCGGGAGAGGCCGAGGTTCCGCCAACCGAGATTGATCTCGAGGGTGATGCCCCCCCCACCGAGACCGGACACTCCGGGGCAATTCCAAGTACAGACGCCTCCGACACCACCCTGTGGGAGGTCGGACGCGTTATCGACGGACGGTATGAGGTCCGAGATGTTCGGCGCGGCGGCATGGGTGAAGTCTATTTCGTCTTCGACCGCGCCCTGGCCCTGGATCTGGCGGTCAAGACTCCCCTTCCAAAAACGCTTGCGACCGCAAGTGGCCGACTCCGTTTCTTGAGAGAAGCCGAGGCCTGGATCGGCCTGGGCCTTCACGTCAATATCTGTGCCGCCTACTTCGTTCGGGAACTCGGTGGCATCGCAAGACTCTTCATCGAACTGATCGACGGCGATGGAATGGACCAGTGGATCAAGGGAGAACACTCTCAGGCTCAACGGCTGGACATGGCCATCCAAATTGCCTCCGGAATGCACCACGCCCATACCTTTGAATGGATAGATGACACCGGTATCCATCACAACGGCCTAGCCCACCGGGATCTCAAACCAGCCAATGTCCTGATTGGTTCGGACGGCATCGCCAAGGTGACCGATTTCGGCCTGGTTGGGCGCGGTTTCATCCAGGACGAACCGATCATCGGCGGTGACGATGAGATCCAAACGAGCTCGATTCCGGCGGATGGCATCTGGAAGACAATGACCCTTGGCGGCGGACTGATGGGCACGCCACCCTATATGCCTCCGGAACAGTGGGACGGGGGCCATGCCGCCGGGAAGCCGGCCGATATCTATGCTTTCGGGTGCATCCTCTTCGAGCTGTTCTGCGGACGTCGGCCCTTTGTCCTCCCCATCAAAGACCAAAAGGCCCTCCCCGAGGTTCAACTGGCACTGATCGAGGAGATGCACCGCAACTCACCGCCACCCGCTCCCCAATCGCTCAATCCAACAATCGACGACGACCTCAGTGATTTGATGCTCCAGTGCCTGGAGAAGGAGGCCTCACACCGTCCTTCGTCATTTTCGGACATTCGCCAACGTCTCGTCGATATCTTCACAACGGTGTCCAATCTCCCCTACCCCAGGCCCAACCCCAAGGCCCGGCTCCTGCTCGGAGATGCTCTCAACAACCAGGCTGTGTCCTATGCCACGCTGGGCCAGCTTTCTCGGGCCGAACATGCCTGGGAGGATGCCTTGGCCAGGGATCCTCGCCACATCGAGGCGTCGTTCAACCTTGCCCTGTTCCGATGGCAATCCCGCGGAGCCGGAGATGCAGAAACCCTGGCCCGTATGGAAGAAGTCCTCCGGGGTGACACCCCTCCCTGGAAAGCGCAGCACCTTGCAGGAAAGCTCTTTCTCATGGTCGGCAATCGGGCAAAGGCCCTGGAATCCCTGAGAACAGCCTATCGAGACAGCAACGGAATGCCGGAAGTGGCCCGAGACTTCGCGGTGGCTCTCTGCAGCCGAAGCGGTTCTTCCAGACATTCGGCTGACTTCAATGAAGCCATCGGTGTCCTCTCTCGCTGTGGAGGCCCCCTTCGCTTCGACCCCCTGTTGTTGACGACCTATGCACTTGCGGTGTG
>CAYSHZ010000415.1:0-3388 GCA_964430905.1 uncultured Thermoanaerobaculia bacterium | reverse complement strand
AATCACCGGCAAGGACCTCGATCGCCTCTTGGAAATCCTCTTCGCCGACAACTGACTGCTACTGAAAGCTGATTACTGACAGCCGACAGCTGATAGCCGATAGCTGACAGCTGATACCTATCCGTTGACTCGGGCGAACTCCTTCATGAAGTCGGCCAGGGCCTGGACGCCCTCGGGCGACATCGCGTTGTAAATCGAGGCCCGGCAACCACCGACCGATCGATGTCCCTTGAGGCCGAACATGCCGTTGGAAACCGCCTCGGCAACGAATTTTGCCTCGAGTTCCTCTGACGGCAGGCGAAAGACGACGTTCATGTAGGAGCGGCTGTCCTTGGCGACCGGACAACGGTAGAAATCCGACATCTCATCAAAGAGACCGTAGAGCAGATCACCCTTGGCCCGGTTTCGAGCCTCCATGCCGGCCAATCCGCCTTGGGCCTTGACCCAACGCAGGACATTTCGAACCATGTAGATCGAGAACGACGGCGGAGTGTTGTAGAGCGAATCCTTGTCCAGGTGGGTCGCGTAGCGCAACATCGTCGGCACCTGGTCAACGACGGCCTTCTCGACCCACGAACGACGGATCAGTACGACCGTCACTCCGGACGGTCCGATGTTCTTCTGGGCGCCGGCATAGATCATCGAAAACGCGTTGGCGTCAAAGGGCCTCCACAAAATATCCGACGACATGTCACCGACCAGCGGAATCTGACCGGAGTCCGGGAACTGATGAAACTGGGTTCCCTTGATCGTGTTATTCGACGTCACGTGGAGATAGGCGGCGTTGGGATCGAGATCAAGATCCTCCTGCGCCGGAACCGTCGTGAAGCCCGATGCCTCGGACGATCCGGCCTCCCGGCACGTCCCGACGATATTGGCTTCCTTGATAGCCTTGGCCGACCACGTCCCGGTGTTGACGTAGTCCGCAGAAGCTCCCGCGGGCAGGAAGTTGAGCGGCAGCATGGCAAACTGGGTCGATGCGCCACCCTGCACGAAGAGGACCTCGAAGTCGTCATCGAGACCCAACAGCTCCTTGAACAGGGACATGGCCTCGTGGTGAACGGCATCATATTCCTTGGAGCGGTGGGAGATCTCCATCACCGACATCCCGGTGCCTTCCCAGTCGAGAAACTCATTTTGGGCCTGCTCGAGAGCCTCGAGCGGCAGAGTTGCCGGTCCTGCAAAAAAATTCCAGCTTCTGTGCATCATCGCCTCCTGATCACGCTGTGCGGTCGGAAAAGTCTTTGAGAATATCAATCACGACATCGCCGATTCTGAGCATGTTTTCCTTTGAAGAAGCCCCAATGTGCGGCGTCATGATGACGTTGGGTGCGCCATAGAGCGGGCAGTCGTCGGCCGGCGGATCGGAGTACCAGACGTCGTTTGCGAAGGCCCGAACCTTGCCGCTCTTGAGTGCCGCAACCATATCTTCTTCCACAACACACCCGCCTCGTGCGGTGTTGATGATAACCACACCGTCCTTCATCTGCGCCATGGTTTCGGCGTTGATCATGCCGCGGGTCGAGTCGATCAGGGGCACGTGCAAAGAGATATAGTCGGCCTGGGCAAAGAGCGTATCCCGGTCGACCAACTCGGCAACCTCGTGCTGTTTCAAGACCGGATCAAAGGCAATGACCTTCATGCCGAAGGCCATCGCGCGCCGTGCCAACTCTGTGCCAATATTGCCGGCCCCGACCAGGCCCAGGGTCTTGCCCATCAATTCAGTGCGCTTGAGCTGTTTCTTGAGCCACTGCTTGTCCATCATCCCAACGTGACCATCGACCAGGCGAGTCGGAACCGCGATCATCAGGGCAAACGCAAGCTCCGCCACCGCGACTGCCGAGGCTGATGCCGTGTTGAAGACCTGAACGCCTTTGGAGCGTGCGTAATCAACATCCACGTTGTCCAGACCGACACCTCCGCGAATGATCAGGCGGAGAGCCTTCGCCTGATCGATATAGTCACGGGTACATTTGGTCTTCGACCGAATCAGGACGACATCCATCTCGGCCAGCCGATCCTTGTCCTCGGTGACCTCACCGAAAGCCTCAAGGCGGCCGGGCAGGGATGGGTCAAATGCGTCGGAAATCAAAATCTTCATATGTCTCCTCCAGCGGATAGAACCGCATTCATTCACTCAAAGGTCGCACAATCAGGCCCGAGCGCAATTTGGGTTCGAACCAGGTGGATTTCGGCGGCATCACTTCACCGGCATCGGCCACCGCAAACAAATCGTCGATCGAGGTCGGAAACAGGGCGAACGCCACGGCAAAATCACCACTGTCCACGAGGCGGATCAGTTCTTCCATGCCCCGAATGCCACCGACAAAATCGATGCGTTCATCGGCACGCGGATCTCCAATCGCCAATATTGGCGCCAGCAGATTCTCCTGAAGAATGGCAACATCCAGGCGCCGAACCGGATCCTCGGCCGGGTAGCTGCCCTCTTTCGCCGCGAGGCGATACCACCTGCCTCCGAGATACACCGACCAGGACTTCGACTCGATCGGTCGGGACATCTCACACTCTTCCACCGTGAATTTTTCCTCGACCGCAGCAAGAAACTGCTCCTGATCGAGTCCATTGAGATCCCTGACCACTCGGTTGTAGTCCATGATCAACATCTGGTTGTCGGGAAAGATGACAGAGAGAAAGAAGTTATAGGGCTCCTCGCCCGTATGATTCGGATTGGCATCGCGGCGCAGGGCGCGAATCCGGGTACCCGCGGCCGAACGGTGGTGGCCATCTGCGACATAGAGTTCCGGCACACCGCTCAAGGCCGAGATCAGGGCCTGCACATCTGAATCGTTCGAGACAACCCACAAAGTATGTCGAATGCCGTCGGGGGCAGTGAAGTCGTAGTCGGCTTCGCCGGCGGTCAGCCGATCGACCAGGCGGTCGATTTCTGCTCGCGCCCGATAGGTCAGAAAAACCGGGCCGGTGTTGGCGTCGAGGGCATCGACGTGGCGTGTCCGGTCGTCCTCTTTCTTGCGGCGGGTGAACTCGTGTTTCTTGATCAGCCCCGCCTCGTACTCGTCGACCGACGTTCCGGCCACCAGACCAATCTGACTATGATCACCCATGATCTGTCGGTAGAGGTAGAGCGCCGGTCTTTCTTCTTGAATCAGAAACCCATCATCGACCAGTGCCTTGAGATTCTCCGCCCCCTTGGCATAGACCGCCGGGTCATAGGGATCCGTTCCCTCAGGAAGGTCAATCTCCGGCTTGTTGACGTGAAGAAAGGAGATTGGGTTGAGAGAAGCCATCTCGCGGGCTTCGGCCGAGTTCAACACGTCGTAGGGGGGTGAGGCTACTTGGGCCGCGACCTCGGGCCGCGGGCGCAGCGCCCTGAACGGTTCGATTTTCGCCATTTCATGCTCCAATTCGG
>CAYSHZ010000414.1:0-3397 GCA_964430905.1 uncultured Thermoanaerobaculia bacterium | reverse complement strand
ACACGCGTCGGTCGAGCAGACCTGGTAGTAGTAGGTCGTATTCGCTGAAAGTCCCGTCACGTCCAATGAATGCCCGGTCACGTCGCTGGCGTCTGAGGTTGAGTTTGGGTAGGAACCACTGGTCGTGCCCCAATAAATGTAGCTGTCTGAGGCCTCGTCTGTCGTCCAGGTGGCGGTGAAGCTCGAAGATGTCACCGTCGTCGCAGGCCCTACCGTGATCACCGGCGCGGTACCGTCCGACGTTGCCTCGGTCTCGGCAATTGACGCACCGCCACCATCCGAAGTCAGACCGGTATCGCCAAAGGCTTCCACCTTGTAGGTGTAACTCGTTCCTGCGGCGGCCGTCGTGTCGACGCAGGAGACCGAGGCCTCGGCCTGCGCGCCTCCACACCCTCCGGACGCCAGCGCCACCCCATCCCGGATGACGTTAAAACCCCGAGTGCATCCCGACGAACAACCGTCGTTCCAGGCCGATGGCGTCGTCCAATCGATCCGAATGCCGGTCACCGCACAGGGGTCAACGTCAGTTGCCGCATCAATCCCACCAAAGGCCGGGGCTGTCGGACCACTCCCGCACCGCATATCCTGCCCGGCATTGAGTGAACCGGGACTGCCGGCCGTTGGCCCGGTCCAGCTGAAGTCTTCGTAGACAAAGCCGGGGCCACCGATCAGTTGCAGCGTATCTCCCATCGGGGAGGCATCTTCCGATACCCCAACATTCGTGCAGGTCAGGCCGTTGGCCGCCCCCGAGGTTGCCGTGAATGTCCCTTCGTAGCACAGGAACTGCACGACCGAGCCGGAGGCATCGATCAGGGCCAACCCATCGGGCGCTCCGTTCTGGAGCCCATTGGACGGGTAGGAAATCGAGATGGCGCCATATCCGTTGCCCTCGTCATCGATGACCGCCCCCAGTGCGTCCAGATCGTACTGGGCGCCACCGGAGCCGTTGTACAGGCCGATCTGCCACGATGTCAGGTCGGTACCCGCCGGACCGGCGACCTCGACGAACTCTCCCGAATCGGTTCCCACGTTGTCATAGTGGAATTCGTTGATGAAAATCGGCGTATTGGAGCCCGGGTCACAACCTCCCGCTGTCGTTGCCGTGTTCTCTGCCGAACATGTCGGTCCATGGCCACAGGGATCCGTGGAGCAGACACGGTAGTAGTAGGTCGTCGACGACGCCAAACCCGTGGCCGTCAGGGAGTGACTGGTGACATCCGTTCCGTCGGATGTCGTATCGGGATAAGGACCGCCTGCCGCCGTTCCCCACTCGAGGTAGGAATCGGAGATTTCGTTGGTCGTCCAGGATGCCGTCAAGGTCGAGGATGTTGAGGAAGCCGTCGGTCCCGATGAGATCACCGGGGCCGAACCGTCGTCGGCCGAATCCGCCGCGTCCTCAGAGGTCCCGCCCGAGCTGGTGGAGCCCAGATCGTTGTCGGCTTCCACCGTGTAGGTGTAGGTCGTTCCCGCGCTACCCGCCGTATCTGTACAGGACGTCACGGCCTCCCCAAGCACACCGGCACACCCTCCGCTGCTGATCTGGACGCCACCCCGATACACCCGAAACCCCCGGCTGCAACTGGAGGAACAACCGTCGTTCCAGTCGGTCGGCGTCGACCAGGAAATATCCACTCCGGTCGCCAGACAGCCATCCGGGTCGGTTGCACTGTCGATACCACCGAACACCGGGTTCGTCGAACCCGAACAGACGTTGTTGTAGAGGCAGTCCACCCATTCCGGGTGATCGACGAAGGGGTTGCGATTGCCCTGGTAACACCACACCTGGTCGTTGCGGCGTTGCTCGTCACTATCGACAGGGTCCGCCGCATGCCAGGCCAGCAGCGTCGAAAGCACACCATGATAGGCCGGATCCTGGTAGCCGTCGCCGCACGAGGTCGTCTCGACCCTCATCAGAGCCAAATCGGAGGTCGCCACCAGATCCTGTTCGGCACCCATTGCGCCCGTGTCACCCTCGTAACGAATGTCCATATAGAGAATCGTGCGGGCGATATCGCCTTTGCGGTGATCCCACGTCTCCCAGACATCGCCCGCGGTGGGAGTATTTCCGCATGAAGTCGAGCCTCCGCTGCCCCTGTTGACGTCACCGGCGCCACCGCCAAAACCATTGTTGGCGTCGGTCGAATAGGTGGTGCATCCAGGGCAGTCGTTAAGGACCTTGTTTCCGCGAGACGAGTTGTAGCTGGGATCGGCCGCATGCAGGTGGTGGCAGTCCGTGTAGGGAATCCGGCCGTTCCCGGACTCCTCTGAAAAACCGAAACTCTTCGCCCACACGTGTTCCCGGTTCCATGCACAGCCCGACGAACATCCGTCGGCATTGGCCTCGTTCTTGTAGACCGTCAACAGCTGCGAAGCATTGGAGGGGTTCTCGTCCGCGTCGTTGAGAACGTCCCACGTGTCAGTCGAGGTCGATGAGTAGGGGAACCGCGTGTGATCGTCGATCACCGGGTGAAGGGTCGATCGCAGGGTTGCCGAACTGGTGGCGTCGACCGTCGAATAGTAGGACGCCGGCGGCGCCGCACACGAGGTGCCTCGGCCGGCTTTATCCCTGTGAATAGTCTTTCTGGTGATCTCGACCGTCAGTGTTCGGCGACACGCCTCCTCGACGACGGACCAGGACTCCAGATCCCGATAGCCGTAGCCGTCCTCGGCAATGAGGCCCGCCCACCGGGGCACGAACCGCCCGCGAACCTCGATCTCATAGAGACCCGGCCCGGCCACAATGCCTTCCTTGTTACGCCCATCCCAGACGAAGACCACCGGCGCCTTGGCATGGTCCATCGAATAGGTTCCCGGCAACACCCGGATGACCCGCCCGGTCCCGAGCCTCCGAATCTCCGCCTCCAGAGCCATATATTCGAAGCCCGTCAGGTCATAAACCCTCTCGCCACTCCGGTCGTCCCGACTAACCACATAGACATCCTCGGGCAGGGCCTCGAAATCAATCGCAACCCGTGTCATCACCGTCAGGCCCTGGCCGGGAGCCATGGACCAGGCGCTGGGCATCGCCGACAGGAGGAAGCTGGAGTTGCAGTCCTGTGACCACTCGCCAAGGGGCGCCACCGAAGCAGCCGGCGACAGATCAACCGCGAAAGCAGGCAGGCACAGCCCAAGACCAAGAACAACCGTGAGACAACAACAACGAGAAACAGCAATCATCAGCCAGCTCCAAAGATCCAAATGCCACCGAGCCGACCCTCCAAAAAGCGCTGCCCTCGAAGGAAAAACGAGGACCAATGCTGTATTTCTGGGATCGGTTCTCAAAAACGGCAAGCCCAACTGCGGGCTTCGTTGCTGTCAAGGCTATCACAAGCCGCAGTCAATCCCGTTCACCGATCAACAGTTGGTCGCCAGGATGAGTGTTCCCAAATTCCTCATT
>CAYSHZ010000413.1:0-3404 GCA_964430905.1 uncultured Thermoanaerobaculia bacterium | reverse complement strand
ATGCGCTTGACGAGAAGGCCCGCCAGCATGTCTTCGGCGATGTCCTCCGCCGATCTGTGGTCCTTGAGGTTCAGCTGCGGTATTGATCGTTGAACGGCCCCACGGAGGAAGCAAAGGCCAACTCACTGAGAACAGTCCAGAAAACAGGTAGATAGAGCATTTTTGGTCGTGTTCTTTTTGGTCGGGAACGGTGTTGATCATTCCCTGGAAATTGCCCTTGGAAATCCTGAGGACGGAGAACAGAATTCCAAGGAACACTTTTTCTTCCTGCAACTCGAATGCTACAGTTGTCCCCAGGATCGGTTCACAACCCGATTCGCCAAAAATCCATGTGGCAGTATCGAACAGCCGTTCCCATCGCCTCCGGCGGCGTGGGGGAAGTCCTCAAGGCCTGGGATGACCGGCGCCAGTGCTGGGTCGCGATGAAGATCCTCATGCGCCACGATCCGGTGACCGTGGAACGGTTCGCCCGGGAAGCCACGACCCAGAGCCGTCTCGATCATCCCAACATCTGCAAGGTTCACGAGGTCACCCAAGACGAAAGCGGGCGCACTGTTCTCGTTCTGCAATACATCGACGGAAAACCCCTCGACGTCGCCGCCGAATCGATGCCGCTCGAAGAGCGAATCCGCGTCTTGAAGACGGCCGCCGAGGCCGTGCACTTCGCCCACGCAGCAGGTGTCAGCCACCGCGATCTCAAACCCGGCAACATCCTCGTCGAACGGCTCGAAGACGGATCGACGAAACCGTATATCGTCGATTTTGGGCTGGCCGGAGTCGAGGACAGCAACTTCCTGACCCGAACCGGAGAGGTTCTGGGAACACCAGCCTTCATGGCGCCTGAGCAGGCTCGGGGTGACATCCGAAACATCGACCGGCGAACCGACGTGTACGCTCTCGGTGCGATTCTCTTCCTTCTCTTGACCGGGAGACCGCCGTTCGAGGCCTCGACTCCCGTCGATCTCCTCGCACAAATTATCGATCGGGAACCACCCAACCCCTCCCGAATCGATCCCGGGATCCCCGACGACCTTGCCGTGATCGTGCTCGCCTGTCTCCAGAAGGAACCCCGCCATCGGATTGATTCGGCACAGGCTTTCGCCGACGAGTTGGGGCGCTGGCTCGAGGGCAAATCGATCAAAACCCGTCCCCTGGGAAAATTCGCCCGCCTCCTCCGGCTGATTCGAAGGAGGCCCGTCGCCTCCGCAGCCATTGCCCTGGCGTTCCTTGCCCTAGCGATAGGCGCCGCAATTGCGATAGCGGCACGGATCGAGGCCCGAGACCGGATGGTTCTGGCCCGCGACCTGGGAGCGCAGGAGGAACGACTGGCCGCCAGAATCCGGTTCATCCACATGCTGCCCCTGCACAACATCACACGAGAACTCAACGGCGTTCGCACCGAGATGTCGGCGATTGAGCGCAGGATTGCGGAGTTCGGTCCAGTGGCCGAGGGTCCGGGACACGCGGCGCTCGGCCGAACGCATCTGGCACTGGGCAACTTCGAGGAAGCACGAAGGCATCTCGAACGGGCGATGCAATCGGGGTTCGATCGTCTCGAGGTTCGCACAGCCCTCGGCCGGACCCTGGCCTCAATCTATCGCACCGAGCTGACTGAAGCATCCCGGGAAAAGGACGGGGAGCTGCGCCGTCTGAGAATCGAACGAGCCCAGAAAAATATCAGAGATCCGGCCCTCGAACTGTTGGAAAATGATGTCGAGGGTTCAACGAGTGAGAGCACCCTCGTCAGGGCATCAATCGCGCTTCTGGAGGACCGGTTCGACGATGCAGTCGTTCTCGCGAGGTCCTCGATTGCTGACGAACCCTGGCGCTACCAGGCACGGCTGATCAGCGGCGACGCCCTGTTCGGCCGTGCCCTGAAGACCGGAGAGGATAACCACGAGGCAACTCTCGACGGTTTCAGCGAAGCGAGTAAGGAATATCAAAGGGCAATCGAGATCGCATCCTCGGATCCCCTGACCCACCTGCGTCTCTGCGATCTGGCGGATACCGCCCTTGGCGTTCTCCTTCACGAGAACGCCCGGGGTTTCGACCACTGGCACGAGATCGCCGTTGCCTCCTGCACGAATTCAGTTGTCGCCTCTCCATCCCTCGTGACCGCCCACCTGCGCCTGTCCTCGGCCCACACGGCCAAGGCGCGGCTCCAATACTCACTCGGCCAGGACTCCGCCCGGACTCTCGACAGTGCAATTGAAGCCGCCGAAGAAGGCGTTGCTGTCGCGCCAGAGAGCTCAGACGCGTATCGCACCCTCGGCAACGCCAGGCTCTACCTCGCCTTTGCCCAGGAAAAACGAGGTATCAACCCCGATCCCATACGCCACCAAGCGATCGAAAGCCTCGAAAGAGCACTGGAACTGGACCCGAACAACGTCGGCGCGCTCAACAGTCTTGGCCTAATCCACATTGACACAATTAACGCGGCTCGTGATCACGGCTTTGATCCCATTCCGTCGATCGAGGCCGGAATCGATCTCTTCACCCGAGCGGCCGAACTTCTTCCGGACTACACCCACGCCCACTCCAACCTCGGCATCGTCTACAGGCTCCGCGGCGAACATGAGCTGCGCCTCGGTCATGACCCAACAGCATCCATCGAGTTGGCAATCCAGAGTTATCAACGGGCCATCGAAATCAATCCCGCCTATACCTACGCATACAACAACCTCGGGAACGTCTTCCGACTGGCGGGCAAGGTCCGGATTGCCCATGGTGAGGCGCCGGACCGTGAGATCGAATCAGCACTCGAAAAGTACGCCGAGGCTTCCAGACGAAATCCCGACTGGGCGTTCCCCTACCTCAATTCCGGCATCGCCCACCGGCTCGTCGCCCGGTATCTGATCGAACACGAGGGAGATCCCAAATCCCAGCTCGACCTCGCGCGTGAGGATCTTCGAAAAGGCATTGAAATCCTTGGTGATCACCCCCTGGCCTGGGTCGAACTGGCCGAGGTCGAGCTGGCCGCGGCCGATGACGCTCTCGGCAGGAATCGTTCCCCCCAACCTGCACTGAAAGCGACGGAGAAAGCCGTCCGTCGCTCCCTGGCACTTGACCCGAGTTTCTCCGAGGCGCACCGCCTGAGGGGAGAAATTGAGTTGATCCGGGCCCGCCGTCTCCTGCAGACGGGTGACTCTCCCGAAGCTGCCCTGCGCAGGGCCCGCACGGCCCTCGAACGCTCATTTGAACTCAACCATCGAACCACCGCAACCTCTCTGGCCCTGGCCCGCCTGGCTTCGATGGAAGCCTCCCGCACCGACGGTGCCCGGGCTGCGGCCCTGATTGCCGAAGCCCTCGATCATGCCGAACGGGTCCTCGAACTCAACCCCGGCAACAACGCCGCGAGACGGCTCCTGAACGAGCTTAGTTCCCCAGCCTGAGGCCACCATCTC
>CAYSHZ010000412.1:0-3420 GCA_964430905.1 uncultured Thermoanaerobaculia bacterium | reverse complement strand
GAGGTCACGACGACGTTGTTCTGTGCCCCGCCACCAAGATTGGCCGCACCGAGATCCCAGGAAAAGGGTTCGTTGAGGGCCAGATTGCTCGCGGTGCTGCTCAGGGTGATTTCGAGGTCTCCACCCAACGAACCCAGGCCAAAGCAGACGCCGGCATCGGCAGGCAGACTGTTCGCCGTATCACAGACATAGGTCAGACCGATGTCCGCAGCCGCGTTCTGGATGCCGGTGGTCGAGCCGCTGCCGCCCTCGGGGTTCCGGTCGTCCCACTGGACGACAATCTCCCCGGAAGCGTGATAGAGGATGATCTCGAAATCGAAAGCCGTTGTATCCTGGTAATGGTTCGCCTCATCCCAGAGAAAAACTGTGCAGGAACCCGCCCCGTCGGATCCCACTCGGGGACACGCGGCGAAATACTGGTAGAAAGCCGTAGACGTAACGAGATCGTCATGAACGCCGTAGATTCTCGCGCCCGTACCGGTACTCGGGCTGGCCGGCAGCGGGCAGTCGTTGGTCAAATCCCCGTATGAACTGTCGTCCGAACTCAAGAATCCGTTTGAACTGATTTCAACCGTGTTCATCGTCGAGTCATAGAGCGACATCGGCTCGCTCAGCGTAATCGTGGCTCCGACATCATCACCCAACGACACCGAGGTTCCCGTACCGGAAATATCGATCCATTGATAGGAACATGAAGCCTCGGCAGTATCGGAAAAGGTGTAACCAAAGGCATCCGGGCCACCCGATGCCCTGCCGCCAACACCAAGACCCGATGAATCATCAGTTCCCTTGAACTGAGACTCATCGACCCGGTATCCCCGCTCGAATGGGCTTGCCGCCTCCAGTGACACCGCTCCCACCAACAGAAACACACACGACACAACCAACAGAACTCGTTTCATTATTCTCCCCCTCTTTCAAAAACACTCAGAATCGACGAAAAGACCTCTCAACCACGAGTTTCTGGGCCCCCGGGTTTCACCGCAAATCCAAACTCACCGTCTTCATCTCCTCGAAGTTACGAGACACAGAATACCATGACCAAACTCAACCAGTGCCTCTCCCGGGCCCCTTTCTCCAACATCAAATATACTGTGAGAGTATCGAACAAGGACTTCATCACGACTGAAAGGGGTGCCATCAGATGAGAATTGGGAAACTGACGATCGACCGCAAGATCCTGATCCTGATCTGGGACCTCTTCATGGTCTGGATGGCAATCGTCAATTTATCCCTGATCCTCTTCGACATGACCTACCTCTGGATTCGCCCCTACTATTTTCACTACGTTCCCGTCGTCACCAGAATCTACGATCCCATTCTGGGCATCGAACCCCACCCACTGACCGAGGAACTCTCGGTCGAAGCGACCGGTGCCGAAGACCTCCTCCTTCTGGATTCCGCATCCCCAGGTCTGGAACAGCGTCTGGACAATCTGGCGACCCTGACGACCCGGGTTCTCTCGGAGAACGTCTTCGACCGCTCGGGACAACGGCGCTCGCGAATCATCATCGCCCGAGTCATTGCAGACGAGGCGGGGGCGCCGACCGCCGACCTGATGCAGCCGGAGGTCCTGGAGACCATCGTACGGAACTTCTGGTCGGGAGATCCTGATCTTTTGCGCCACCGGTTTGCCCTGTTCGACTCCGAGATCCGCCCCCTGTTGCGGGAGAACTTCTACAGGGAATTCGACCGGGCCGGCCGGTTGACGGACCATTTCTGGATCATCGACCTGCCGTTCCTCCTCCTGTTCTGGGTCGAGTTCATCGTCAGGTGGTCCATGGCCCTCAAGAGGAAGACCTACGCCCAATGGTTCTTCTTCCCGATCTTCAACTGGTATGACGTTCTGGGCCTGATCCCCATGCAGGCCTTCCGACCCTTCCGCCTTCTGCGGGCAGTCTCGATGTACATGAGGCTGCGCCGCAGTGAGCTGTCGTCGGTCGGCAAGGACTTCGCCACTCGGACCGTCGAGTACATCTCCAACATCATCACCGAGGAGGTCTCCGACCGGGTGTCGGTTCGCATCCTGGACGACTACGCCGAAGAGATCGCCGACGGCACTCATCTGAGGATCATCAAGTCGACCATGGCGCCGCGACGGGCCGAGATTGAGGAGGCACTGGCCGAACACGTTCGTCTCCTCCTGACCAACGACGACACCCTCAGGAGTTTCGGAGACCTCTTGAGGCTCAACCTCGAGAGAGCCGTCGACAGCTCCGAGAGTCTGCACGCCGTACCGCTGCCCAACGCCGTATTGAAACCCGTCATCAGAGTCGTCGGCGAGATCATCCTCGACACGACATTGGAAACCATTCAGGCAACCCTGGACTCCGAAGAGGGCGCCGAAAGCCTCCGGGAACTGGCCGCCTCGATCGTCGACTCGATCCTCCGAAGTCCGGCCCTGGGAGAAACAACGACCCTGGCCGAGGAGATCACCCTCCATGTCATCGAACACATGAAAGAGACAGTCCTGGTCAAGAAGTGGGCCCTTTCCGACGAGGAGCGGGCCGAGCGAAAGGCTCTGGCCGACAAGGCGATCGCCACAAACACTCTCGACGACACCGAGGACGAGGGATAGCATTGACACAAGGAGAACTGGTGCAACACAGTCGATCCACTTTCGTCCGCCTGGTCACCGTAGGCATCTCAGTCCTCCTGCCGCTGGCCTTCTGCTTCAGTCCAAAAACTGCCGTGGCCGAAATGCCAACCTGGGAGGACGTGGCTTCACAGATCTACCTGACCTTCGAACACAACGCCACGATGGTCGTTCACGGGGACGACTACGCCGGTGGCATCTGGGCCTTCAATCCCTCGTCCCTTGAAGGCAGGCGCGTCCGGCAATTCGACGCCGTCGAATGCGCGATGGGCTACTACTACGTCGGCCAGGATCTTCATCTCGAGACAGAGGGCGATCGATTGATTGTGCAGACCTGGCCGACCGAATTGCTTTTCGAGGCCGGAACCTGGCGCCTGATCGGCCGCCGGCCCACGAGGATGGCGGGGGAATTCCTGGACACCACCATTGATGTGGCCCATCTCCTCCCTGAGACCGGCTGGGCTCTGCAGGGTCCCATTCTTTCTCCATCCGACCTTGACGGTACCGGTTTTGCGCCTGGAGTCCTGGGGATTCCGCAGTGTATCCGCCGACGCCAAACGTACAGCCGTTTGGACTTTGGAGAGGGTGGTTATGAATGCACGGGCCTTGAACCGCTCCGGGGAGACAAGGCGATTGGAGGCGAAGGACCTTTGCTGATGTGGAGTCCGGCCTCACCCCCGAATCCCTATGACGCCCTTTTCATCCGAACCCTCCCGGAGGATTTCCCGGACAGCCCCAACGATCTGAACAACAGCATCATCAGCTGGGACCGGGAACGGCATGGCCTCTGGTATCCCGTCCGAAATGAAGACGGAACCTTCACC
>CAYSHZ010000411.1:0-3422 GCA_964430905.1 uncultured Thermoanaerobaculia bacterium | reverse complement strand
GAAAAGCCCGAAACTCTACCCGGCCCTCCCCTGCCCCCGGATCCCGAGAGGTCACGACCCCTTCAAGCCTTCAACGACGCCGGCCGCCGCCTTGAGTGCATCATCAAGATGCTCGACATCCGGGCCGCCGGCCTGCGCCAGATTGGGACGTCCCCCACCCCGGCCGCCGACAATTTCGGCCAGGGGTTTGACGATGTCCCCGGCCCTGAGCGTCGCTACCAGATCCTCGGTGACCGCAACGAGAAGGGTTGCCTTTCCCCCGGCCTCCATGCCCAGGACGATGACTCCGGTTCCGAGCCGCTGCCGCAAGGTGTCGGCGAGATCCCGCAACTCGGCCGGCGACATCTCGGGCGCCCGCCGGGCAACGACGGTCACACCGTCGATCTCGGTCCGGATCTCATCGGTACCGCCGCCTCCCGACGCCAGCTTGTGTTTCAGGGTACGGACCTCCTCTTCGAGTTCGGCCAGGTGGCGATCTCTCTTCTCCAGCAGGGGACCCAACCCCTCGAAAGACGTCTGATAGCGGCCGGCCAATTCTGCGGCCTGTCGTGCGCGCTCCTGCAGAAACTCGATCGCTCCCCGGCCGGTGACGGCCTCGATCCGGCGTACTCCGGCTGCGACACCGCGCTCACCGAGGATGATGAAAGCTCCAATGTCTCCAGTTCGCCGCACATGGCACCCGCCGCACAGCTCGCGAGAAAAACCGCCGTCTCCTATCGAGACCACGCGGACGGTGTCACCGTATTTCTCGCCGAAGAGGGCCATCGCCCCGAGTTCCCTGGCTGCATCGACCGCCATGAACTGCTTCAACACGCTCTCGTTGCGGACAATCGCCTCGTTGACCAGACGTTCGATGGCTTGCAGCTGTTCAAAATCCACCGGTCTACCCCAGTTGAAGTCGAACCGCAGACGATCGGGATTGACCAGACTGCCCGCCTGCTGGGCCGCATCGCCGAGCACCTGTCGCAGGGCGGCGTGGAGCAGATGGGTCGAAGTGTGGTTGCGTTCGGTGTCCCGCCTGGCGGAATATTCGACGGCGGCATGAACCGAGGACCCTTCACTGAGTCTGCCCTCCTCGACCCGAACCCCATGAACGAACAATCCCTCCAGTGCCTTTCGAGTGTCTGTGACCACCGCCCGGCCGCCATCCCATGTCAGGGTTCCCCTGTCGCCGACCTGGCCACCGCTTTCGGCATAGAAGGGAGTGACCTCCAGGACGACCTCACCCTCGGCCCCCTCCGCGAGAGCCTCGACCTGCCCGTCATCCCCAAGAAGAGCGACGACCCGGCTGTCCAGAGAGAGGGCGTCATAGCCCTCAAAGATCGACTTCACCCCGCGTTCGGCCAGGGCCTCGTAGTCGGCCTTGAACCTGGCCTCGACGCCGCCCTTCCAGGATGCCTGGCCGCGCTCCTTCTCTTCCTTGAGGGCGGCCTCGAAAGCCTCCCTGTCGAGGGTGAGGCCTTCCTCCTGGGCGAATTCCTCAAGAAGCTCAATCGGAATGCCGTTGGTCTGGTAGAGATTGAAGGCCAGCCTTCCAGGAACCACCGTGTCACCCCGCCGCTTGATCCGCTCCAGTTCCCGGCCCGCGACATCCGTTCCCGCATTGAGGGTCCTGGCGAAGCGTTCTTCTTCCTGCTTGAGCTGGGTTGTAACGACGCCCTGTCGTTCAACGATCTCCGGATAGACATCGCCCATCTCCCCAATCACCACCGGAACCAGGGTATGAAGGAAAGCCCCGTCGAGTCCCAGTTTGCGCCCGTAGCGCAGGGCCCGCCGGATGATCCGCCGGAGAACGTAGCCTCGTCCCTCGTTGGAGGGCACGACCCCGTCGGTCATCAAGAAGACTGAGGCCCGAATATGGTCCGCAATGACCCGATAGGCCGGCGCCCGGTCGTCGGTCGGCGAGTAGGGGCGCTCGACCAGTGCCCCGATGGCCCCCAGCAGCGGCATGAAGAGGTCGGTCTCGTAGTTGGTTTCAGCGTTCTGAAGAATGGACGCCAACCGTTCCAGCCCGGCGCCGGTGTCGATTGAGGGTCGAGGCAGGGGGTGCAATTCACCCTCGCCGTCCCTTTCATACTGCATGAAGACCAGGTTCCAGATCTCAATAATGTCGTCGCCGTCACCGTTGACCAGTTCCGCCCGGCCCGGTGCCATCGGATCCTCACCCCGGTCATAGTGGATCTCGGAACAGGGGCCGCACGGCCCAATCTCGCCCATCGACCAGAAGTTGTCCTTGTCTCCGAAACGGAGGATCCGGTCCCGAGGTACGCCGATCCTTTCCCACAACACGGCTGCTTCGTCGTCGTCCGTGTAGACGGTAAACCACAGTCGTTCGACCGGCAGCTTGTAGACATTGACCAGGAGGTCCCAGGCAAAGCGGATGGCCTCCTCCTTGAAATAGTCTCCGAAAGAAAAATTGCCCAGCATTTCAAAGAAGGTCTGATGCCGTGCCGTGTAGCCGACGTTCTCAAGGTCGTTGTGTTTCCCGCCGGCCCGAACGCATTTTTGGGAAGAACAGGCCCTGCTGATCGAGCGGGTTTCGCGCCCCGAAAAGACGTCCTTGAACTGGTTCATCCCCGCATTGGTGAAGAGCAGGGTGGCATCCCCGGCCGGCATCAGCGAGGACGAAGGGACAACCTGGTGCCCCCTCGCCTCGAAAAACTCAAGAAATGCCTTCCGGATCTCCCGGCTGGTCATTGTTGGCATGATCTTCCGCCTCCCTTGTGACGCGCTGACGGTCCACCGTTCGGCGGGCCCGTTCGGGCTCGAAGCCCCTGCGGACGAGAGAGCTTATCATCCGCGACCGGCCCTCTCCAGTCCGCCACCATCCTTCCCGCGCCCGAACCTCGGCCCTCCGGAGGGCTGTCTCCAGGGCCTGGGCGAGAAGTTGAGAGGACAGATCGGAGGCCTCAACGGCTACGCTCTCGTCGACCCCCCGGGCCATCAGTTCCATGCGAACCCTGGTTGGCCCCCAACCCCGCGATGGCGCCCGCAATTCGGCGAATCGGAATGCCAGTCGACCATCATCGAGGTATCCCATTTCGGTGCAGCGCCGCAGTGCGTAGGAAATCGCCTCCGCTCCAAGATCCTTCTTAGCCAACCGATCCGACAGCTCTGCCCTGAAATAGTCCCGCCGACTCAAGATCTTGAGTGCCGCCAAAAGTGCCTGGGATTCTTCACGATCCATCCAGCCAAGGTTACAACCAACCACCGCCGGTGGACACCCAGTACTCGCCGTCGGCCCTTCTGGGGGTCCAACCGGTTGTCCCCGCCTTGGCGGGTGGGCTAACGCTTCGAGCGCCTCACCTCATACCTCTGTGTTCCTCTGTGTGCTCTGAGCCTCTGTGGTGAATTTCGGAAGCGCCTCAGCAGACAGCTTCCGGCCAAGCCGGGCCTCAGCCTTCCTGGTTTCCGAATTCGAA
>CAYSHZ010000410.1:0-3432 GCA_964430905.1 uncultured Thermoanaerobaculia bacterium | reverse complement strand
CACTGAGAAGGGGACACTACTGATGGCGAAGAAAACCCGGCTTGTAACCCTGGACGATGAGCGAATGCCGGATCTGGCCACTTTGTTCAAAATGGTTTTCAAACGTCGCTTCGATCCTGAAGACCTCCGTCACAAGTACGACACATCCTTTCTCGGAATGGGCGACCTTGCCTTCATGGCGTTCGATGGCGATCGACCCATAGCCTCCGCAGGCATTTTGCCTCAACGATTCATCTCGAAGAATCGGCAATGGCTCGGCGCCCAGGTCTGCGATCTGGCGGCCCTGCCCGAAGTGCGTGGAACGGGCCTTCACAGTCGACTCCTCACCCAGGCACTCAACAACGCCCGAGAACGAGGCGTTGATTTCTTTTTTACACTTCCCAACGATCAAGCCCACCGCGCCCTCGACCGGGCCGGATTCTCCTGGCTCGATCGAATGCACGGATTTCAGATTCCGGTGGTCACAATCCCCCTTGGCCGACTGGGCCGTAGAATTTCCCTGATAGGCCGGTTTCACAGCTCGATTACCGCCAGGGTTCTTACTCGACTGTCGGTCTCCGACTCGATGCGCAACTCACACGCCACCGCCGGATCTCTGTGCGTCGACTACTCCAGATCGTACATCGACAGCAAGAGGCGACGTCCATCCGCGATCATCGATGCCGCCGGAGTGCCTGCGTGGATTGCGGCTGACGGCGCACTGGAGATCGGTGATCTCGAACTGATGAATATCGACCATCTTGGTCCAACCCTCCAACTATTGCACCGCCTTGCCAAAAGAATAGGCTGCTCGTCCCTTTTGTTTCAGTGCACGAGAGGACAGACCCTGGAACGGGCACTTTCCCAACGGTTCACCGGGTTTGATTCATGGCCAGTCGGCGTTCTCCCGTGCCGACCCGATGTCCCTATCGAAGAACTTCGCCTTAATTTCGGAGATCTGGATACCTTCTGACTCCCAGAATCAGAGCCATCGTCACCCACTGCGAAATGACACTCCCGATCAAGGCGCCGATTGCACCCAGAGTCGTCAGGAGCACTATCGAGATAACAAGATTGACCGCGGCACCCACCAGACTGATGACCACTACCGCCCTTTCCCTGCCGGCGCCAAAGAGCCGATAAACCCTTGGAGCATAACCAAATATCGGCACAACCAGCATCGCCCCCAGAACGAACCACGACCACCCAAGATCGAAGTGATAGACCCGGTTGAGCAGCAGCCAGGCGCCACCGGTTCCGACGGCCGTGATCCCGACACCAACGAGCCACACCGAGCGTTCAAACGCAGCCGTGACCGCCTTACTCGCCCTGTAAAGGGTCTTGGCAAAGGGCATGACCAGGAAGGCGGCCCCGGCCTGGATCATGATGAACGTATTGATGATCACCTGATATCGAGCGACGGCAGCATCATCGAGAATCAGGGTTGCCATGTAGAGATCCATCCTGGATTGGAGCATGCCGCTGAGCCCCAGAAGGAAGAAGGGTGCAGCCGAGATCAGATATCCGGGTTCGGCTTCCAAGCGACAGCCCGGCCCCAGCTTGTTCAGCATGACAATCACCAGCAGAACCGCCCTGATGAGCGCACCGACGGCCCAGGCCCTGATCACCGCCGACACCCCGACATCGGCCGGTGTCAACAGCAGCATGACGACGGTCGCGAAGGCCACAATTTCGACCACAATGGCCGTCTTGAATCGGCGGGTGATCAGGATCGGCGCATCCATGCTCTGCGCCACAAACGCCGCACCGATCCACACACAAACCCAGGCGGTCGTCTCCCTGTCGTGCCCGAGGAAATACACAACCAGCACCGCCGCCGGCAGAAAGCGGGCCCGGGCCCACAGTGCCCGCTGCCACAAATGGCCCATCTCCGCCGGTTCGCCCGAGGCCCGCCGCAAGAGCCAGTCCTTGTTGCCCCAGGACAGCACATGAACCGTCAGACCAACGATGATCTGGGTCCCAACGAAAGCCCCCCAGACGACATCGGCATCCAGGAAGACAACAACAAGCCAGGCCGCCCCGAGGTTTTCCAGCGGCACCATCAGGTGACGGGCGGCGTTGACCGCAACGATACGACCGCGACGGATCAGGGGCGAGTTCAACACATTGCGTATTGTGTCACGGCCCCAAATCAAAATCGGGTTTCTCAAGGAAACGAAATGCTGAACACTACCTGCCTCGAATTGTCGGTGTCATCGAAGGATCCACCAATAAGAACTGAGTCCGGCAGGAATATCGGCAGGCCAGAACCGTTTACAATCAACGACTCAACGATGATTGCCGATTCTCACACCGATGTTCTGCTGTCCCACGGCTACTGCCTGGCAGCCGACCCTCACGAGCGGGAGGTGATGATGCCCTACCCGCCGTTGGGGCTTTTGTACGTCGCCTCCCACCTGGAAGCCAGGGGCTTCGGGGTCGAAATCCACGATCTGACCTTTTCCTCATTGGAGGGTTTTCGACTCCGGCTCGATCACTGCCGGCCCAAGGTTCTGGGCCTCTACGGAACCCTCCTGACCAGGCCGACGCTATTGGAAATGATCAGGCTCGGCCGAGAAGCCGGCGCATGGGTCGTTCTCGGCGGTCCCGAACCGGCCCCCCATGCCAAGGAATACCTCAACAGGGGCGCCGATGTCATCGTCTCCGGTGAAGGCGAAGAGACCCTTGAGGAGCTGCTGCGGCACCTTCCCGAACACGGGCTCGAGGGCCTCGATGCAGTCAAGGGCATCCTTTTTAAAGACGCCGAGGGATTGATCGTCCAGACTCCGCCCCGAGCCCAGATTCGAAACCTCGATAACCAGCCTCTGCCGGCCCGGGATGCAATCGACCTCGATCGATACTTGCAGACTTGGCGTTCACACCACAGCCACTCGTCGGTTTCCCTGATCACCTCCCGCGGCTGTCCCTACACCTGCACCTGGTGCTCCCACGCAGTCTTCGGGCGTTCTCACAGACGACGCTCGCCGGAAGCAGTCGCCGACGAGGTCGCAGAGATCATCGAACGCTGCAACCCAGACCGCCTGTGGTACGCCGACGACGTCTTCACCCTTAATCGCCCGTGGGTCGTTCGGTATGCCGCCGAACTCAAGAAGCGAAAAATCAACATCCCCTTCGAGTGCATTTCCCGCGCGGACCGCCTCAATGAAGAAGTCATCGACGCCCTGGCCTCGATGGGTTGCCACCGCCTGTGGATCGGATCGGAGAGCGGGTCCCAGCCCATTCTCGATGCGATGAAGCGCCTGACCGATGTCGAGGATGTCCAGGCCAAGAGCGCCATGCTCAAGTCACGAGGCATCGAGGTCGGGATGTTCATCATGCTGGGTTTTGAGGGTGAGACCGAAGCCGATCTCGAAGCGACGGTGGAACACCTCAAGATCTGCGACCCCGACATCTTCCTGACCACCGTTGCCTATCCGATCACAGGTACCGAAT
>CAYSHZ010000409.1:0-3442 GCA_964430905.1 uncultured Thermoanaerobaculia bacterium | reverse complement strand
CTGGTCAAGGCCGGTTCGGTCGACCCCTTTCACCAGGATCAGTCCGTCGTCATCTGCTCCTTTCACTTTGCAGCCGCCAAATCAGCCGAGATCAACAGGGTCCCCTGGGATCTCGCCGTCATCGACGAGGCGCATCGATTGCGGAATATCTACAAATCACGGGGCCGATCGGACCCCTTCGCCAAGAAGTCCATGGCCCACCGAATCGCCGATACCCTTGAACGGGTCCCCAAACTGTTGCTGACGGCAACGCCTCTGCAGAACTCCTTGATGGAGCTCTTCGGACTGATCAGCGTCATTGATGATCACGTCTTTGGGGATGCCGCATCCTTCCGGGAACGATTCGTTCGAAACGCCAACGATGCCGTGCGCAACCGCGAGCTCAAGGAGCGTCTGGCGCCTTTTTGCATTCGAACGCTTCGCAAACAGGTGATGGAATACGTCCCCTTCACTAGGCGCGTACCGATCACTCAGGAATTCCTGCCCAGCGATGCCGAGCACGAGCTCTATGAGCGGGTGTCGGACTACCTGCAAAGAGAGAGACTCTTCGCCCTACCGGCGAGCCAACGGCAGTTGATCACCCTGATTCTCCGGAAACTCCTGGCGTCATCGACCTTCGCCATTGCCCGAACCCTGCGGCGCCTGGTTCATCGACTGGAACACCTTCAGGATCAGATCGAGCTGCTCGACGACGAAGACCTTGAGGGGATCGACGAGCTTGAAGACGAGTGGCAGGAAAACCGGGTCGACAGCATCCGGCCGCCGCTGGACATCGACCCCGCCATGTTGGCCGAAGAGCTGGAAGAACTGCGGTCATTTGCCGATCTGGCCGAAAGCATCGAAAACAACGCCAAGGGCGATTCCCTTCTGCCGGCCCTCGAGACCGCCTTCAAACACGGCCGGAGACTCGGTGCGGCCCGGAAGGCCGTGATCTTTACCGAATCACGAAGAACTCAGGATTACCTCGTCGATCTGCTCTCGGAAAACGGATATGCCGATGACGTTGTCACCATCAACGGCGCCAACAATGATGCCGTGTCGAAGGACATCTTCACTCGGTGGCTGGCCCAGCACGAGGGCCAGGATGTCATCACCGGTTCGAAGGCCGTGGACATCAAGGCCGCTCTCATCGAGCATTTTCGGGACCACGCCACCATTCTCGTCGCAACCGAAGCCGCCGCCGAGGGGGTCAACCTCCAGTTCGCATCGCTGGTCGTCAACTTCGATCTGCCGTGGAATCCTCAACGGGTTGAGCAACGCATCGGTCGTTGCCACCGCTACGGACAGAAGCACGATGTCGTGGTCGTCAATTTCCTGAACCGGAGGAACGAGGCCGACCAACGGGTCTTTCAACTGCTCAGCGAGAAGTTTCGCCTGTTCGAAGGGGTCTTCGGGGCCAGTGACGAAGTTCTCGGCGCCCTCGAATCCGGAGTCGACATCGAACGCCGAATTGCCCAGGTCTACCAGGAGTGCCGAACCTCCGAAGAGATCAAAACCGCATTCGACACCCTTCAGGCGGAGTTGGACTCACAGATTCAAGGGCGCCTGGCTCAAACCAGACAGAGTCTCTTGGAACACTTCGACGAAGATGTTCGGGCGCGCCTGCGGATCAGTCAAAAGAACACCCTCGAGACCCTGTCACAAAGGGAACGCTGGTTGATCGACCTCAGCCGTGTCGAGCTGGATGGCCATGCAGAGTTTGATCCCGTTCTGCCCCGGTTCAGCTACACCGGGCCCGACGCGCCCCATGGCTGGTATAACCTCAACTGGAAGGCGGCCGAGGCCGAGGGGGAACATTTCTATCGTCAGGATGACCGACTGGCTCTGACGCTCATCCAAAGGGCCATCACAAGGGATCTGCGATCAACCACGATCACCTTCGACTACGGCGCCTATCCGTCGAAGATCAGCATGCTTGAGCCTCTGGTTGGTCATGGCGGCTGGCTGGCCCTGTCGAAACTGACAGTCGAGGCCCTCAATACCGACGAATTCCTGATCTTCGCCGCCCGGACCGACGACGGCCGGGTGCTCGACGAAGAGCTCTGCCGCAAGCTGCTGCTTCTGCCCGGGCGAGTCGAGACTGAATCCGCCGAGGCGCCGGATCTCTCAGACATTCGTCGGGCCGAAGTCCAGGCAAAACTGGATCAGATCGACACCCGCAACGGCCGATTCTTCGACGAAGAAGTGCTCAAGCTCGACCGCTGGTCCGAAGACCTCAAACAGGGCCTTGAGCGGGAACTCAAAGAGATCGACAAGCAGATCCGCGAGACCCGAAGAAACGCCGCCCTCGTTCAATCCCTGCAGGATAAACTGGAGGCACAGAAGGCCACCAAGGCCCTTGAGAAGACGAGGAATACCAAACGGCGCGAGCTCTTCGACGCTCAGGATGCGATTGACGAACGGCGTGAGAGCTTGATTGCGGGGATTGAGAAGCAGTTGAGGCAAAGGCGAGGGGTTGAGGGGGTGTTTGTTGTTCGGTGGGAGGTGCAGTGATGAATGATGAAGGCGGAATGATGAATGATGAATGAAGAATGGGCACGAGGCGTTCGTGACACGGGGGAGTCTGGGTTGATTCCGGGGTTTTCCTTGACTGGTGATTTGGGAAGACCTATAGATGAGGTAACACACCTGCCTTGCCTCTCGCTCCTCGGGGTTGACGCATTTAATGGGCGGGTTTTTTTGTGTTTGGGCGGGGTGAGTGATGAGGCAGAGGGCTGTAAGCGTTAGGGTGAACAGGCGAGTTACTGGCTGGCGCGAGTAAGAAGATTGCCTGGTATTAGGTTGGGGGCCGAGTGTTTGGAGACGGTATGAGTTCAAACGATAAAGTACGAGAATCGCCCAACGAAAAATTGGCGGGGCAGATTGCACGCGAATTGTCGAAGGCGGGCTTGATTCCCGAAAACCGCTCTGGCGATCTTGAGGCCAAACTCAAATTTGGCGGCGTAAGCCAAGACGATTGGAACCTCTGGGTTGACCTTGCAACGGCTCCCGATAGGCAGAAAGGGACAGAGGATGAGTAAGCCAATCACCAAGATCCAACTGTCCAGCTTCCGCGGGGCTACCCGGCCTTTTGGACTCGACTTCGATCCGACGAAGGACCTCACAATGCTCTTCGGCGAAAACGGATCAGGTAAATCAAGCATCCTCGACGCCATCGATGTTGTATGTAACGAGACAATTGGATGTTTGGCTGGGGTCAGTGCCGGTAAAGCCCCAGGAAAGTATCTCTGTGCCCTCGGGTCTCAGCCCGCAAGCCTCCAAGTTGTCGTTGATTCTCATGCCGAGAGCTGGATAGGGTCAATGCGGCGTAGCACCATCACGGTCTCGGGCGCGGGAAACAGACCCACGGTGAAAATCCTACGTCGCAACAAGATTCTTGAGCTCATTACCGCCCAACCCAATGAGCGTTACAAGGCGTTGAGTCGCTTCATTGATATTGGTG
>CAYSHZ010000408.1:0-3444 GCA_964430905.1 uncultured Thermoanaerobaculia bacterium | reverse complement strand
CAGTCATTCTCGGGACACTATAATCGATAGGGTTCAGAGGGTTGAAGGCGTCCCGGACAACCCAGAGGAGGAGACGGCAATGAGCAACACCCGAAACTGGTTCCTTACGGTCTTGACAGGTCTCATGATGATCAGCTGTGTCTCGACGGGCGCCGCCTCGTTCCTGGGCGATGACCTCTTCATCCCGGCCGTCGGACGCGGCCCGGGCGCTTCAGGCTCCAATTGGTACACGACGGTGTGGTTCCATAATCCCGGTGCCGATGCCGTAACCGTCACTCTTGGCCTGCTGTTGAGAGGACAACCCAACCCGACTCCGGACACCCAGGTCTTGACCATTCCGGGCCATTCCTCGATGACCTTTGAAGACGCTATCAATGATCTCTTCGGCCTCGACTCGGCTTCGGGCGCCTTTCGCATCCAATCGACCGGGCCGGTTGCCGTCGGTTCCCGAATCTTCAACCAGCCAGGAGATACGATCAGTGAGTCCCAGGGCCAATTCATGGCCGGGGTTCCGGCACGGTTTGCCATCACGCCGGGACAGCAGATCGAGGTCCCTGGGATTGTCCAGCCGGCCGACAAGGCATTTCGCAGCAATTTTGGATTTGTCGAAACCAGTGGTACATCGGCCCAGATTGCGGTGACACTTCTGGATGCATCAGGAGTGGAGCTGGCATCGAAGACATATTCACTCGGTCCCCACGCTGCTTTTCAGAGAGCCCTGGGAGACCTGGCGCCAAACGTTACCGTCAACGGGGGCATCCTCCGGTTCGAGGTGACGGGTGCAACCGGCGCAGTCCTGGCCTACGCCTCGGCCGTCGCCAGTGGAGTCCAGTCCCAGGATCCCACGACCTTGGACATGACCCTCGACCCGCTGATCCTGGGGGGCATCACCGGGATCGAGGCCGGCCCCGGGCTGATCGGTGGCGGAAATGAGGGTATGGTGACCCTGCAAGTCCTCGCCGGAGAAGGCATCGAGGTCGGAACTGCCGGAGTCTCGATTGCGGACCAAGGAATCACCGCGGAGCACATCGCCCCCGGAGAGCTGGTACTCGGCGCCAAGGTCGGCAACCAGGCCCTGACCGATGTCGTTACCTTCGCAGCCGGCGCCAATGTCAATGTCGTTGCCGCCGACAATACCATCTCGATCTCGGCCTTCGGCTGTTTCGGCGAAAGGCAGGAGATGGCCATTACCCAGCCCCTGGTCGCTGCTACTGCGGGAGAATGGTCGGCAGGCTATGACCAATTTGCCATTCCGGCGGCCGGACGCTGGCGTATCGGCTACCACGTCGTTGTCGGGATCAGCAACACCAGCTTCGCCACCCTCGCCGACCCAGTCAACATTGCCCTCTACGATCTGACCGACCAGGAACTCGTTCGAACCAGCCTGTCGGTAGTTGGACCCCAGGTTGATCTCGGTTCCACCGTGTATACGACCGTCAGCGGCGAGGCCGTCATCGAGGTCGGCCAACCAACCACCCTCGCGTTGGTTGCCCGGACTTCACGGAACGAGACCGTGGTCACCGTCCTCCCCCATGATGTTGATCTCTCGACCGCTCTGCCGGCGCCCGACGCGACATCCTTCGTCTCCATAGAGTGCCTCCACCGGAACGACTGAACGGCCAAATCAGAGCTTATTGCAGGGAGATATTTGCGGTCCATAGAGCCAACTCCATGAACCATAGCCACCTCGTCGACGGCGTCCGAAAGCCGCTCCCGAGCCCCTGTTTTCCCTTCTCCATCCTCTAGTTTCGCGGTCCAAAAGTACCCATCACCACGAACACCCTTCGGCAAGAGGCAGGAAATTCCACCGCGAGAGTTTTCGGTTGGTCCAGGGCTTGGTCTCCATCAACGATATCATCGCTCAGTGCCCAAGCCGAAAAGACGAATCTAACCTTCGATGATAAGAGAAATTTAGGTAGTTCCCGCCCGGACTTTCCGGATGGGAACAAGGTAGGAGTTGGGGACACAAATCACCCGTGTGGGTCTCTGATCATCCTCGATGCGCTCCCTGAGGCCTACCCTGGTGTGCCGACGGAGTCAGGGCAACCCGTCCCACGCGCCAGTGTTTCCTCCCTCGAACCCGTCTGAAAAGAGGAGCGCCGGGGATTGGAAACGGCCACGAATCGAGACCCTGGCGCCGTGCTTCGATTCACGGCGTGCCTCACGGTGGATCTCGACGAGCTCCCCAATCTCAGGTCGGTGCTATCCTTGCCCGGCGAGACCGGAGGCCCATTCTTCCGGCTGTGCGGGAGTTTTCCGAGGATATGGCCAAGCTGAAGATCGAATACGACGAAAAAGCCATTCAAACCCTGGACGCGCTGGAACATATCCGGCTGCGGACCGGTATGTACATCGGACGCATCGGTGATGGTTCCAACCCGGCAGACGGGATCTACGTCATGCTCAAGGAGGTCATCGACAACTCGGTCGATGAGTTCATCATGGGTGTCGGCCGCAAGATCGAAATCACCAGGGACGGGCCGCAGATCACGATCCGGGACTTCGGGCGAGGTATTCCCCTGGGCAAGGTCGTCGACTGCGTCAGCCAGATCAACACCGGCGGCAAGTACAACGATGACGTCTTCCAGTTCTCGGTCGGCCTCAACGGCGTCGGCACCAAGGCGGTCAACGCGCTGTCGTCGGACTTCGAGGTCATTTCCTACCGCGACGGCAAGTTCATGCGGGCAGCCTTCCGGCAGGGCAAGATCGTCACCCAAAAAGGCGGCAAGGAAAAGGCCCCCAACGGAACCCTGATCCGCTTCACGCCCGACGAGGAGATCTTCGGACAGTACAACTGGCAGGAGGAGTACATCGAGCACCGGCTCCAGTACTACGCCTACCTCAACACCGGCCTCTCCCTGGTCTACAACGGCAGTCGCTACTCCTTCAGGAACGGTCTGGCCGACCTGCTCAATGCCGAAATCGGCACCGAGCCCAAGGTCTACGAGATTGTTCACTGCAAGCAGGACCGGCTGGAGTTTGCCTTCACCCACACCCATACCTATGGCGAGACCTACTTCAGCTTCGTCAACGGCCAGTACACCAACGACGGCGGCACCCACCAGAGCGCCTTTCGCGAGGGCGTCCTCAAGGGGGTCAACGAATTCGCCAAGAACGGCTTCGCCGGCGAGGACGTCCGCGACGGCCTGACAGGCGCCGTGGCAATTAAACTCCAGGATCCGGTCTTCGAGTCGCAGACCAAGAACAAGCTGGGATCGACCGAGATCCGTTCGTGGATCGTCAATACCGTCAGGGATGAGGTCGTCCTCTGGCTCCACAAGAACCCGACCGAGGCGGAACAGCTGATTGCCAAGGTCAAACAGAACCAGAAGGTCCGTAAGGAGCTGTCGGCAATCAAAAAGGAGGCCCGCGAGCGGGCCAAAAAGGTCGCCATCCGCATCCCCAAGCTGATCGACTGCAAGGTCCACCTCTCCAATGCCAAGG
>CAYSHZ010000407.1:0-3447 GCA_964430905.1 uncultured Thermoanaerobaculia bacterium | reverse complement strand
CAGACCCGACAGGTCTTGAAGAACCTTGGGGCGGTACTCGAGGCTGCCGATTCCGGGCTTGAGAACATCGTCAAAATGACGGTCTTTATGACCGACCTGGGACAGTTTCAAGCGATGAACGCGGTGTATGCAGAGTTCTTCCCCGAAGCGCCACCGGCCCGTTCGGCAGTCGAGGTTGCCGCGTTGCCCCTGGGCGCAATGATCGAGATGGAAGCGGTGGCGGTCTGCCGTTAGAGTCCTGAAAGTACTTTCAGAAACCCTATTCTCTCGAAGGCATCGGCGAAGTTCTCCTTGACGAAAAGACGGTAATCCTGTTCTCGGCCTTCGCCTGGGATGTACTCCTGATCATCGGTGTCCAGGATCCTCTTGACGAATAGGAGCCGACTCTCCTTTGGTGCCCTGGCCTCGAGTTCGAAAAGCAGTTTCCAGGAATCGGTTTCCAAGGCAAAGAGGTAGGGGGTGTTCTGAAGCCCTGCCGCCGCAGAGACCGCAAATCTGAGTTGGGGGTCGGTTCCCAGGAGGGACTGTCCGTCGCTGGCCCCAGGGATCTCGGGAGCCAGACCGCAGAGGTCCAAGAGGGTGGGCATGATGTCCATCTCGGACGCAACGATGTCGAGGTGCTCGTGGCCTCGACCGGGGACGTGCATGAAGAGGGGGACGTGAATGTCCTCGTTGAACAGGGTTCTGCCGTGCATCATGAAGCCGTGCTCCATGAACTGTTGTCCGTGGTCTCCGACGACGACGATGACCGATTCTTCGTAGAGTTCTTCCCGGATTAGGGCATCGATGAACTGGCCGAAGAGATCATCCGTGAAACGGAGAGAATTCAGGTACCGGTTGAAAATCATCCGGTTGTCGTTGAGTGCCAGATTCCGTGCCTCGTTAAGAGGGAGGCCCCCAAGGGGCTCTCCGGCAAAGGGACGACGCTCGTTCTCCATGTCATCTGGCCATCGGTAGGGATAGTGGGTGGAATCCAAGAACACGAGGTTCATCGACTTCTCGGACGGGTCCTGATTGATGCTCATCGTGATCAGTTCATCGGTGACCCGTTGGTCCTGCTCGGGCGGCGGGATCTTCGGATGGTCCGAGATGAAATCAAACAGGGTCGCGTTGGTCCCGAACATAATGGAGAGTCCAAAAAGGTAGTGGAGGTCCTTGGCCGTGTGAACGTTGATGCGATAACCCGCATTCTTGAGGACCAGAAGGGGGGCCGAGCCGAGACTGTTCCGAAGGTCACGTTGGGTCTCCCAGAACAGTGGGAACTGCGAGTTGACAATCGAGTACCAGCCGTAGTGAGTAGCGTTGCCGTTGGCGATTTCCCTATCGAAGGTCAGGCCCTGTTCGCGGAAGGCGAAGAGGTTCGGGGTCAGTTCGGCATTGATGACGTCGTCTCGAATCGATTCGAGGATGACGAGAAAGATCTGGCGGGGTGCTTCTGTGGAGATCTTCGGGGCGGTTCTCAGTGCATTGAGGTCTCTCCGTGAGAAGGGGTTGATGGCGACCTGGAGAATCAGTGCCCAATCAGCCGCCGGCCTGAATTTCAGATACAGTGGGAGGTCCTTCTGTTCCCGGGCAACCAGTCTTTCGGATTTGAAGTGGATGCCGATGAACTGCTCGGAGATGATCACGATGATCAGGATCAGGGCGGCTCCCGCCCACTGGAATCCGGATGCGCGCAGGCGAGATTTCCTGGCCAACGCAGCTCCGAGCCTCCCCAGGACGAACGATCCGATGAGGAACAGGACCAGGGCCATCTGGTAGAAGATCAACTCACTTTTCTCCAGCTTGGTGAAGGCCAGGTTGCGGAAGAAGTTCTTGATGCCACCGACGAAGAGCATCTGAATTCCGTGGACGATGTGCATCCCGTTGAGCCGATACAGCATGGAATCAGCGAGGTATGCGCCGGCGCCGACCAGGATCAATCCCCAGATCAGGGCAGCCGATCGAGGTCCTCGGTGGATCAGCGGTGTGGCCATGGCGAGGAAGCAGCACACGACAATGAGGAATTGTGATCCGGCCGAAACGAAGGCCAGGATCGAGGCGAGGCTGAGGTCCGGATAGATGGATCCAAGGAAGACCGCGTTGGCGTAGCCAGAAACCCCGAGAACTATGATCGCAACGACCAAGTTGATCGGTTTCCTTCGGGAGAAAGCGCCTCGGGAATTGCTGAAAAATGTCAGCAACGATCGGTCGAGTCTTTCCGAGAATTCAGCTCTTTGTTCCTCAAAGATATCGATTCGATCAACCAGAATGTGCCACAGTACAAGACCGAGTCTCAGGATGAGGGTGGCGATGCCGAGAGCCACAAGGAATAGACCGAGGAGGTAGGGAAGATCCGGCCTGAGGTAGTCCTGCAGCGTGTCCGAAATCTGGATGAAGGGGTCATTTCCTGCACTCTCGACCAGAATTCCCTCATCGGTAACCGAGAATTTCTTGATGCTGTTGAGAATTCGCATCGAGTTGGAAAACTCAGTTTCCAGATCCAGGTCAAACCATCTGTAGGTGTGGAATCGAATTTGTTTGATCAGTACCGAACCGTCATCCCAGATCGGATCAAAACGGAGTTTGACCATGTCCGGGCCGCAGGGAAGAACGGTCGAAAACCGGTACGTATCGCCATCGATTTCGGTGCTCTGATCGTAGGGAAACTCGACACCGAACTGATTGACGAAGAACTTTGCCTCATCGTTCTTGCAGTAAAGTACAGCAACGTTCTTCTCGCCTTCGAGCAGTTCGACCGTCAATTCAACTTCGAGAGGGGAGACCTGATGTGCGGCCCAGAGAACGTAGAGCAGGGCAGGGATCATCGCCAAAAAAACTGTCAGGCGGAGTTTTCCGATCAGTTCAATCAAAGAGTGATGCCTTTCCAAACCTGCTCTCCCCCGTCCCCTGGTCCGGTGGAGGTTCCATTTTCATGGAATACTGACCTGGGGCTGGTCGCCAATATAGCTCAGTCCGATGTTTGTGGTCTTGGCGGCCTGAACGCGAACCCCCAGGAATGGAACAATCTGGAACCTAGAATTTCCGAATGGAAATTCTTGTGATAGATTTCACGTTGTCGGGTCTTGGCCCGGCGCACAGAATATTCGATCGGCGGCGACGCCGAATTGGAGCGTGAAATGGCGAAAATCGAACCGTTCAGGGCGCTACGCCCTCGACCCGAGTTCGCGGCCGAGGTGGCCTCACCCCCGTATGACGTGTTGAACTCGGCAGAAGCCCGCGAGCTGGCCTCCCGCAACCCAGTCTCCTTCCTTCACGTCAACAAGCCGGAGATTGACCTGCCGGAAGACATCGACCCCTATGACCCTGCGGTTTATGCCAAGGGGGCGGAGAATCTCAAGGCCTTGGTCGATGATGGGTTTCTGATCCGGGAAGAGCACCCGGCGCTTTACCTCTACCGACAGATCATGGGTGATCATAGTCAGATTGGTCTTGTGGCCGGAACGC
>CAYSHZ010000406.1:0-3450 GCA_964430905.1 uncultured Thermoanaerobaculia bacterium | reverse complement strand
GCGGACAGCGTCGAGCCATACCTGTGCTCGTCTTTCAATATAGGACCTTCCCTGATTCTGACCCAGATTCCGGCTCCCACCATCCCGGCCGATCCGTCACTGAGGGAGCTTCTTAGGAGGTCGGGTTAGGAGTGCGGGCCAATGGTCAGGACAGCATTCCCAAAAATCTTGCCTGCGGCCAGCATCCGGTGGGCTTCAGCGACCTCCGTCATAGGCACAACCTCACCGATGACCGGCTTGACCGCCCCGGCCTCCATCGCCTGGCGGAAATTCTCCAACAGACTCCTCAGCAACTCCGCCTTCTCCCGAGTACCCCGGCTGCGAAGGGTCGAACCGATCAGGGTCTGGCGGCGACCGAGCAATCGGCCAAGGTCGATCTCAGCCTTCCTCCCGCCCATCAATCCGATGATGCACAACCGCCCACCAACAGCCAGCAGCTTCTGGTGGATCTCGAGATAGGACCCACCGATGCAGTCGAGAATGACGTCCGGGCCTCGACCTTCCGTCCACTCAAGGACGCGATCGGGCCATGTTTCGTCCCGGTAGTCGAAGGCGACGTCAGCGCCCAGATCCCGACATCGCTCGCAACGCTCGGACCCACCGGCCGTGACGGCGATCGAGGCGCCTTGATGTCCGACTAGTTGAATCGCCGCTGTCCCGACCCCACCGCTGCCACCATGAACCAGGATCCGCTCACCCTTCTTCATCCCGGCAAGCACACCGAGGTTGAGCCAGGCGGTGGCATAGACCTCCGAGAAGCCCGCAGCCTCAACCATCGTCCACGACTTCGGGACTGCCATCACCGAACCCGCATCGACGGCGACCCTTTCTGCGTAACCGCCGCCCGAAAGCAGGGCCATCACCCGATCGCCGACAGACCAACCCTCGACCTGGGATCCAACTGCAGCGATCCGACCCGAGCACTCCAGACCCAGGATCGGTGATGCCTCTGGAGGTGGTGGATAGAGCCCCTGCCGCTGCAAGAGGTCGGCCCGGTTGACGCCTGCCGCCTCCACATCGATGATGACTCCACTGGGTTCACATTCAGGGTCCGAAACCTCACTCCACCGAAGAACCTCGGTGCCACCGACACCGTCACAGACAATCGCGTTCATCGCCGGGCTCTCCAGACAACAAATGATTCAGGGCAAATCACGGCGATCAAACGCGGCGCCCGATCCGTTGATCGAAATCCGAAGCATCTCGCTTCGGGTCACAACACCAACCGGGATCCCATCCGGTGACCCGTTCTCGACGGCTGCATGGGCTATCGTTCGGTCGTTATTCTCCGCCGAAAGGTGCAGACCGACGACCGCCTTGAGTACCGATGACGACACCATCTCGATCGCCTCCTGGGTCTGATGATTGGCCAGATGACCGTGACGGGAGGCGATGCGCTGCTTCAGGGGCCAGGGATAGGCGCCATGCCGCAGAAGATCGGAATCGTGATTGGCCTCGATCAGGAGAAGATCGACACCATTGAGTCGCTGCTGCAGCGCGGTCGTAAAAACCCCCGTGTCCGTACAATAGCCCAGACGGTGAGAGCCGTCGTCGAAGACAAAGGCCACCGGCTCGGCAGCATCATGAGATGTCGCAACCGGCGTCACCTCCAGGCCGGCGAGATTCAACGAGCGGCCCGGGGTCAACTCCCCGCCGCCTCCGCACCGAACCTTGACCCTGGACCAGGTACCCGGCGTCATCCACACCGGCACGTCAAACTGTCTGACCAAGACGTCAAGCCCCCGAACGTGATCCCCGTGCTCGTGGGTGATCACGATCGCATCCAGCTGGTCTGCCTTCAATCCAAAGACCTCCAGGCGCCTGCAGATCTGAAGCCTTGAAACACCGGCATCGATCAAGATCGTCGCTCCGCCCGCTCGAATGAGGGCGCAGTTGCCCGACGAACCCGAAGCGAGAACCAACGCCTCCATCACGCCCGACCCGTCGAACCGAATCCACCCTCGGCTCTTTCGGTCTCAGTCAAGGCCTCAACCTCGACAAACATCGCCCGATGGACAGGCGAGAGGATCAACTGGGCCACCCGGTCCCCGCGCTCGACGGTGAGACGCTCCGATCCCAGATTGACCAGCAATACTTTGACCTCACCCCTGTAGTCCGAATCAATCGTTCCCGGTGCGTTGACAACCGTCAGACCCTGCCGCCAGGCCAACCCTGAACGGGGCCGGACCTGAATCTCCCATCCTTCAGGGATCTCGAACACCAAACCCGTCGCTACGGCCGCCCTTTCCCCGGGCTCGATGGTCACCGGCCCGTCCTCGGCCGAACGAACATCGGCCCCGGCAGCCCCGCCGGTCGCATAGGAGGGCATTTCAATTCCGGCGCCGTGGGGTAACCTGCGGACACGAACATCAACGGGGGCGTGGTCTTGATCAATCACCAGGAGATCATACACGGACCGATCTGAGTGATCCTCCGCTGAAGGACACGCCGCCGACTCCAGGGGTCAGCTGGACTCCTTGAAAGACTGAACGGTGTCGGCGAAGTCCTCGGGGCCGCAGACGGCGGCAGCCATCATCTCCGGCACCAGGATTGTCCGGGCAGCCTCTCGAACCTGATTGGGCGTGATCGAGCGGATTTCGGCGACGACTCCATCGATATCGAAGCGGCGCCCCCTCTCCAGGACCTCTGCAACATCAAGCGATGCCAGTCCTCCGACGGTCTCCGCATCCATTTGGAGGGAACGGACCATGCCCTGCACGGCCACATCGACCTCACGGTCGGTGATGTCGGTCGGCAGACGAAGGACCTCTTCCTCAACCATCGCCCAGGCCTTCGAAAACCTCTCGGGCGAGCAGGCCCACCCGATCTCCAGCAGACCTCCCACCGAACGCATCAAGGCGTCGCTCCAGATGTCGTAGGTCAGGCCTTCGTCTTCTCGCAACCGCTGAAACAGGCGACTGGAATGACCCGAACCCAGGATTCTGCTGAGGACCGCGACGGCCGGCGCCGTGGGGTCACAGATGGAGACGCCGGGAAAGGCCTGCCGCACGTGGACCTGGTCTGCCGCACCTCGGTCCAGGCGCACACGATCACCGATCCAACGAGGTTCCTCAAGATGTGGACGACCGACTCCGGGCCCCAGGGGCAAGCCTTCGAGTTCCCCGGCGACCTGGTCAAGATCGACGTCCCCAACTACGGCCAACAGCATTCCCCCCCGGCGCAACAAGCGTTCCCGGTGGTGGGTCGCCAAATCTCTCTCTCCAAGACTCTCTAGGGTCTCCTTCGTGCCGATGACCGGAGTCGCCAGTGGATGGTCTCCCCAGGCTGCCTTGAGGATGGCTTCTCCCACTCGTTCTGCGGGATCATCCTGTACCAACTCCATCTCCGCCAGTGCAACCTGCTTTTCAAGATTGACATCCACGGGATCAAACGAAGGTTCGAGGACCGCATCTCTGAGGATCCCCAACGCCTCGGGAAGCGCATCCGAGG
>CAYSHZ010000405.1:0-3452 GCA_964430905.1 uncultured Thermoanaerobaculia bacterium | reverse complement strand
CAAAAGTGTCAAATCCTGACCGGTGCATCTGTCCAAGTTACAACCGGTGGTGAGAGAGGTCCATGCCGAGACCAACCTGATCTCGGCGGAACGCAAGGACGCCCTTGACCAGCTCGCAGCCTTCATCGATGAACGACGAAACAACGGCGGAATTGCGAAGCTGATCTTTATCTGTACCCACAATTCTCGTCGCTCCCACACCGCACAGTTATGGGCCCAGACTGCGGCTCATCATTATGGAATCGACGGCATCGATACCTACTCTGGGGGCACCGAGGCTACTGCCTTCAACCCCAGGGCCATGGCGGCTCTCCAACGGGCAGGCTTTCGGGTCGAAACAGTGACTCCAGGTGACAATCCGCTCGTCAGTGTCCGATATGCGACCGAGGCAGACCCGATGGAGTGTTTCTCCAAGGTCTATGACCAGCCACCAAACCCCCGCAAGGACTTCTGCGCGGTCATGACCTGTTCGGAGGCCGATCAGCATTGCCCCATCGTCTTCGGCGTCACCGAGCGTATTGTCATTAGCTACGATGATCCCAAGGCGTTCGACGGGACACTCGAGGAAGAAGCGCGGTACGACGAACGGTGTCGACAGATCGCCCGGGAAATGGTGTGGGCCCTGGGCCGGGTTAGGATTGATTAGGGGCGTCGGTGGGCCTCTCCGGATCAGGTGCGAATGGTGCCAGTGTTTCAGGATCCGGCCTCAGGGCCAAGATCCGGCCGCTGTGGATCAGGTGCCGGTAGAGGTACTTCTGATGATCCGGAACGGCGACATTGTCAATCGTGATGATTTCGTCGCTGTCGGGCGCCCTGTTGGGATAGGCAAGAAGTGTGCTGTCGGAGGCGAAAAGTTTGCCCATCGCTTCGAGTATGCCACCCTCCATGCCCTCATAATACGTGTCGTCGAGGATCGTCTGAATATTGTCGACCGACAGGATGAACCCGATCTTGTGTTTGTCGCGGCCGCTGAAGTATTCGCTCAGTCGGAAATACCGGAGGTGCGAAGTGACCATGACGTGGTAACCCTTTTGGGTCAAAGCCGTCACACGCTCGTAGAGATCCGAGATCTCGTCGAGCCCTTCGGAAAGATAACGCGCGACATTCATCTCACAGAAGGGAATGATGTTCTTGGGCGAGGTCGAGAGGTGCTCCGAAAAACACTCAATTCCACACCGAATCATGTCCTCGTGAACCGGCATAAACGGACGGAAGGAGCCGCGAAAGAGAAGAATCTGCCTTCTGAACAGGAGATCGGCGGGCATCGCCGCGTTCCCATCCGGAGTGAACATGACGACTGGACTCAAACTCGATGTCACGAGCCGGATGTTGAGGCGTCGGTTATCGACCGCTGTGAAGGCAGGCCCGCTGAATTCGATGAAATTCAGTTCGATCCGGCCCCATTCCAGAGTGTCGATCAGCGCATCGACCAGGGCCTCGGGATCGTTGGACAGATTGAATGCAGAGTGAATCAGGTTGACGCCGAGAATGCCGAGGCATTCCTGCTGATCTCTGTTTTTTTCGTCGAGCATTCGGACATGGACAACTATTTTGCTGGGGTCGGCCCCGGCCACGTCCTGGAATTTCAGCCCCATCCAACCGTGAGAATCCCTGGATGATTCTCGGGTCTTCGCCGCAACCGTGTCGCCGAAGGCAAAGAATGCGGTTCCTTCCGGGCGAGTTCCCGGTAGGCGCTTGATCAGGAGGGAATACTCGGTGTCGAGCATGTTTTCCAGGCGGCTCCTGGTGACATACCGGCCCGATTGTTCGATACCGTAGATGGCGTCACTCATCTTCATGTCGTAGGCCGAGACCGTCTTGGCCACGGTTCCGGATGCTTTCCCGGCCCTGAAGAATTGCCGCGCCACTTCCTGACCGGCCCCGATCTCGGCGATCGTGCCGTAGATCAGTGGATCGAGATTGAGTTGATAGGCCTTTGCCTTGGTCCCGGTCTGTTCCTCTTTTTCCACGGCTCAGCCCTCCCTGTCATTCTGATTCCACCATGGTGAACACGGGTTTTTGGCGGAATAATCCAGGAATCAGCTTCCGACGTGCTGAAATGAAACCCCGACGCTGGATTTCAAGCGGTTTCCTGAGACCAAATGGCCAAAATCGGATGTGGAGTTGGGTCAGACTCCAGTTCAGAGTGCTTATGAACTCTAACAGATTCTGCTCAAGGCCCACCCCGGCCAAGAGGTTGATTCCAGTCATGAGAGCACCATGCGGCTCAAGGGGTTTGCTTCTTTATGACGGATCAGCCATGGGAAGAGTCACGAGAAACCGGGCACCGATTGTCATACTCTGATCCAGTTTAATGCTCCCACCGGACGCATCGAGGAGGCGGGCCACAATTGACAGACCCAGTCCGGTTCCACCCTCCTTGGTCGAGAAAAAGGGGTCGAAAAGTGATCTGGCAACCTCACGGGAGATCCCGGCGCCAGTGTCTTCAACGGCGAACGTGATGTCGTCTCCATTCTCCTCAATCAACCGAACCCGAATCACTCCACCCTCCGGCATCGCCTCTGCAGCATTAAGAAAGAGGTTGAGTAATATCTGCCGAAGGTGATCCTCCCCAACCAACACCGACACTCCAGGTTCATCTGCATCAGATTCAACGCTGACACTCCCCGCCGCAAGGTCCCGCCGAAGCAGCTCAATCGTTCTGGAGAGTACGTCACCAAGGACACATGTTGCAGGTGCGCCATCATCAAGCTGAGCTTCGGCCCGGGCAAACTGGAGAAACTCGGTCAGAATCCGGTTGAGCCGATCGGTCTCTTCGGAGACCACGGCCAACAGATCGATCGACGAATCTGACGGAGGTTTGGCAAGTCTCTCTTCACACTGTTCCTGGAGCATTTCCACCGATGTCTTGATGGACGCCAGGGGATTTCGAATCTCATGGGCCAAACCCCCGCTCATGCGCCCCAGGGCGGCGAGGCGTTCCGATCGACGAAGTTCTTCTTCCATTTCGAAGAGCTCCGTTGTCTTCTTTTTGAGTCCCTCATGCGCACGCTCCCGGTCGAGGCCCGCCTGCTTTTCCGCCTCAAGGGCCAGACGTGTGCGTGACGACAGCCAGCCGGTCAAACCACCGATGACGTAGTACATCAAGATCTCGATCAGTCGGAAGATGGAGGTATAGGGGGCGTCCCATCCGTGCATGGCATGGGGAAGAAAGACGATGCTGACCGCAAAGGCAGCCGCCAACCCCCCTCGGGCGCCATACCACAGACCGGCAAGCACGATCGGAACGTAATAGGAACGAAGCAGAACGTCATGGACTGCACCTGCCCGAAGATCGATCGTATAGTGCAGGAGTGTGATGACCACAATCGAACCCGCAACCAGGGCAAATCTCCAGAAACTCTGCTTTTCAGACGTCGGCGACGAGTACATCAATCGTCGCCCCCATCGCCGCTGCCGTGCTTTGGAATAATTCCGTATTTCTGAAGGCG
>CAYSHZ010000404.1:0-3464 GCA_964430905.1 uncultured Thermoanaerobaculia bacterium | reverse complement strand
ATTGCTGGGGGAACATGTCGGCAGCACGCCGTCGGGCGTGGAGGAAGGCGATGCCCTCGGGGACAGCGGTCGGTACCAGGCGTTCCCTGGCTGCCAGAGCGGCCTCGAGCCACGCCTGCTCCTTGACGAGTCCGAGCTTGGTGACGTGAGTGACCATCGTGTGAATCACTTCGGTCCGGTCAGTCGCATTGAGGCTGGGGATGATCTGCTTGACGGTCAGGATCTCATCCAGTGGGGAGTCGATGATCTGGGCAGAGGCTGCCCCGGACGTCGATACTGACTGTGCCGCCAGGGTGTCGAGATACTCATCCAGGAGAGCTCTCCGGAAGCGCCATTGGCCCCCGATCTTGACCCCTGGGATCTTTCCTTCGTGGGCCAATCGGACGAGAGTTCGTTCGGCAAGTTTGAGGTACTCTGCGGCTTCTTTTGCGGTCATATAGGCTTCCATCGGCGTTCCTCCTCGAGTGACCGATAAAGATCACAATTGGCTGATTACACCCTTTCTTGGCTGATGTCAAGAAAAATAGGTAATATCCAGGGGAGGGTCGGTGGTCTTGCGCCGAATCCGGTGGTGTGATATCTGTGTGGCCGTTGATCGCCCCCCATCGGAGTGTTGGCTCCAAGGGGGGCGATGCCGAAGCCGTAACCTGCCGCATTGCGGCGAATTTCCTGATGGTGCGGTCCTGTTATGGAGGTAGCTATGGATGTTCAAGCCAAAGTCAAAGACATCATTGTTCAGCAGTTGGGTGTCGATCTGGACAAGGTGACCCTTGAGGCCTCGTTCGTCGATGATCTGGGGGCGGATTCTCTTGACGTTGTCGAACTGGTGATGGCCTTTGAAGAAGAGTTCGGTGTTGAGATTCCGGACGAGTCCGCCGAGAAGATTGCCACGGTGAAAGACGCCGTCGATTATCTCTCCCAGAACGTGGCGAGCTGACAATGACCCGTCGAGTGGTGGTGACCGGCCTGGGGTTGATCTCACCACTCGGGATCGGGACCCAGGCGACGTGGGATGGGCTGGTGGCGGGTCGAAGTGGCGCCGGTCCCATTACACATTTCGACACCGATGGGTTTTCCGTGAGGATTGCCTGCGAGGTTGACGCTTTTGATGTTTCATCGTGGCTTCAGCCGAAGGAAGCCCGGAAGTTCGACCGGTTCGTTCATTTTGCCCGCGGTGCATCGCACATGGCGATTGAGGACAGCGGCCTGGAGATCACCGAAGCCAACGCCGAGAGGGTCGGAGTGGTCATCGGGTCAGGGATAGGGGGCTTTCCCCTGATCGAGCGGACCTACGAGAACCTGCTCAACCGTGGGCCCCGCCGGGTCTCGCCATTCTTTATTCCAGGTTCGATCATCAATATGTGCTCGGGGCTGGTCAGCATTCAGACTGGCGCCAAGGGACCCAATATGGCGACCTGTACGGCGTGTTCGACATCGGCCCACGCGATCGGGGATGCTGCCCTGTACATCAGGCATGGCTATGCCGATACGATCATCGCCGGTGGGGCCGAGGCAGTGATCTGTCCGTCTCCCCTGGCGGGTTTTGCTTCGATGCGAGCCCTGTCGACACGGAATGACGAACCCGAAAAGGCATCTCGACCCTGGGATCGGGACCGTGACGGTTTCGTCATTGGGGAAGGTGCCGGCATTGTGGTACTCGAGGAGTATGAGCAGGCTCGTCGGCGAGGCGCCGAGATTCTCGGCGAGATCGTTGGATTCGGCATGACCAGTGACGCCTACCACATCTCGGCCCCGGCCGAGGATGCGGATGGTGCGATCCGGGTGATGCGGATGGCACTGGACGAGGCCGGGCTGAATCCTGAAGACGTCGACTACATCAACGCCCACGGAACGTCGACGCCGGCCGGGGATGTCGTTGAAACAACGGCCGTCAAGGCGCTCTTTGGGGCTCATGCCCGGTCGGTGATGGTTTCCTCGACGAAATCAATGACGGGGCACCTCCTCGGAGGCGCCGGCGGGCTGGAATTCGGTATTTCGTGCCTGGCGTTGAAGCGGGGGATCGTGCCGCCGACGATCAATCTGGACAACCCGGACGAAGGTGATGACCTCGATCATGTGGCGCACACGGCCCGGGACGTTGACATCAAGGTAGCCTTGAGTAATTCCTTCGGTTTCGGTGGAACCAATGCATGCCTGGTGGTCAAAAAGGTGTGATCCCACCGTGTGGGTCCGTTTTTCACGAGGAAGACACACGACGGGCCCCGTGAACTGAGATGGCAACCTGAAATGTAAACTGAGATAGCGATAGCGACCCAGGGTTCGGGCCGATCCGAGGAGTCTGAAAAATGGCGTTCGAGAAACGAAAGCTGGGAGGAGATGGAGTCATTGGTTCTGCGGAAGACATCATTGACCGAATCGGTGCCTTCTTCGCCCATATTGACCTTTATAACTTCGGCCGATGGGTGCTTCTTGCAATTTCCATCGGGGTTGTCGCCGGTCTGGGCGCCGCACTCCTGACCTGGGGCGTCAGTGGCGCCTCGGGTCTCTTGATCGGGAAAATCGTTGGTTTTCAGCCTCCGGGTCATGGCGCTCATGCCGGCGCCGTCGCGTGGGCATCACCTCAGCGCCCCTGGTATCTGCTGATCGTTCTTCCAGGGATGGGTCTGATCGTCGGATGGCTGGTTCAGACATTCGCTCCCGAGGCCGAAGGACATGGAACCGACGCGGTCATCAAGGCCTTTCACCAGCATCGTGGCGAAGTCCGTCCCCGTGTCGTTCCGGTCAAGCTGCTGGCATCGATGCTGACGATCGGATCGGGCGGTTCGGCGGGTCAGGAAGGCCCGGTCGCCCAGGTCGGGTCAGGTTTCGGGTCCTATCTTGCGGACGTGTTGAAACTCAGGGTTCGGGATCGAAGAACCCTGGTTGTGGCGGGGATGGCTGCCGGTATCGGCGGGATGTTCCGGGCACCGCTCGGGGGCGCCCTGTTTGCGATCGAGGCCTTGTATTCAAAGAACGACTACGAGTCGGAGGCCCTGATCCCGGCCTTGATGGCCTCGATTGTGTCCTACGTCGTCGTCGCATCCCTGACCGGGTGGTCGTCGATCTTTTCGGCCCACGTTGATCCATTCTCCAGACCCCAGGAGTTGATCTCCTACTTTGTTCTGGGTGTCGTTCTGGCGGTGATCGGTGTGGTCTGGGTCAAGGTCTTCTACGGGATGCGGGATGGATTTTTCGCCCGGCTCAACGTTCCGGCGCCGGTCAAGCCGGCGATTGGTGGTCTTCTGATTGCATGCCTGGCCCTCAACCTCCCCCAGGTTCTCGGCGGTGGTTACGGTTGGCTGCAGATGGCGATGGGTCCGGGGCTTCCCATTGCGATGCTGCTTGCATTGATTCCCGCGAAGATTCTCGCGACCTCCTTCACGATCTCCTCGGGGGGCTCCGGAGGCGTATTCGCGCCGTCGCTGGTGATTGGCGGCCTGACCGGTGCGGTCTTTGCCGAGGTC
>CAYSHZ010000403.1:807-3499 GCA_964430905.1 uncultured Thermoanaerobaculia bacterium | reverse complement strand
CGCCCGAAGAAGTCGCCATTGGCGAATCAGTTGCCGCCCCCTCGACACTATCGCCACCTCATGGGGGCGCCCTGAGATCCGATACCTCGCCGGAACACATCAAAAATAGACTCACGACCATCTAAAGATATACCTTCCATTCATCGATATTCAGAAGGTTCTGTTCGACGTGAATGACCACAATATGGCAAGTTTACCAGATTTCGGACAATTTCTACCTGTCGCCAAGACCGAGGGGGTTCAACGCAACCATTGATTCGACGCCCCCTCAAGGAGCTCGGGCTTCAGTCCGCATCAACGCAAACGCTTTGCAGACTGTACCGCGGCGCCCCATCACACCGATGAATGACCAGCAAATAAGCAGTAGATCGCCGGCAAAGGCGTACTCAAAGCCCCCGGGCCCACTCCGGCCTGAGCCTGCTCTGGTCACGGCTCGACAGGGTTTCCTGAATCAGGGCAATTGCCGATTCTCGGTCCCTGGGAAGGCGGAGCTTGAGTGGCAGATAGTTCGATGCGTGGTTGGCGTGAAAGGGCCCCCGGTAGCCCTCCATCTCCTCAAGCATCCACTGCAGTTCCTGAAGCATGCCCCATTGGTCCGGCAGGCGGAAGGCGCCTGTTTCCATCGCGTCGTACATCTCGGTTCCGGGAACCGGCGTGACGGTCAGGGCGGCGGCATAGGTCGGCTTGGCCGAAGCGATGAAGCGACCGGTCGCCCGCGCGTGCCTTTCGGAACCCTCGATTCCCGCCAAACCCAGAAGTGCCATCATCGACAGCTTGATTCCGGCCTGCCCCACCGCCCGGGCTGCCTCAAGCTGGCGCTCGACCGTCGCTCCCTTGCGGATCGCCCTGAGCGTCTCTTCGTCACCGGTCTCGGGGCCAAAATAGATGATCCCCAGACCAAGATCCTTCAGAAGGCCGAGGCGTTCGGCGCCCAGCTTGAGGATCGACCGCGAGTCGCCGTAGATGCCGACCCTCCGCACTTCGGGCAGGGCTGTTTGAATTTCCGTCAGTACTTTTTCCAGAACCTCGAAAGGCGCCGCCAGGGCGTCCCCGTCGGCCAGAAAAATCCGCCGCACTCCGGTCATCCCCTTCGCCGCCCCCCGCACTTCCTCCAGAACGTCCTCGACCGGCCGAACGGTGAAATCCTTTGTGCGGTACATCGCACAGTAGGTGCACCTGTTCCATGAGCAACCCAGAGTCAACTGGAGGATCAGAGATCGCGCCTCAGACGGTGGGCGGAAGACAGGTTCAACCAGGATCGGTGGCCACATCATGCGAGGACGGTAGCAGAGATGTTGATTGATCTGGGGAGTTTCTCACCATGCCGGGATTTCAAAAATGGCCATATACTGGCGTTGATCGGAGACACCAAGATGAGAAAAAGTCGGGTCATTCTTAACGGAAAGAGCGCATCAAACCCTCAGGTTCGATCGGCAATCAACGCTGTTCGCTCCGAGGGTCAGCCTCTTGAGGTCCGGGTCACTTGGGAGGCCGGTGACGGCGTACGATTTGCGCAAGAAGCCTTGACCGACGGTGTCGACGTACTGATCGCCGGTGGCGGTGACGGCACAGTCAACGAAATCCTCAATGGAGTGCTTGCGGCAGATCCATCGCCTACCATGGCCATGGCCATCCTGCCCCTGGGTTCGGCCAACGACTTCGCCCGTGGCTGCCAGATCCCCCTTGATCCCCTTAAAGCCCTCCGATTGGCGACTCGAAATGACCCGACCCTCATTGACGTCGGCGCCGCCAACGGCGTCTTTTTTGCAAATGTTGCGTCCGGTGGGTTCGGCGCCGAGGTAACGGCCGGCACCCCGGCAGGCCTCAAGAGAGTGATGGGCGGCGGCGCCTACGCTCTTGTCGGCAGCGTCACCGCAGCTCATATGACACCCTACCAGGGTGAGGTCATCGGAGGGGATCAGCAGATTCAGGGTTCCTTCATCATCATGGCCGTCGGCAACGGTCGGCAAGCGGGCGGCGGATTCCCGGTAACGCCCCATGCGTTGATCGACGACGGGCTCCTGGATGTCCTGTTCATCACCGACTTCCAGACCTCGGACTTGGGCCAGGTATTCCAAGAACTCCAAGACCTCTCCAACCACAACAATCAGTTCGTTCACTACCGGCAGGTACCTCATTTTGAAGTAGAGATCGCCGGGACACTCCCGCTGAACCTCGACGGGGAACCCCAGAGGTGGAGTCACATCAAGTTTGAGATTGTCCCCAAGTGTCTGCCGCTCGTGCTGCCGGAGAAATGTCCCTTGTTACAGCCGAAATAATTCCCGCTCACGGCTCTAGACGCCGGGCCGGAAACCCCCCTCGACGCAAAATACGCACCATTCTTCTGCGTTTTCTTGAAATCGCTCGATCCCGCCCGGATCTCCCGTGGCCCTCGGCTAGGTTCACCGGTACCGACGAAGCCGACCGGGTGACCAACAGCTATTCGCCACCTTGTGAACACAAAGAACCTGGCCGTTAACCCGCACTCGCCGTTCACGCGACCGGAGCCACGGAAGTCAGGAGACCGAGACCGTTGTCCGATTCCGGTGGCCGAGGCCGATTCCCGGTGACCGGTGTCCGAAACCGGTGACGCCGCCCCTGATCCTGTCCCTGACCCCGATTCTGATCTTGCCCCCGACCCGTACTGTACGCCCCCAACCATCCCAGCCGACCCCTCACGGAGGGAGTTTCT
>CAYSHZ010000403.1:0-797 GCA_964430905.1 uncultured Thermoanaerobaculia bacterium | reverse complement strand
GAGGGCGGGTCAGGGCCCTGACGGTCGATCCCGCATCTCCCTCTCGAGCGGCGTTTTTGAAATCCCTGAATCGTTTCTTCTCCTCGGCGCCCTTGAGCCGAAGCTCGGCCCAGGCGTTGAGGGCGGCTCTGAGCGGTCGCCGAAAAAGCCGAAAAGCGACGGCAAGAAACAGGGCCACGACCACCCATCTCCGCAGCCGATCCACCAGTTCTCGAGAACCATTTCCCTGAGACTCGATTGCCTCGGTTTCCACGACTTCCTCGGGGCCGTCGTGTGCCGCCTGGTACCGGAATTTTTGTTTCAGAAACCCCGCCGTGCTGGTGTCCACCTGTCGCAACCACATCTCGGCCAGTTGGGCGTCGCTGAGCATGCCGTTGGAAACGATCTTTCGATGCCGAGAGCACCACGGATTCTGATCGAGCATGGGCTGTACCACGTCTTCAATCGCTTCGCCAGAGGCGAAGAGGTGTTTGCCGAGACCATTGATCAACTCGACAAGTTTCTTGCCGGGACTTCCCCTGCTAGTCGCCCTGTTCAGTGAGCAACAGTGTCGAATGTGTCTGACCTGGCACAGCTGGAACCCTTCCTCTCTTGCCACTCCTGCTACAATCGAGACGGACCCAATCAGACGTTGTTTCCGAGAGCTGGAGGCGCCGAGATGAGAACCATTGTTCTGCTATTTATCGTGTTGGTCCTGTGCTCATTGCCACAGACAGCCCTGGCCCAGGCGCCGGTTTTTATTGATTTCGACGACCTCTCGGCCCCGTGCGATCTCGCCTCGGCTCAGCCTTTGCGAG
>CAYSHZ010000402.1:3113-3519 GCA_964430905.1 uncultured Thermoanaerobaculia bacterium | reverse complement strand
ACTGTCAGCTATCGGATGTCAGATATCAGCTGTTAGCGGCGGATCGTCCGGGAGATTCTTCGTTTCCGGTTCTCCGAGGATGGTCTGAAGCCGGGCCCTGAGACTGACGATTTCCAGCCCCTCGATGTTTGCCGAATCACCCCTGGCCGCCAAGGCGTGTTTTCTGAAGGCCAGACGAGTCAGCAGCCTGGAGATGACGATCCGTTCCTGCCGAGAGGGCCACCAGTCGGACCTGACTCGTCGACGGTAATATGGGATGACCCTGGCGGTCCATGGCGGCAAGACACCCAACCCCACTTCATCGGACAACTCCTTGACCAGAATCCGATGTTCACCCCAGAGCATCACGGCGAAGGAAGCAACGTATAGCAGGTACAAGGGGCCCAGAACCGTTGCCAAAGGAAAC
>CAYSHZ010000402.1:0-3103 GCA_964430905.1 uncultured Thermoanaerobaculia bacterium | reverse complement strand
ACTCCAAGGTTCCAACCGGCATGAAGCCCAACTGCCACAACCAGGCCAAGAAGAAACCAACCCATCGAACGAACACGGGACCCTGCCACTCGGCCGAAGCCCAAACCGGCTCCAACAGCCGAGGACGCCAAAGCGTGTACACCGGCCGAGAACAACGTACGGCCCGCAATCAACGACAGAACACCCGCACCACCCAAATGTGAAACAGACCACAGTCCAATGAGGGTATTCTCCGCTACGGCGAAGCCCAGCCCAACTGCCGTCCCATACACCAGCCCATCCGTTGGATTGTCGAAGTGCTCCGAAAACAACACAACCAGGACAAGTACGAGCCCCTTGGCCAACTCCTCGATAACCGGCACCAGCGTGAAACTCTCTCCCAACGAACCACTGGCACCGATGATGGCCCACGTGGCGGTGACCAGAGCCGGAGCGACCACCAACCCCCACAGAAAGACCCCCAAGACCAGAGGCCACGGTTCTCGATCGTAACGATCAACCCACCAGACCACGACGACAACCCCACAGAGAAAAGCGGCAGCCACGACCAGGGATGCCGCCAGGACGAGCGGGTCAATCGCCATCATGGGTGAACCAGGTTCAGTCCCTCGATAGGGTTGTTCAGAAAAAACAGCCGAGCGGCCTCGACGTCCCGCCTGACCTGGCTCACCAACTGGAAGGTAGAGTCAAAGATCTCTTCGTCCCGCAGGCGTTTCAGGAAATACAGCCTGACCCTCTCCTGATAGACATCGGCCATGAAGTCCAGAAGATGGCTCTCGATCGTGACTCCGGAGTTTTCGTAGACGGTCGGTCGAACCCCAATATTGGTCACCGAGGGGAAAACCCTCTGGAACGAAGGAATATGTACGGCGGTCAGATAGACACCCTCGGCGGGGATCTGCTCGTTCTCGACCTCGATATTGAGGGTCGGAAATCCGAGTTTTCGACCCAGCCTCTTGCCCAACAGGACCCGTCCATCCCCGAAAAAGATTCTTCCCAGCAGCCGCCCGGCTTCGTCGACCTTTCCGGCATCAACCGCGGCACGAATCCGGGTGGAAGACACCAATTCTCCATCGTCCTCGACAGTCGGCCAGGCCTGGGCGGTGAATCCGTGTTTCTCTCCCTGGATCGCCAGAAAGTCGACGTCACCTTCCCGGTCCTCGCCAAAACGGAAATTGGCGCCGACGAAGACCTCTCTGGCATGGAATCTCTCCACGAGGACCTTTTCGATGAAGGTCAGGGCGCTCATCCTGGAGATGTAATGGGTAAAAGGAAGAACCGCCACCGAGTCCACTCCGGTATAGCGAAGAAGTTCCAGCCGTTGCTCAATAGTCGTCAACAACCGGGGGGCTTCCGATGGCCGGAGAAGACTGATGGGATGAGGGTTGAACGTCATGATCGTCGATGGCGCATCAATCTCCTGCGCCCGTGCCACCGCATGGGAGATCACCTTCTGATGCCCAATATGGACCCCGTCGAAATTCCCGATCGAAACCACAGCCCTCTGCGGCGGATCATCCCGACCAAGGGGATCACGCAAGACTTCCATCGTCATCCCAACACCGGAAGAGTCTGTTTCTCGGGGGCCGAATCAATTACGTGATGAAGCGTTCCTACGAGGTCATAGGGGTGGGCCTCGGTGATCTCGACCTCGACCAGACTGCCCGCTGGGGCGGTTCCGTCATTGATCAACAACCGCCCGTCGATTTCGGGCGCCTGCCGAGGCAGTCGCGCCGCCGTCAACAACTCCATTTCCTCCAACGGCCCTTCAATCAGGGCCGGAAAACGGCGTCCAACCAGACCCTCGTTGAGAGCCATTGAAATCGGCTGTTGGATCTCCATCAAGCGTTCCATTCGCTCCTTCTTGACACTCTCGGAAACCGGATCACCCAGCTCGAATCCAGGGTTCTCCTCCTGCCATGAGTATGTAAAAACACCCAGGTGGTCAAACCGGAGGTCTTCAACAAATTCTTCCAACGTTCGAAACTCGCCCTCGCCCTCTCCCGGAAAGCCAACGATAAACGTGGTCCGCAGAGTCAGATCGGGCACCGTTGTTCGTGCACGATCAATCATCTTCCGGAAAGAACCGGCGTCGCCTCCCCTCTTCATCGCCTTGAGGATCTTCCGATCCGCATGCTGAAGTGGGATGTCCAAATAGGAGAGAAAACGATCTTCCGAAGCCATCAGGTCAAAGAGTCCCTCGTCCAGGGTCGCCGGATAGGCGTACAGGAATCGAACCCAGGGAATCGAGGTTGCCTCGAGGATCCCCTCGACCAGACGCCGAAGCCCCTCCCGGCCCAATCCGAGATCCTCACCAAACCGCGTCGTATCCTGGGCGATCAAGATCAATTCCTTGACCCCTGCCGCCTCGAGCCGGCGTGCATCTGCGATCAGATCTCCCATGCGCCGAGACCGGTAACTGCCCCGCATGGCCGGGATATGGCAGAAGGAACATGGGTTATCGCAGCCCTCTGCAACCTTAAGAAAGGCGTAGCCCTGGGTCGAGAGAACCCGGGGCTGTTGGTGATCATAGAGCCGAACGGCGCCATGCTGGTCGGGAAGAGATCCATCCTTCTCCCCGCGAACGGCCTCGACGATGGCCTCAAGCTGATCAAGGCCGACAAAGGCGTCAATCTCAGGGATCTCGCGCTTCATTTCTTCCGCATAGACCTGGACCATACACCCGGCGACCACGAGGCGTTTGACCTGCCCTTGGCGTTTGGCCTCTGCGACTTCCAGTATCTCCTCAAGAGACTCTCTCTTGGCATCCGTGATGAAACCGCAGGTGTTGACGATGACGACATCGGCCTGGGTGGGATCGGAGGTTAAACTCACGCCGTTCCGCAGGAGATGTCCCAACATCACCTCGCCGTCGACGAGATTCTTGGCGCACCCCAAACCGATCATGCCCACCGAAATATCGGCGATCGTTTCCGTTTTCGGCAATCGCTCCATCAACCCTCCAGGACCCGGGATTGTACCTCAGTTCTCAGCTGTCAGTTCTCAGCTGTCAGCGTATTTAGCGGCCTTCGAACCACTTCGAGGGTAAATGCCCCAGGATCGCCTCGGCGGCCCTCATCGAGGCGCCAGATTCTCCGAGTCG
>CAYSHZ010000401.1:0-3522 GCA_964430905.1 uncultured Thermoanaerobaculia bacterium | reverse complement strand
TGCGCCGATTTTCGTTGATCCTATTCGCAGGTCTTTGGGCGATCTTTGGGACGGTTCAATCTGGCGCTCAGGAGAAAACCAACCCTCAGGTCGTGTTCCGTGGTGAGGTCCGGGTCGAGGTTGTGGATTTGTTGGTCAGTGTCGTCGATGGCATCGGGGAACCGGTGAACGGACTCAAGAGTGATGATTTTGAGATCCGGCAGGACGGCGAACCGATGGACGTGACGTTCTTTTCGAGTCAAGGCGTCGGCCAGGACGATGCGGTGGCTTCGGCCGGAGGGAAGAGCGCCGACGGCTTTCCGACAAATCGAATGATTCTGGTCTTCGATCGGATCAGCCTCGAGAAGAAGGCGCGGAAGAGAACCCTCAAGGGATTGGACTCCTTCCTGGAAGGGCGGCTCAGCCCGGGAACTCAGGTGATGGTGGTGCTGGCGGGCGGAGGGGTTGAGGTTGTTCAGCCTTTCACCGACGATCTCAAGAAGGTCAGGGGCGCCCTCGAAGCTGTCGGTGTCACTGAGTTCTCGGGAGACAGCCTTCGTGGGCGCAAGAGGGTATTCAGACGATCCATGTCAAACGCTCATATCGAGCAGACCGGTGCCTACAAGCCCTCGCCCGGGGGAATCGACATATCAGGCTTGGGCCTTGAGGACGGATTGGGCTCGATGCAGGCAGATGGCTATCTGGGGCAGGTCAACCAGCTGAGAGATTTTGAATTCAACAGAATTTTGGGAGCGTTGATCGACCTGGAAACCATCGTTCGGGGAACCGCCGGTCTTCCCGGTCGTCGGGACGTCGTTTGGGTTGGAGAGGATCTCTTCATTAAACCTGGAATAGATGGGTACGGTACATATTTCAAGGTCTTTCAGAGATATGCTTCCAGGCTCAATATCAAACAGCCGGAGGTCTGGGCCGAAGAGAAGGATCTGTCCCAGCAATTCGAGGCTGTAGCCCGGTTGTGCCAGGGAATGGGCGCCACAATCCATGTGCTCGATGACTCCGATAGACAGCGTTTTGCGATGGAAGGAAGCATCAACCAGAAGTCGTCCGTCAACACGAAGAGGTTTGCTTTTGGCGACGTTCGAAATATGACCTTTCGGCAAGGTGCCGCTCAGGCGCAGAATCTGGTGGAGGGGGGACGGTTTCTGGCGGAAGCCACCGGTGGTGCATTTCTCTCGGGGTCCAGGGACGTCGACCAGTTCTTCGACCTCTTGGGCGCCATAACCGGGGGTACCTATTGGCTGGGCTATGGCCCTCCCCAGGGGCTGGATGGGCGGTTGCACGACGTGGTCATCGGTATAAAACGGAAAGGTTTGGTCATCCATGCCGCCGCCAGGGTTCCGGCGGCCACCGTACACCAGCGACTGGCGGACTTCGCGGCCGCAGAGATGTTGCTGCCCCAGGGGATCAATCCTCTGGGGTTTGAGGTCCAGGCTGGAAAAAGTTCCGCCCGCGACGACGGCAAGATCGTTCAGACCTTTCGTCTGATATTGCCAACCTCCAGTATTCAATTTGGGGAGAACGGAGATCAGCGTACAGCCCAGCTGGCGGTGGCGGTTGCGATGGAAGAGGTTGACGGTGACGTCAAGCCGCCATCGGTATTCCGTCTGCCTGTGTCCATTCCGGCTGACAGATACAGGGCCGGCAGCCGGGTCGCTTCATCATTTCGTTTGCTTGTGGATGAGAGTCTTCAGAAGGTGTCGGTTGCCCTGCGGGACGAGCGGTCGGGGCTCTCAGGGTGTCAGAGTCTGAGCATTGCTACGAATTGAGAAAACGAATGGTCCTACCAGTCAGGCAGGGCCTTGGTCTTCCACGTGCGGACGATGCGGTCTCTTTCGGCAGCCAAGTCATCGCTGTCTGCCGGAAGGGACCATGCCTTCAATTCCAGCTTTCGAAATGAGCGGGCAACCAGGATCACGATGACGCTGGGCAGGAGAATCCAGACAAAATCGCCCGGGCTCAGGCTGTCGGTCATCAGGCCCCAGAAGAAACATCCGGGCGGCACGAGCAGCAGTGCGGCCTGAACCAGTGCGGCCCGCATCTGTTGCCCTGCGACCCTCTTGAAATTCTCGATGTCCAGCATCGACGCAAATTCAGGTGTCCGATCGAGGAATTCCTTGAGGTTGTTGCCCTGAACAACCGAGTTGACGACAGCCATGGTTGGGCACGCCAATATTGCTGTAATCAGAACTGTACGCATAAGACTATTCTACACACCGAGGCGAAATGCCTCCAACCCATGCAATTCGTTCGACGAATTGCTATTCATCAAAGAACCGCCGGATGGAGAATTCTGGATCCTCATACAGGAGGGTCGTGGGGTCGCCGTCGATCCAGGCGTGCGGCAGGTAGCGGGCGTGTCGGCCGTCCTGGAATCTCTTCCCGATCAGGACAATGACGCCCCGGTCGGTTTCGGAGCGAATCAATCGGCCTGCGGCCTGGACCACCCGGGTCATGCCAGGAACCAGAAAGGCGTAGGAGAATCCATGGCCGTAGGTGACTTCGAAGTATTCCTTGAGGAGTTGTCGCTCGATGTTGAATTGGGGAAGTCCCGGTGAAACCACAATGACCTCTGACAACATCTCGCCGGGATAATCGACACCCTCGGCGAAGATACCGCCGAGGACCGCCAAAACCAGGTGGGCGCCCTCCCCGCTGAGCAACCCCAGGACTTCGTGTTGTGTGTCGTCGGTGGAGCCCGGGCGTTGAACGATCACCGAGTGGTCCTGAGCTTCCAGCCGGTCGTGTACGGCACTGAGGTAGGCATAACTGGGGAACAGCACCAGTGTATTTCGGCCCTGCGGCGCCAGCCGGGTGATCCACGAGGCAACTGCATCGTGGTATCTGCCTCGGGACCGCCATGTGGTATCGACCTGGGGAATGTTGATGATCAGCCGATTGGAGGGGGGGAAGGGGGACCCAACCTCAAGCTCGGTCGTCAATTCGGGGTTGAAGCCCAGAAGGTCCCGATAGAACTCGAAAGGTTCCAGGGTCGCCGACATGGCAATGACGGCGGCGGCCGAATCGAGGAGTTCACCGGTGAAGCGGGAGGCATCCCGGCAGAAGACCTTGATGGAATCGCCGTCACTTCGGTTTCGCCGGGCCAGATGAACGAATTCATCCCCTCCAAGACTCAAGACCCTGTGGAATCGGGTCAGGGCGAGGAAGACATCCATCACGGGGTCATCCGCCAGCCACAGTTCGTTTTCGCGCTTGAAGAGAAAGTACTGGAGCATTGCGCCATCAAGGGCCATTCGCAGGTCCGCCAGGGGTGCTGTGTCGAAGATCGTCACGCGATCGCCCTGTTCGTTGCGGTCGAACACGCCCTCGACTGTCGTCGCAATGATGTCCGCGAGGTCGGAACAGAGTCGGCCCAGGTCGTTAAAGACGCGGTTTTCTCTCTGTTTGAGGAATTCGACGGCGCGGAGGATGTCATTTCGCTGGAGGACCGGCGAGTAGTACTCCCGGCTCCTGTCAATCAGGTTATGGGTTTCGTCGATCACCAGGACTGCGTCGTTCAGGGCA
>CAYSHZ010000400.1:0-3522 GCA_964430905.1 uncultured Thermoanaerobaculia bacterium | reverse complement strand
GGATCGCCGATCATCTGTTGAAAAGCCACCCAACGGCCGTCCGGGGAGAAAACGGGAACAGCATAGAGCCCGGGTTGTGCCAGCAACGGCTGAGGGCTGCCGACTGGATGTCCTTCCTCCAAGTGTTGCAGGAAGAGACCATCCCCCTCTCGAAACCCTGCCCAATAAACAACAGCACTGCCATCCGAGGCCATCGAAGCCAGATCGGGGTCTCGCACATCAGTCAACCGCACGGTTGTTCCGGTCACATGGTCCACGATGTGCAACGAGGTCTGAGTCTCCTGGTTGGAGTAGACGATCATTTTGCCATCTGAAGAAGGCGAGACCTGGTTTTCAAATCCCGATCCCGCCGAAAGGCGTTCGGGAAAGCCTCCGTCCGAATCAATCCGCCAAATGGCACTTGTGGTCCGAAACGCCCGTTTTGAGAAAATGAGGTCCCGACCGGTCCAACCAGACTTCCCCATCCATCCTGAACTACAGTGATCCATCCTGCGCGGCCGCCCCCCATCAACCGGCACAACCCACAACCCCTGTGAGGTGTTGTAACTGATCATCGTTCCATCCGGTGAGAACACGGGATTGCGGTGGTACCAGCGGCCGTCCTCGGAGGTCGTCAGGTACCGAAAATCCTCAGGGTTATCCAGGGGAGCAATCGCCACCCGGTAGTGGCCACTCTCGTTGCGGCGCACGAATGCCACCTGGGCGCCATCGGGTGACAAGGCGGCATCGTCGGCATCGGGCAGCACCAGTTCCGCCGTTCCGCCCAGCCGCGGAATCTTCCAGATCGCTGCCTCGCCACTTCGGAAGCTCGTGAAGTAAATCTCACTTCCGTCGGCCGACCATGCGGGCCTCCGATCGGCCAACTTATGGTCGGTCAACTGCAGGGCAACGCCGCCCTCGCGGTCGATCAGCCAGATATCTCCGGAACCACTTCGACCAGAGGAATATGCAATCAATGTCTCGTCCGGCGAGAGGGCCGGGTCGGCAGCCCAGGCGGGGTCATGCGTCAGCGGTTTGGCAACCCATGTGGTCCTTGGTATCCCAGGCGCCACACGACCCTTGAGCCACCAGGCGCCCGTGAAGATCAAGCCTGCCATTGCCGCCAATGCCAGTCCCTTGAGCGCCAACCGCAAGCGCCTGGAACGCAGGATCCTCTTTCGATTGAGACCGGCCTCAACCTCTTCCCGAAGGTCCCTGAGATCGGCCTGCATGGCTTCGGCACTTTGGTACCGATCTTCCGGCTTCTTGGCCAGAGCCTTGCGGGCGATGTACTCGAGGGCCTCCGGAGCATCGGACCTCAAGGGAGCTATCGGCTCTGGAGGGGTGTGAAGCAGGCTGTCCAGCCAACTGTCGCTGTCGGCCTTATCGAGGGCCGGCCGCCCGGTGCACATCTCATACAGCACCAGTCCCAGGCAGAAGATGTCGCTTCGTGCATCCAGGGTCCGCCCCAGGGCCTGCTCGGGCGACATATAGCCCGGGGTACCGACCATGTGGCCCTGCTCGGTCAAACGGGTAACTGTCTCATCATTTTCCCTGTCTCCGGAGGGCAGCCGCCGCGCCAGACCAAAATCCATCAGACGCGCCTGACCCCTTGCATCCAGAAGAACATTGGCCGGCTTGACGTCACGGTGAAGGATGCCAAGACCGTGGGCTGCCGCCAGGGCGCCGGCCAAGCACTCGCAATGTTCCAGGATCTCGAGCAGTGGCAGAGGCCCCTTCGCCTTCATCCGATCTCTGAGACTCCCCCCCTCGACCAACTCCATCGCCAGCCAGGGCATGCCCTCAAACTCGAAGACCTCGAAGATCGGGACGACGTTGGGGTGGAAAAGGCGCGAGGTGGCCCTGGCCTCACGGACGAAACGCTTCCTGATGTTCTCCGAATCCTTGACATCCGCTCTTGGATGTTTCAGAGCGACATGGCGTCCAAGGGCCTCGTCCAAAGCCTTGTAGACCACACCCATTCCGCCGGCGCCGATTTCCTGGATGATCCGAAACCGACCGACCCGGCGCCCCGGCTTGTCCCACTGGGTCGGATCACCATCACCGCCGGCGCCCGGTGTCCCGATCAACTCCTGATCAATTTCACCAACGTGTAGGTCAGAATCCGCCATCGACCTCCTCATACTCCATTGAGAAGCCTACCACGCCGGCCGAAAAAACAGCTACCATGAGGGGGGAGGCCTTGATGAATTACCGATCCATCTGCGTCGCAGTCGCACTCCAGCGATATCTGGATTTTACTCCCGTGGCACTTCGACAACGGGCCCTGGTGCGGGCGATGGCGAGGCTCGACGACTCTGTCATTACGATGGTATCGGTCGATGCTCCAGTCGACCTCCTGCCCGGTCTGGAAACCACCGAGGAGAAAATCCACCGTCTGATCGAGCCACTGGTGGCCGAGGGTCTTTCGGTACATATCGCCTTGAGGACGGGAAGACCCAGTACCGAGATCCTCGCCGTCCTCGAGGAGACCCACGCCGACCTCCTGATCATGGGCTCACACAGCAAATCGGGACCTCTCGATGTCGGGTTGGGAAGCACCGTGCGGGCCCTGCCCCACGATCTCGAGGCGCCCCTGATACTGGTCCGACCCACCGCAGGCGAAGTCGAACGAGCCCGGGAGTTGATCATTCCCAGCTACCCGGTCATCTTCCCGTATGGGTGAGGGAGCTGTCAGCTGTCAGAAGCTGTCGGCTATCAGCTGAGGCGCTTGCAGAATTCGGAATATCCCACCTCCGGAGTTCTTCGGTAATTGAGTTCCTGACTTCTTTGACCCTCTGACCCCTTTGCCTTCGTGGACCGGCTGTCCTACAGTGGCGGCGATGCATGAGATGGGGATTGCTCTGGAGATCTACCGCCAATGCCGAGAGGCCGTAGCCGAATATGGGCCGGGGCATCTCGACACGGTTCACCTGGCCGTCGGCGAGTTGTCGGCGGTCGAACCCAGCCTGATGGGCTTCGCATGGGAGGCCGTAACAATCGACACTCCGGATGCCGGATCCAAACTGGAGGTCCGGTGGTGCCCGGCAGTACAGAACTGTCAGAACTGTGGTGTGATCGAGGACCGCGTGGACGGGAGTTGGCTTCGCCTCTGCCCCAAATGCTCGATGCCCCTGGAGGTCTCAGGCGGTGACGAGCTGGACATCGAGAGCATCCAATACTCTGCCGACGACGATGGAGGACCCTCCTGATGTGCCTTGCCATTCCGATGAAACTGATCCGCCGCGACGAATTCGAAGGAACCGTGGAACTCGACGGAGTCCGCCGCTCGATCTCGATGATGCTGCTCCCCGAAGCCGAGGTCGGAGAACACGTCCTGGTTCATGCAGGCTATGCCATCGGCTCGATCAACGAAGAAGAGGCCGCCAAGACCCTCGAGCTGCTGCGAGAGTATGCAGACGCGGTTGAGAAGTTCTAGCCAGTTCCCGTCCGGAAACGGCACTTTTTCGCAATTTCGTCGTCAGGCGGCGGGGTTGCTTGTGCGACGTACGGCCCACGCTGGCCCGTTCCGGGCCTTCGCCT
>CAYSHZ010000399.1:0-3526 GCA_964430905.1 uncultured Thermoanaerobaculia bacterium | reverse complement strand
AACCAACGACCCGGTCAACCTCTGGTAAGTTGGAATCAAGGCCCCCAGAGTATCGGCCATCTACCAGAGAGTCGGAGCGGGATACGCCGCGATCATCTCGTCAGGTGTGACGATGGTCAGGCCTTGGAGGATGGCTTGCGACACCAAGCCCCGGTCAAACGGATCACGGTGGAGGGCAGGCAATCGGGCATCGTGCGCCGCCGCCCCTTCATCAAAGGGAAGAGGTTCGAGACGAAGCCACTGTCGTCGGCTCTTGACGTACTGGTCAGGCGGCAACGGCAGCGGCAAGCGACCTATTCGGTGCTTGATCGCAATCTCCCAGGCCGACAACGCACTGAAAAACACGTCATTGGATGATTCGCGGCAGACCGCCCTTGCCGTCTCCGAAAGTCTCGAGTCATCGGCCGCAAGCCACAGGAATGTACAGGTATCGACCAGCAACCTCATGACCGGTCCACGCCTCCATCAAAAGCATCCAAAAGCTCTTTCGGCAACGGTTCGAAAAATTCTGACGGGATCACCATGCCGCGGTCAATTCCCACAGGCCTCGGATCGGACAGCTGCCGAGGCAGGGGGTGAATCTCTGCAATCGGAACGTTGCGACGACAGAGAATAATCGTCTCCCCCTGTTCAACGCGCTCGAGATGGCGTGACAGATGCGTCTTGGCGTCGGCAATATTGAGTCGAATCATAGTTTAATAGTAGACCATGTACTAGACCATGTCAATGGGCAATTCGTCGGACGAATTGCAAAAACTCATAAGAAAAGCCCTCCCGAAACCAGGAGGGCAATCTGATAGCTGATCATAGAAGGTTCGAAGAATCCCGCGGCCAAAACGGCCTGAGAGAGTCTGAGAATTCCGACCCTTGGGGGAGGTCTAAGGGCGTTGGGCCATTGATCGTCGGTGGAGACAGCCCAGTAACTTTCGTCTTCGTGGTCATTTGCTCCGAATCGGTCCTCGACAGTGGTAGGATGGATTGGATGAGGAAAAGGAAATCACTATCCCTCAAATGAGAGGGTTCAGACCCATCATCGATCGGGCAGGAGTGCCTGGGATCTTCTGGCTCATTGGCCTCTTTGTCTGCTGGGGGCCACCCGCTAGCTGGGCCGAACCACCAACCTGGGATGACATCGGATCGAAGATCTACCTGAACTTCGAGCACATCGCGGTTCCGGCTGTTCACGGGGACGATTACGCCGGTGGCATCTGGGCCTTCGATCCGACCACACTGGAAGGCCGGCGAGTCCGACAATTCGATGCAGAATCCTGTACCGTCGGGAACCAACCCTATCTCGGCCAGGACCTCCACCTGGAGACCGAAAATGGTCTGCTGGTCATCCAGACCTGGCCGACGGAACTGCGGTTCGAACCTGGGACATGGCGCCTGATCGGGCGCTGGCCGACAACGCCTGCGGAGACACTCCTGACAAACTCGTTTCACGACCCTGAAGCTGCAACCCAGATCGGATGGACTCTCCAGGGGCCCATGTTGGACGAGAGCGACCTCGAAGGATCGGGGTTCGAACCTGGAGTTCTCGGACTGGCATCGTGTATCCGGTCCATCATCACCGCCGCCTCGTCGGACTTCAAGTCGCTCTTCTTTTACCCATGCGCTGGCTTCGAACCCATTCAAGGGAACGACCCGGTTGTAAGCGACGGCCCGTTGTTGATGCGAAGTCCGATTTCACCCCCGGACCCCTACGACGCAGAGCTGGTCCGGGATCTCCCGGAGCACGCCTACTACTTCACCCCGGCCCAGATCAGCTGGGACAGAGAACGCAAGGGATTCTGGTACCCGGTCCGGAACGACGATGCCAGCGTGTCCTTTTCGTTGTTTCCGGCACGAGAGGCGCAGATCTTCGAGCCGGAATTCGGCCTTGACCTCGACCTCGGGATCCCTCCGAATCACTACCTCGACCTTGATCTCCTGTATTTTGATTCCAACTCTCAGGTCCTGCTGGGACATGGCCTCGTTAAGAATTCCGACAACCCAACCGACGCCTACACCCTCTCCTTCCTGGCGGATGCCACGGATCTGAACCCTCTGTTCGCCCTACCGAAGAACACACGGAACCACGACCTGATTGAGAACCCCTTCTCATCATGGCTCCCGAAGTTCACGATGGTGCCACCCGGATACTGCCCGGCCGAGGATGTTGCACTCATCGATGCAACCCCTGTCTCCGCCACCTCCTTCAGGCAGTCCCCGGAGATGCACGAACAACTGATTCCCGTTATTGCCGAGGTCGAAGGGCGGCACGGCACGTTCTGGTCCACGGACATCTGGCTCTTCAATCCCTCGGACGAGGCGACCACGGTCCATCTGCGCCGTCTCAGCAATGACGTGGAAACGACGTTGACCCTCGGACCGCAGGCCTCAACTCATATTCCCAACGTGCTTTCCTGGGTCGGAGGCGGCCAGACCGGCGACGGAAGCACGCACGACGCCCTGTATGTCTCGACGCCGTTCCGCTTCGGGGAACAACTCCGGATCGACGGCAAGATCTGGACCGCCGACTCTCAGACCGGCGGGACTTTCGGGCATGCACTTCAAGCCGTGCCCGCGCCATACGGCTATTCCAATCACGCACAGTACGCCATGGCCTTCAACGGGGAACTGGCAAGCGTGCAACCGCCTTTTCAGCGCTACGCTGCTTTTCTGCAGCTTGACACCAAAGTTTCTGGCCAGTTCCGGCACAACATCGGCATCGTTAACCCTTACGAGGAGGTCCTCGAGATCGCCCTGATGTGGGGCTATGACGACGAGGTGGTCACCGCCTGGCAGCTCTGGGGGCCCCCGAACGGCTTTCCTGAGGAGGCGAGGGTCTTGCTGCAGATTCCTCCGAAGCAGATCAGGATCTACGACATCGAGGCCCTCTTCCCGGAGGAAATCTCGGGAACCTGGCCCGCGAAGGTCGGCGTTCTTGGACAGAGGCCCGCTCCGATCTGGTTCTCGATGATCGACGAGACGACCCAGGACGCAACCTTCGTCCCGTACACGAACTACCAACTGCCGGCTCTCCACTATGATGAGCGACAACCGATGGATGGAACCTGGGTCGACTTCTTGGACTACGATCGCTCCTATCGGCTAGCGCTGCCCACCGTCGCCCACACGCCGGGTGTCAATGCGAGTCGGTGGACGACAACACTCTACGGTTACATGCAACCGGACCCATGGGAATATCCCTCGGGACCAATTGCCGCTCTCCATCTCGGGCCTGAAGACGTCTGTTCAGACGGACAGCCCCAATACGTGCCTGGAGTGATGGGATCCGATCCCGAAATCTGGAGTCAATACAGCCAAGAGAACGACCTCGGACATGAGCCGGGCTACTACCGATGCGTCCACCCCGATGTCGTCCGGAGTTTTTCGGGGTGTGAGAACACACAACAAGCCCAGGGTGGCTTGGAGATCGTTACCGGCTCATGGTTCTCCGGCTTCTCACGGACCTTTACAACTCGGGACGACGGTGGGACCTTCGGCGGCATGCTCCCCCTGTACCCCGCCGGCGGCTGGCCGA
>CAYSHZ010000398.1:0-3544 GCA_964430905.1 uncultured Thermoanaerobaculia bacterium | reverse complement strand
CCTATATCAGCGAGGGTCTGCTGGAATAATCGAAGAACGGGAGGGGATAAACCCCTCCCCTACGAAGACAGAGACGATTCAAACCCCTCCCCTACGAAGGCAGAGGCGATTCAACGCCCTCCCAACGAAGACAGGGTCGATCCCGCCGTCATTGTGTTCGTAGGGGCGGGGTTTATCCCCGCCCGGGTTTTCCTGAACCTCGCAGACCTGATCCGGGGTATTGGCGCAGTAGATCACTGGTGAGGAGTGCGGGTTATATCCTTCGACCCAGGTCCGGCCTGAATGCATTGGGGACATGGGTGACCGTGTAGCCCGGCCCCTTCTCTCTCTTCTCGATACCGATAACGTCAAATCGACACGGATGATCCCAAAGGCCAAAACGGCTGAGATAGGCAGAGGCAGTGCGCACGAGCGCCTCTCTCTTGGTTTGATGGACTGCGCCAAGAGCGCCCCCAAACCCTCGCCCCGAACGGGCCTTGACCTCAACGAAGACGATTTCCCCGCGATGGCCCATCACCAGATCCAGTTCTCCCGATGGCCCTCGCCAATTTCGGTGCCGGAGACGGTAGCCCCGCATCAGCAACCACACCAGGGCGCCCCACTCTCCGAACCGGCCGAAGAATCGTCGCCTCATGACCTTCGAAACCCTACTTGGCGGGCGCCTTGATGATCGGACTGAATCTCTCCCTGACGCCGGACATCGAGATGCTCTCGATATAGTAGAAGTAGTCCCTCCCCTTTTCGATATCGAAATCCTCCCAGAGATAGGACTGCGGCTCGTCGGTCGTCCCGGCGCCGGGCAGCGGATCCTCGGTCATCTTTTCGAACGGCCCCTCTTCGAGGTCGCCGCGATAGATGTCAAATCCAAAATTCTCGACCTCGCTCGCGGTCGTCCACTTCAGTGTGTTTTTCAGTGCCTCGTCCTTGCTTTCGCCCTCACAAGCCTTCGGAGGATTCTCACCCCTGGATTGCAACCCGGACATCGCATACACGGGCCAAGTCAGGGCCACAACAGCCGCCATCACCAGTCCTACTTGTCGTTTCATTCAGTCCTCTCCCCCGGCGTCGGCTGCGCATTTTTCGGCAACATCAATGATCGATGGCGCCGAGCCAGATTTCATCTTACCTTGCGTTTCCTTCTTTTTTCGATCTTCGTGAGGCGGCGGCGGCTCGACATCCGGCGCCAGATTGAGGCTGATGGCCGGATCGCCCAGAAGATTGTACGTTTCTACAAGAATCGGGCTTCGGAGCCGATGTTTGGCCCTCATGATGGCTTCCCCGAAGGTTGCTCCGGGAGTTGTCAACTCATCCATGACGATACGACCCATGTTCGACGACGGGCTGTTGCGCCACGATGCGGCGAACACGCCGATCGCACCCTTACCGTCCAGCCTGAGGAGCTTCTCGCCGATCGAATCTGCGGTGGGATGGTCAAAGGGCGCCGAGTAGCACGTCAGACTGATAACGAAGGGAAGCTTCTCATTGGGGGTCAGCGTATCCAGGTGTTCCAGCGTAAAGAGATCGTGGTTCTTCTTGAGGTCGGGAGGTCCCGTTCGCCAGATATACCGTCCGCCGTGACCGAGGAACTGCACCATCGCCAGTCCTTCATCGAAGGCCTGGATGATCTCTCTCGTGTGTTCCTCGTTGGCCGTTTCCTCGGGGCTGGGGTAGATCTTTCGGGACGCATAACCCCTGGCCTCGAAGATCTCTGCCGTCGTATCGCTGGCCCGCTGAAAGCCCATGCTCTCGTTGGTGATAAACAAAAGCCTCTTTCGCCATGCGCCCGCCGGACCCTTTTCGGCATAGTTGATGGTCTTCTCGATCACTGCCGCCATTTCGTCCGGTTCGGTCACCGGAATCCGACCCACCGCCATGTCGGGATAGATGTCATCACCATCAAGGCAGACCAGCCAGTTGTCGCTTGCGGCATGCCCCTGCGAAGTCCGGTAACCCCATGTCGGCACCAGATTCCGATGGTTGATCTCGGCATTCTCTTCATAGGCTGACGATGAATTCTTAACGAAGAACCGAGCCTCACCGGACCGATAGGTCCAGTCCGCATAGTGGGAATCGTCGGCCGTCAGGTTCTTGTAATCCCAGCTGGCATCTCCAGCCAGCAGCACAAACCGGGGCCGAGGCGCCTCCCAGTTGTCATAGGCCCACTGAAGAAAATCTCGAAGGCTTCGTGGGTGTTGGATTCCGTCATTGAACTCGTCATAGATGTCTTCGACGTCAACGACCTCTACGGTCAATCCCTTCCCCCGGTGATACTCGGCCAACGGCTGAACGGCTTCGATCAATTTCCTGTGAGTGATCATGATGTAGTCCGTTTGCCGAAAGGCCGTCTTGAGGCTCGATGGAACATCCATAACCACATGATCGACCTTGGCGTAGGCATCACCGATGACCGAGAAGAACGGCCCCTTCCCGAGAACATCAGTGTTGATGACGTTGGAACCCTCGCCAACCTCCAGCCGGGTCGAGCCCGAACCATACAATTTTCCCCGCCCTTCAGCGACAACCTCAACAGGAGGTATTTCTCCCTGATCATCAACCCGGACGTCGAATCGAGTCTGTCCCTCGGAGAAAACCTGCACCCGGCGGTACTCCACATCAACCCAATTGAGCAGCAGGACATCGACGAAGAGTTCCCCGGTCTCCGGGACTTTCCGTTTGGGAACCCTGATCTCCAATATCAATTGATCCGGATCACCCTCGCGAAGCGGGATTTCGACACGATGAACAAAGCTGTCGGTTCCATCCCATTGGGCCACCGAAACGACCGCTCCATTGGCAACAATCGATACCTCGTGATGGGGCAAGCCCTTTGCATTCCGGGGTTTGGACCAACCTCTGAGTCCGATATCAAGGGTAAGATTACCTGTGATCGGATGAGCGGGGCCAAAGATATCGTGCAGACGTCCCCTGACATCGTCGCTCGCCGCCCCCATGATGGTCACATTCCGCAGATCAACGGCGTCCCCCTCGCGGGATGGTCGTTCCCGGTGGATACCATCCAGGTTCAGCGTCATGCGGAACGGTTCACGATCGGTCACCGACAGCCGAGACCAATACCACCGCTCCTGAGGTTCATTGGGACGTTCGGGGTAGCGGACCATCACCGTATCTTCTTCGAAATGCCGGCGAACGATCATTTCTCCCGAAGCCTGGCGTTGATCACGATCCGGTTCTCGGTCACGGTCATCCCCATGAAGGGGCGTATTCTCCTTGAGATTCAACACATAGCAATTGAACCGTGAGTACTCATCCAGTACGGAGTATTCCCCCTCGAGGCGGTGGCCGACGAAAACAATCCTGTCACCAGCCTCGAAGACTCCGTCGCCGCCGTCTTCAATCCAGACCGGTACAACGTCCCCGCGATTGGTCATCCCGATATTCTCAGACGACACCGGGTGAAACGCAGGACCAGATTGTGCCAATTCCTCATAACTCACCGAATAGACGCCACTCTCTTCGACGAAGAGCTTGAACCTCTCACCCTGATCCCTCCGACCGGGCCCAGTCTGATCAGCCGACGTTGTGG
>CAYSHZ010000397.1:0-3556 GCA_964430905.1 uncultured Thermoanaerobaculia bacterium | reverse complement strand
TTTTGTCCTATCCTGTGTTCTGGATCCAATATGGAGAGAGGGCCCGGGATTGTCCCAAACGTTTTATAAAAGTTCTTTATTACCTTTTCCGGCATGTCACCTCTTTGGCAGTATCCTTCCGGAAAGGACGCAGTTCTCACCCAAACTCCGGATTGGAAATTGCTACAACAAGAAGGAATAGTAAGGCTCTGAAAAATTCTATAGGGGACACTACCGTACTCTTACGGACTTCATTGGGTCGGAACTTCTACCTGAAGGTTCTCCACAACCGCCTGCGTGAATTCGATTGTCGTTGAGGCCGGCCGCTCGGGCGACTGGATGTCGGCGGTTCGAAGGCCGGACTGAAGCGCCCCGGTGACGGCACGTTCTATTGCCCTCGCGACGTCTTCCCGGTCAAGGCTGTGGCGCAGGAGCATCGCTGCGGAAAGGATGGTCGCGACGGGGTTGGCCTTCCCCTGACCCTCGATATCCGGCGCCGAGCCGTGGATGGGTTCGTACACCCCGAATGTTCCCGAACCGATGGATGCCGAGGGCAGCATCCCCAAAGAACCGGCCAACGTCGCCGCTTCATCCGAGAGGATATCGCCGAAGCAGTTGGGCGCCAGAACGACGTCGAAGCTGGAGGGACGTTGCATCAGGTACATGGCGCAGGCATCGACAAAGACGTGCTCCAATTCAACATCCGGGTAGTCCCCCCGGACACTGTTCACAGTCCGCCGCCACAGTCGCATCGATGCCAGGACATTCGCCTTGTCGACCGAGGTGACCTTGTGATTCCTCCTGCGGGCGGCCTCGAAGGCGACACGGGCTATTCGTTCAACCTCGGGAACTCGGTAGGTCATCGTGTCGTGGGCCTCTCCGTTTCCGTCTTCCTCGTCGTGGGTTCCGAAATAGATTCCGCTGGTCAGTTCTCGAACGAAGAGGATGTCCACGTTCTCCAGGAGAGGGGATTTCAAGGGCGCTTGTTCGAATAACGGGGAAAAGACCTGAACGGGTCTGAGGTTGGCGAAGAGGTCGAAGGTCTGCCTGAGCCGGAGCAGCCCCTGCTCGGGTCTGATCGCCGCACTGGGGTCTGACCATTTGGGTCCACCGACGGCGCCGAGGAGGACGGCATCGGCGCGGCGGCAAGCGCCGATTGTTGCCTCGGGCAGGGGATCGCCTTCGGCGTCGATGGCGGCGCCACCGATCAGGGCTGTGGAGAAACCGAGATCAAGGCGCCAGAGGTCTGAAGCGCGTTCAAGGACTCTTTGTCCGGCGGCGACCACCTCGGGGCCAACGCCGTCGCCGGGGAGCAGGAGAATGTTTTGTGTCATCTGTGGCCTCCGCGAGTGTCGATTGGGGGCCGCCGTCCGGCCTCGTAGCGTTCGATCTTGGGGAGTGTGTCGAGGAGGATTTCAAGTTCGGCGCCTCCCGGGACGCATTGATCAGTCGAAGGTGTCTCCGCCCTGAAAGGCACTTCAACGACACCGAAACGGAGGCGTTTTTTGGTCATATCGAGGGTCACGACCAGCTCGGGCATCTCATGAATAACCGCGACCAGCCGAGCGTGATCTTGGGGATCCATCACCACGGGCACCAGCCCGTTGCGGACGGAATTGGCATGGAAAATATCGGCAAAGCCATTGGATATAACGACTTGGAAGCCGTAGTCAACCAGGGCCCAGACGGCATGCTCTCTGGAACTGCCACAGCCGAAGTTGTGGCCGGTGATCAGGATCGAAGCCGCTCCCAGTTTTTCCTTTCCTTCCTGCCAATCCTCGAAAAGATGGCGGCCGAGCCCCTTGCGGTCGGTCGTGGTCAGAAATCGGGCCGGGATGATTCGGTCCGTGTCGATGTTATCGACCGGCAGTAATGTCGCGGTGCTTTCGACAGTGGTCATCACAGCATCTCCCGTACATCGGTAATGGTCCCCATGACGGCACACGCAGCCGCCGTCATGGGACTCGCGAGAACGGTGCGACTGCCGGGGCCCTGGCGTCCCTCGAAATTCCGATTGGAGGTGCTGACGGCCAACTGTCCGGGCCCCACATGGTCTCCATTCATCGCCAGGCACATCGAACATCCGGGTTCGCGCCACTCGGCGCCTGCTTGCCTGAAGATCGTATGGAGTCCCTCGTCTTCGGCGGCTTTCTTGACACGCTGTGAACCCGGTACTACGAGCATCTGCACGCTCTTGTGGATTCGACGCCCATCGAGGATCCGGGCGGCGTCGCGGAGGTCGCTGATCCGGGAGTTGGTGCAGCTTCCGACGAAGACGACATCGACCGGGTGTCCTGTCAGTGGCTTCCCACCCTCGATGGCCATGTAGTCGAGGGCTCGCTTGAGAAAGGTTCTGGCCTCGGCATCGTGAAGATCCTCGGGCCGCGGAACGGCGGCGGTAACCGGCATCCCCATGCCTGGGTTGGTTCCAAAGGTGATCATCGGCGCGAGATCGGAGGCGTTGATCGTCACTGACTGATCGAAACGGTAGCCGTCCGGGCTGGGAAGTTTCCTCCACCGGGTGACGGCTGCATCGAAATCGGCGCCATTGGGTGCGTATTCTCGGCCATCAAGCCAGTTGAAGGTTGTCTCGTCGGGAGCGATCAACCCGGCCCGTGCACCGCCCTCGATCGACATGTTGCACACGGTCATTCGCTCTTCCATCGACATGGCCTTGACGGTGGCGCCCGTGTATTCAAAGACGTGGCCGGCGCCACCCTCAACCCCGATTCCTGCGATGACGGCCAGGATCACATCCTTGGCCGAAACGCCCGGTTGGAGTCCACCGTCGATCCGAATCTCGAAGGTCCTGGGTCGTTGGGAAAGCAGACATTGGGTGGCGAAGACGTGAGTCACCTGGCTTGAGCCGATACCGAATGCCAACGCCCCGAAGGCGCCGTGGGTCGAGGTATGACTGTCGCCGCAAACGACGGTCATCCCAGGCTGGATCAGGCCAAGCTCCGGCGCCGCAACGTGGACGATGCCATTATTTCTGTGACCCAGAGGAAAGAGCGGGACCTGAAACTGGGTGCAGTTTTTTCTCAGTTGAACGATTTGTGCCTGGGTGTCGGCGTTGCTGAATTTGTAGTTCCCTTCCGAATCCGGTGATGTAGTCGGCGTCGAGTGGTCCATCGTCGCGACCGTTTGGCCCGGTCGATGGAGGGTGAGCCCTCGTTCTCTCAGGATCTCGAACGCCTGGGGGGAGGTCACCTCGTGCACAAGGTGGAGGTCGATATAGAGTATGTCTGCTCCTCCATCCGGAACCCTCCCGGCGTCGACGCAGTGACTCTCCCAGATGGAGTCGAAGAGAGTTTTTAGGTTGGGCGCCATGCCGATCAAAACCCGTTCCCTCCCATCCGCAGCGAGGTCCAGTCCGAGTTGATGTCCTGGGTCTCGGTTGCAGCGACGCGGGCGCCTTCCCACCTGGAGATCATTCGGTTTTTTGCGGCGATGTATGCCTTGGCGCTGGCAACGATGATGTCGACATCGGCGCCGTGTCCGCTGATGGTACGGGAGGCTTCCTGGGAATCGACGATCCTGACCGTGACATTCCCCAAAGCGTCGATGCCCTGTGTGA
>CAYSHZ010000396.1:0-3556 GCA_964430905.1 uncultured Thermoanaerobaculia bacterium | reverse complement strand
CGGCCTCGAGGATGGCCGTAATCTCCCTCTGCATGAAGGCGGAGTCGTCAACGACCAGAACCCGGATCTTGACCTCGGAAGCATCGATGGCCGGCATCACCGGAATTCTCTCGTCACGACGGCACCGTGTTCTCGGGGAGCCATTTCAGCAGATCTTCACGGCTCAATGGTTTCGTCAGATAACCGGTGGCGCCCACGCTCTCGGCATGGCGCTGGTGTTTCTCCGAGGTTCGGGAGGATAAGACGACGACCGGCAGATTTTTGGTTTCTGGATTTCGCCGAATGGTTGCAATCAACTCGTAGCCGTTGAGACGGGGCATCTCGAGATCGGTGATGACAAGATCAAAACGACGTTGGCGCAAGAACTCGATGGCCTCGACGCCGTCTCGTGCGGTCACCGCCTCGACGCCCGTGCTCTCCAGGAGGCGCTCGGCAGTTCGCCTGACACTGAGAGAGTCGTCAACCACGAGAACCGACGATCGTTTGCCGTGTGGTGTTTCTCCCCTGATCGGTGTTGGTGTCTGTGAGTCTGAGGAGTACTCCTGGGCCAGAAGGCCGGCAATCTCCAGGACCAGATTGACGGAGCCGTCGCCGGCAAGTGCCGCCCCCGAGAGAAAAGGGTGAGACCTGAAGATTCGACCAAGAGGTTTGAGGACAATCTCCTCCCTGGCCAGAATCCGGTTGACCATCAGGGCGACCCGCCGATTACCCGCCCGAACGACGACCGCCGGATGTTCTTTCGGTTGTCCCTCATCGACACTGGAGGTGCCCACCAGGACCGCAAGGACATAGAAGGGGATCGCCTCGCCTCGGAGTACCAACAGGGGGCCTTCCGGTGTCTGCTGGATATGGGAGGCCCTGATCGTGGTCACTTCGTCGATTCCCGACAACGGGAGGGCGAAGGTTTCGTCGCCCACCGCTACCAGGAGAGCCTGGTGAATGGCAAGTGTGGTCGGGACGGTCAGAGAGAAGATTGTTCCCTGACCCTCGTTGCTTTCGACGCTGGTTCGTCCATTGAGTCGAGAGACGACATCATGGACGGCGGAGAGGCCCATCCCCCTGCCGGCCAGTTCCCCGGCCTGTCCACGGGTGGAAAGCCCGGGACGGAAGATCAGTTGGTGAACGTCGCTTCGGTCAGTTTCCCATCCCAGGGCCGCAGCTGCACCCAGGACCCTGTCCGAATCCAATCCACGCCCATCATCCCGGACGGTGATGGTCACTGCATCCCCTTCCTGGAATGCCGTCAGTTCCACGGCGCCGACATCGGATTTTCCGGCGGTCCGTCGCTCTTCGACCGGTTCAATCCCGTGAGCGACGGCATTACGGACCAGGTGAACCAGGCATCCGTAGAGTCTTTCGAGGACGGCTCGATCAATCTCGACATCGCCTCCGAAGGTTGTCAGTCGGACTTCCTTGCCCTCTGCCAGGGCATTCTCCCTCAAGGGGCGGGCCAGTCTTCTGAAGAGCCGTGACATCGGGACCATTCGAATACGTGTAATCTCGGTCTGCAGCGTGTTGGTGATCTTCTGGAAGCTTTCGGTTTCGGCGCCGAAACTGCCGAAGATCCGTTCCAGCTCAACCATGATCTCCGAGGTGTCTGTCGAAATCTCGATCAGGGATCTCGAGAGAATATTGAGGTCGTCGTATCGGTCGAACTCCATTCCCGAAAAACCAAGGCTGACCTCTGAGACCGACTGTCCCGATGCCTGCGGTTCAATATCCCTGAACTCGTAGCGCTGGCGATAGCCCTCCACCAGGGAGACCAACCGATCCTGACTGGATCTGAGGGAATTGCGCAAATCGGCCAGACTCTCGAGTTGCAATGCCATTCTCGTCCGGTTAATGACCAGCTCGCCGACGAGATTCATCAGGACATCGAGTCTCCGGGCCGGCACCCTCAGGGTTGCCCCCACGCTTCCCCCGGCCTCTCCAGCATCCATCTGTTGATCGGCTGCCCGTCCCATCAAGAGGTCATCGACCGACTGGACTTCAGAGTCCGCCACAACCGGTGCCCGACCGAGATGACGGAGTCGGTCAATGGCGTGCATCAGACGCTCACCGAAATCTTCAGACGGAGTTTCATCCCTGTTCTGGAGGACATCATCGAGCTTCTGTTCTACCTGGTGAGCACCTTTTGCCAGTGAGGAATAGCCGACCGTGTGGGCAATGCCCTTGAGGGTATGAATCCAGCGGTAGACTGATTCGAGAGCTTCCCCGAGATTCCCTCCCCCCTCCAGGCCTGCGAGTTCATCCTCGATGCGTTCGAAGAGGTCGTCCGATTCATCCTTGAAATCAATCAAGGTTTCGGCATCCACCTGTGGGGAACGCCCGGAATCGATCGTCGTTTTGGCCTTGCGTCGTTCGATGACGGCGAGAACCGTCTCAAGAGTCGTGATTGCCGCCGATCTGATTCCATCGATCCTTTTCTCAGGATCGTCTTCGGCCCATTCGATGCTCTCCTCGATCAGCCGGGATCGTGTTCCGAATTCCTCGAGGCCAACGGTTGCCGCACTGCCGGCCATCGTATGGAAAAAACGCCGGACCTCAGCCCATGTGGGATGGGTAACGGGGAGTCTTTCGATTTCAGACACCCATCGGGCCGCTGCTTCGAGGTGGTCAGATATTTCTTCTCTGAGGAGATCGACGAGGTCCGATTGCCCCGATTCCAGCCACTGTTTGAGTTCGTCCCGTGTCACTGCCTTCGGCTTGTCCCAGGAGCCCTGGATTCCTGGGGAGTCGGAGCTTGAGACATCGTCTTCTTCTGAAGCAGGGTCGTCTTTCTCAATCTCGGTCCGTGCCGTTTCGACCGGGACAAGGAGAGTATCGGCATCGGTCGAGAACCGGTCCCTGACGGCCTCGGACCAACGGTCGAGATCATTCGGATCTTCGTCGTTTCCCGGGTCGGCGCAGACTCGTTCCACACAACCACGCAGGATCGGAAGGATTTGGGTTGCGGCAGTAAAATAGACCTCGCCCTCGCCTCTGCCCGCTTCATCTCGGCCGAATTCCAGGAGGTGTTCCAGGGATCCGGACATTCCAGCGACAATCGAAAGGCGCATCATGGCGGCGGCGCCGGTGAGACTGTGGGCGGCCCTGCTGCAGGCCTCAAAGGTGGTGGAATCCCATGTGGTTTTCAAGCTCTCAAGATTGGTCTCGAGGTCCTTGAGAAAATTGTTGGCATCATCACAGAAGAATTCGAGGAACTCACCGCGGTCAAAAGACTCCATGGCCTAACTCCTCTCGGTCGTCTTGGCGACCCGATAGCACACGGCATTCTGAGTCGACAGTGATCTCCATCGAGTCGAATGAAGGGCGGGGAGTTCGCTGTGACCGAGGAACAAGGCCCCGTCGTTTGCAAGGCACTCAGCGAAATGGTCCAGTATTGTTCGCACGGTCTCCTCCCTGGAATAGATCAGCAGGTTGCGGCAGAAAATAACGTCAAATGGTCCAGGCGGAGGAGGGCCTGCAAGATTGTGGGGTGCAGTTCGGACCAATCGCCGTACTTCCGGGATCACACGCCACCTGTCCGAGCCCAAAGCTTCAAAGAAACGGCCCC
>CAYSHZ010000395.1:2037-3559 GCA_964430905.1 uncultured Thermoanaerobaculia bacterium | reverse complement strand
GTGTTCTGATACACCAGGCGCCGACGGTTTCGACACCCTACTGCCTCTGTGGGTCCCGGCCGGTTACGTTTGCAACGGAGGATGATCCGGACGTTCGTCAGGTTTTTGGGAGTTTCTGGATCGAAGGCGGGGTCGATGGCTGATCCGGTCCGTTCGCAGGTCCGAGTGTCACAAGTTACAATCAATCGAAACAATGGAGGAACGAATGAAAAAATATGTTGCTGAGTCGGTCGGGACGTTCTGGTTGGTGTTGGGCGGATGTGGAAGTGCGGTGTTGGCAGCGGCCTTTCCTGAGTTGGGCATCGGATTCCTCGGGGTAGCTCTGGCATTTGGTTTGACGGTGCTGACCATGGCCTTCGCCATCGGTCACATCTCCGGTTGCCACTTGAACCCGGCTGTGTCCGTCGGTCTGTGGGCCGGGGGGCGTTTCCCCGCAAATCAACTGCTGCCCTACATCATCGCCCAGGTTCTGGGCGCCATCGTTGCAGGTGGAGTTCTCTATGTCATCGCCAGCGGCCAGGCTGGGTTTGATGTAGCCGCCGGTTTCGCTTCGAACGGTTACGGCATCCATTCACCGGGCGGTTTCAGTTTGCTCGCGGCACTGGTGACGGAGATCGTCATGACCATGATGTTTGTTCTGGTCATTCTCGGTGCGACGGATGAACGGGCACCTGCAGGGATGGCACCCGTTGCGATCGGACTGTGCTTGACCCTGATTCACCTGATCAGCATTCCGGTAACCAACACCTCGGTGAACCCTGCACGGAGTACCGGCGTGGCCCTGTTCGCAGGCGGGTGGGCCATCTCGCAGTTGTGGCTGTTCTGGGTGGCACCGATCATCGGTGCAGTGATCGGCGCCGCGATCTACAAATATATCGGTGGTTCGGAAGGCTGAAAAAAAAGCGCCGGGAAATCCCGGCGCTTTTTTGTTTTGTATGGTGCCGAAGGCCGGACTCGAACCGGCACGGATCGCTCCACACGGCCCTCAACCGTGCGCGTCTACCAATTTCGCCACTTCGGCACAAAGGTCATTCTAGGGACCAACGGTCCAAAACTCAACCCTGATCGGCGGGAGCTTCCGGTGCACCCTCGGTGTCACCGGTTTCCGTCTGTTCGGGTTCGAGGGTCAAATCCTGGGCAGGAGCCTCCTCGGTGGTATCCATGACGGTTCCATCGGTTCCACCGGTCTCAACCTCGACCGCCGCAACCGGGGCCGCCTCCGGGGTATCTTCCATCACCGAGGTCCGGGCCTTGCCCGAAAGGATGGCCAGGGTCATCGAGAGAACGACGAAGAGCACAAACGACACGGTGGTCATACGGTGCATGATGTTGGTCGAACTCCGGGGACCGAAGCTGGCCTGCGAACCGCCACCGCCGAAAGCGCCGGCAAGGTCGGCGCCCTTGCCCTGCTGAAGCAGGACGACCATGACCAGGAACAGGCACACGAGAATATAGATGATGACTAAGATGATTCCCACGATTATTCTCCAACGGCGCAGTCGGCCGAAGCGCGAATGATAGC
>CAYSHZ010000395.1:0-1937 GCA_964430905.1 uncultured Thermoanaerobaculia bacterium | reverse complement strand
ATGATTCCCACGATTATTCTCCAACGGCGCAGTCGGCCGAAGCGCGAATGATAGCTGAAAACGAGCCGACGTCAAGGCTGGCGCCCCCGATAAGGCCGCCATCGACATCCGGCATCCCGACCAATTCGGCAGCATTACCGGGTTTCATCGATCCTCCATAGAGGATTCTCAAGGTATCTGCAACCGATGAAAAGAAGGTTTGGAGGCGTCCACGGAGGAAGGCATGAGCTTCCTGAGCCTGGTCGGAGGTGGCGGTTTGACCGGTACCGATGGCCCAGACGGGTTCGTAGGCAACGACCAGTTTTGTGGGGTCAAGATCGGCGATGGGAGTGGTCTGGGCCTCGAGAATCGAGAACATCTGCCCGGCCTGGCGTTGTTCCAGGGTCTCGCCGACGCAGTAGATGACGGTCAGTCCTGCTTCCTGGGCGGCCTTGGCTCGCCGACCGGCCGTGATGTCACTCTCGCCGAAGAGCGAACGGCGCTCGGAGTGTCCGATGATCACCCACTGAACCCCCAGTTCCACCAGCATGGCCGGAGAGACCTCGCCGGTGAAGGCGCCGGAGTTCTCCCAGTGGCAGTTTTGCGCGCCCAGACCGATATCGGATCCGGTCAGCAGCATCGCGGCGTGGGGCAATGAGGTTGTCGGTGGGCAGACGACGACATCGACGGCGTCACCATAATCCTCGGCCAACAGGCCCTCCAGCAACTCCGAGGTTGCGGCCACGTTCTGGTTCATCTTCCAGTTGCCGGCGATCAGGGGTCGGCGTTTCATCATCTGATCATTCCTCCAGGGCCGTCAGGGCGGGCAAGGGCTCGCCGGTGATGTATTGCAGAGAGGCGCCGCCACCGGTTGAGATGTGAGACACCTGGTCTTCGACGTTTGCTTTCTTCGCCGCCATGACCGATTCTCCACCTCCAATGACGGTAAAACCCGGGCATGATGCCATCGCGTGGGCAACCGCCAGGGTGCCTGCGGCGAATGACTCCACCTCGAATACACCCATCGGCCCGTTCCAGAAGACCGTCTTCGCGTCCGAGAGGGCGCGGGTGTACCTGTTGCGGCTCTCCGGTCCCAGGTCGACGATCAGCATGTCGGGAGGGACTGCTTCTGCAGAAACCACTTCGATTCGATCTTTTCCGTCGATGGCGTTGGTGATGACGACGTCGGTCGGCAGCAGCAGCTCGACACCCAGCTTTTCTGCACGGTCCATGACGGTCCGGGCGGTCTCGAGCATGTCTCCCTCGACCAGGGAACGTCCGACCTCGAGACCCTTTGCCAGAAAGAAGGTGTTGGCCATGCCTCCGCCGATCAGGAGGCGCCGGGCTGTACCCATCAGGGCTTCCAGTGGCGCGGTCTTGGTCGATATCTTTGCGCCTCCGACGACAGCGACGAAGGGCTGGGCAGGATCACCGACCACGCGACTCAAGGCTTCAACCTCACGTCCCATCAATAACCCTGCAGCCTTGTGGCCGTGATCGAAGAGCACCGGCGCCGCCGAAACGGACGCGTGGGCCCTGTGGGCCGTACCGAAGGCATCGTTGACGTAGTGAGAGAAACCCCGGGTCAGGGTATCGGCGAAGGCTGGATCGTTCTTCTTCTCGCCCGGATAGAAACGAAGGTTTTCCAACAGGACGACCTGATGGTCTTCGAGCAGGGCCATTCGGTCTGATGCCAGACAGTCCTCAACGAAGGGGATCTCCTGCCCAAGGGCCTCAGTCAGCGCTGCGGCAACCGGCCGAAGGCTGAAGGCGGCATCCGGTGAACCGTTGGCCTTGCCCAGATGAGAGCACAGGGCCAGACGGGCGCCCGTTTGAAGCAGGAACCGGATGGTCGGGAGGGCCGCGACGATTCGCGTGTCGTCCTGGACGGCATTTCCGGCCAGTGGGACATTGAGGTCCAGCCGCACCAGCACCCTGGCGCCCTCGAGCCCGACCAG
>CAYSHZ010000394.1:0-3565 GCA_964430905.1 uncultured Thermoanaerobaculia bacterium | reverse complement strand
GGCGTTCTCACCGGTGCCCGGCTCATCACGATCCCCCCGTCCATGAAGAGGTTGTCCCGCTTTCGAAATCATCACTGAAAATGTCCATCGGGGCATGGTCAAGCTCAACGATGCCCTGGAAATAGCCAGTCCGGGAGACATCGATCCACCCTTCCAGATTCCACCAATTGGTACTGACATAGTTTTCACCCGTACCGCCGTTGGGTTCTCCGTCCATCCAGTCAACGTACGTCACCGGCTCTCCGCTGATCCAGGTCCACGTCCCTTCATGGCCGTCGTCACTCAGCCCAATCCAGAAAGGGCGATCACCAAAAACCCCCTTGATCCAGTCCATCTCGTCCTGACTCCGAATCGTCGCCAAAAATCCGTCCTCCGCTTCGGCCCGTCGTTCCGCCTCGTCTTCGTTGACGTCGAGTCCAGTCAGACGGTAGTAATGTCCGTTGACCGGTGATTTGTGCCAATCAGAGAAATCGGGATCGGACAGTGAGCCGACCTCGTTTGCAACCTGGGCCTGAACAGAGGTGAAGTAGCTGTCGTCAAGAGAAAAACCCCAGTCGCGAAAGTCCTGACGAAGATCAACCCCTGAACTTGCCGAAAGGACGGCTACCAGCAGGGTAACGCGGCGCAGCGTTGAATCTGCGCCTGATCGCGTCGCTTCTGAGAGTCCATCGGGTCGATAGGCAAGCAGGGTGTCCTGAAGAATGTGTGATCCATGTTCTTCCGCGAGGTCGTAGAGGATCTTCTGCCATGCACCATAGGTGTCTCCGGTGTAATTTTCAGCATTCCCGCCGGATTGAAGCCAGGCTCCATAGGGTTGGTAACGGGTCTGATAATCGTTCCGAAGCCAGGCGATAAAGGACTGATAGTTCACGAGTGCCTGCCCGGAAAGGCCGTATTTCTCGGGGTTCTCCAGTACGGCACGATTGAGTCCCTGCTGAGCAAATTCACACATATTGTGGATGTAAGCGTCGAAATAGGGCCAATAGTCGTGGTCCGGCATGTGGACGAGGTAGTGAAAATTATGGGACTGCTCGTGCATCCAGATCGTGTTGAAGAAATACCAGCCATGAACGGGATCGTCTTGCCACCAGTCGGGGCCGATGCGAATCGGATTTCCACTGACGGCGCCACCTCCCATCCCGGGATCCAGGAACACCATCTGCCGTCCATGATGGGGCACCTGGCCGATGATCTCCTGGAGCCACACCCACGCGCCGTCGACCAGAGTGTCAGGCCTCCACTGGGCCATCCAATCTGCTATTGACGAATCGACGACGAAGTCCACGTTTTCGGTGCGGACCAACTGACGGATGCCGACGTCGTCCGATACCAGGAGATTCCACTCGACAGTGTCGCTGCCCTCCTGGTTGTCGACTCGAAGCCGGATCCGGAAATTCCCTGACGTTGGAGAGAACCAGGAGGGGACACCGGTGAGGGTGTCGATTGTCATCCCGGCGGGCGCTTGATCCAATGCAAATGTCAGCGGAAGAGAACCGCCGATCAACCGTGGTTCCGGACCAACGAAAGCGACACCTGGGAGAGAGTTCTGACTTGGATAGGCCTTGAGAACAGGTGCTCCTGCTTCAGCGGCAGGAACGGGCAGCACAAGAATCACTGCGGCTAGGGTGCCCCAAATCAGAGTCCTCAAATAACCGGTATTGAACGTTCCGAACATCGGCGTACTCCTTCCCGGAAGAACTATTTGCGGTTCCTCCCTTGAAGATTGAATGGAATTGAAATCGTCCCCTCATTGCCATTGTTCGATCCTATCGATTGAGACTGACATTTGACTGACACTTCATCTGAGCGACCCTCATCTGCGACCTGCGCCAGAATCGCTTATTGAGGTGTCACAGTCCCAGAAGAGCCTTCATCAGATAGGCGGCGCCGAATCCCAGGTAGTTGCCTACTGCATAACCGAGTAGGCCCACGGCCATTCCGGGCAGGACCAAATTCTTCCAGCCGTGCACGTTGGCCAGGGCAACGACGGTCGGCGGACCCGCCTTGGCGGCGCACGAGGCGATAGTCAGGACCCGGATGTCGAGGCGAAACAACCGGCCGATGCCGTAGATGGAAACCATGTGCACGACGATCATGATCATCACGTAGGCAAAGAGGACGGGGGACAACACGATCGCCATCTTGACGTTGATCATGGCCCCGACCGCACAGAAGAAGAGGAAGAACGTCAGGTTGCCGAGTTCGAAGGCGCCCTGCAGCCGTCCGATGAAGCGAAACTGGGCCAGGATCAGGGCTAGCGTCGTGATGATCAGGATGGTGGGAAACGACGGCACGACCGGGGCGATGAGATGGGTCTTGATCAGATCGCTGAGAACCATGATTGCCACTGCTGCGAAGGAGAGCGCCACCACATCAAGAATGCGCAACTCCGGCTTTGCAGTCTCGATGTCTGCGGCCTCCTCATCCTCGTCGATGTCGCCCCAGAACGGCGATGACGGGTAAAACTTGCCGAGCCAGGCCGGCACCAGGATCCACACCGCGAAGAGAACGAAGATGGTCAGGTTGTCGACCGCGTTGGCAGCCGCAAAAAGGTCGGGGTTGCCGATCTCGAGACCCTCCCACATGGCAAAGAAGTTGAGGCTGCCGCCGGTGTAGGTGCCGGTGAACGGCCCGGCGAGCTTCCAGCTGTCGGCACCCAAGACCTTGACGAGCTGAGGGTTGAGCAACAGGCCTGCCGTCAGCGCGCCGACAATGGTGCCGATGCAGGCGATGGCAAAGGCCGCCAGCAGGGGACCTCCGGAGCGCTTGAGGTCTTTCAGATTGACGGTGAAGAGGATGAGACAGACCGCGAACGGCACCGTGAATCCCGCCAGCTCGTTGTAGAAGACCGATCGGTCTGTAATCAGCCCGATGTTGGAAACCAGTCCGGCAAAGAAGATGATCATCACCACCGGTGAAATCTTGCGTGCCCAGGCGTACCGGGCGTCCAGCCAGACCGAGAGCAGGATGATGCCCAGGAAGATCGCCAACAAATGATGGGGGTTGTTGATCATCCTATTTACTACTCCGTGACACGGCGCAGGTCGAGATCGTGGAAATCAAAGGAGAAGTCGGTTGCAGGCGACACGGCCTTCATTGTGATTCGGTCAATCGAGCCTTCAGGCGTCATGCCAAACGACAGGTAGGCGTCGGCCATCAGCTGGCGGTCGGTCCAGCGGACGATGAAGGTGTCAAACTGGAAGTGCTCGAGGGGACCGGCCAGCTGTGTCGTCCGCGCCGAGCGGAAGAATGCCAGGACATCGGCACGGTGGTGCTCGAGAGCCCCATCCTCCGTTTTCCGACAACCCGTATTCTCGGCATCGTGAAGACCTCCACCATCAAGAGACTCATCCCGTTCGGACATGCATACTCCCTACACAAGAATAGATGATCGAAGAAGCATAATCCCCTACTCGGAGCTGGCGCCGTCGTACAACTCAGCGAGCGCCACACTGTTCAACGGGGGTGACGCTGTTTTCCCAAATGCTGCGGTCCCGATCGACCAACGGCAATCGTTGAAGGCATTGGGAACAGTGTCACCCCACGGGGGCCGCGTTCGCAATCG
>CAYSHZ010000393.1:0-3629 GCA_964430905.1 uncultured Thermoanaerobaculia bacterium | reverse complement strand
GGCCAAGGAAGTCAGAACCGCAGACAGAGGTTTTGTCCGCTGGCGAGCCCGGCGCGGTGTCGAGGTCCTGGCCAACACCAAGCTCAAGTGTGTCGCCGATCCGACCGAGGATCGAGACTCCTTCATCGAGCGGTGCGAACAGATGGCCGATCGTGCCGATGACCGTCGGCAGGAGAGTGCCCGAAAAAAATTCGAACGCAAGATCGACACGATCAAAAGGCGTCTGGAACGAGAGAGGGACGAACTGGACCGTGATCTGACTGATCTTGAGGCACGACAGGCGGAGGAGAAACTCGGAATGGTGGAGGGACTCTTCTCGGTCCTTCTGGGTTCGAGAAGCCTGCGCTCGGCAGCCGGAAAGGCCGGATCCAAACTGAGGTCAACAGCCGGAAAACGGCGAATGCGCCAACGGGCCGAAGCCTCCGTGGAAGAGTCCGAGCACGAAATCACCCGGCTGGAACGCCAGTTGGAAGGACTTGCTGACGACATGAATGACGAGATCGAAGCCATTGCGGCCGCATCGAGCGAGATCGCAAACACTGTCGAGTTCCTCAGCATTCGGCCAAAACAGGCCGACGTTGCGGTCCAAGAAATCAGCTTGGTCTGGAGAAATTGAGCCGAGTCCGGGCGTCATCCCATTGATCTGCCCTCAGTTGGCGACCCACTTGGGCAGTTCCGAACCCATGATCAGGATCCGGTCGCTGCTGGGTACGCCGTCCGCAAGGCTGATGATACGCTGAAGCGCACGGACGACATCGGGATCAAACTGCTTCCCAGCTTCCGCCTGAAGCTCTTCCAGTGCGGCCTCCGATGTCGCGGCCTTTCGATATGGCCGATTACTGGTGATGGCATCCCACGTGTCAACGACGGCGATGATGCGAGCCTCAACCGGAATCTCCTCCCCTTTCAGCCCGAAATACCCGGGATACCTCAGACTCTTGGCGTCGGTGCGGCCGTCCCACCGTTCCTGGTGGTACCTGATGAAGGGGATGGCCGGTTTGAGAATATCGACAGTTTCGATGATCTCGACACCAACCGTCACATGACGTTCCATGATCTCGCGTTCCTCAAGCGAAAGCGCTCCTGCCTTATTGAGAATATGCTCCGGAACTCCGATCTTCCCAACGTCGTGGAGCAGTGCTGCAAAACGAAGCATCTCCAGTTGAGGGCCCGCAAGTCCCATCTCCATCCCGACGGCAACCGCCAGTTTGGAGACCCTTTGGACATGGCCCTGGGTCAACGGGTCCTTGGCCTCGACCGCCGCTGCAAGCGCCGTAACGACGCGCTCGAAGTTATCCTGCAGAAGTCGACGGTGCCTGCCCAACTCCCGGACCAGAGCGTCGGCTCGTCCCCATGCCAGGCCGACCACCAGGGCGGCACACCCAAAAACCAGGAGATTGAGATAGGTGGAGATCAACTCCGGGAAGAGCCCCAGACCTTCCTGATGGGCCTGGATTCGTATCACCTGAACGATGTAGGTGATCCCTGAAAGCGCATTGACCATCAGAGCCGCACCCGCACCGCCCCTGACCGCCGCCCACAGGATGGGGATCAGCAACAACGCGGCAATCCAGTGAACCCCAAACAATGCAAAGCGAAGAGTCATCTCCATCGAAACCAGAACAATCACAATCATCCCAATCGACTGACCAATAACCAAGGATGATCCCATCCAGCCTCGGTACAGTCGGAGAGAACTCTTATCCAGCACCAGCTCTGGACTGATGAAAAGCACTATTGGGACAGCCAATAACAACACTGCCACCAGATCACCCAGGAACCAACCGGAGAACGCTTCAAATGCCTCCGAAACAGACATCCGAGGTTCAGCGAAAAGAATCAGGGCCGGCAGTGCAACCATTGCCGAAACCAGAGTCGGAAGGATCACAATGTTCCCCAGAAAATGGAAACACCGATACTCGCCTGCCCGCAGGCGACTGACCATCATCGAAGGAATGGCAGCCTGCAGCGCCACCACCACCGAAAAGAAAACAACCCGACCTGGTGATGTCGAAAGCCCCCACGGAGTCAGAAGGAAACCGACAAAGACGGCTACGACACCCCACCACCCGAGGAATATGCCTGCAAGCACAGCAACCGCCGAAGCCGGAAACAGCACTGCCACACCGTCCGAGACTTCAAAGAAAAGGCCGGCCCTGTTGAGCAACGCGGTCGCCACCAACGCCACCAAGACCGCAACAATAAACAGTACAATGCGGCCAAAGGAACCAAACTTCAGACTTCCTTCATTCTCCTGATCAACAGTCAAGACGTTCTCCCGGGGAAAGGTGTTCAGGTCCGGCAAGTAGGATACCACCGCGTTGAGACCAACACATCAACACGACGAGTGTCCTGCCAGTGTGTGATCAGGAACACGGAGCTCTCGTCCAAGCAGGCATAGGATGATTAGGCAGATAATGCGACCGAGAATAAGTTCGGAGGACCCATGTGTGCTGAATACAACCCCATGCCCGATCGTCGAGAGCTTTTCCGGAGAGCACAATCACCCTTGAAAAATGCCATGACCACTCTTTCCTCCTCTTCGGCCTCAAGGATTCTCAATGCTCGACCGATGCGGAGACCAGGGCGCCTCAGACCCGGCAAGGCCATCCCTGCCCCGCCGTCGGCTGCCGTCATCGCCCTGAATAGAATGGGTTTCGGTCCCCGTCCTGGCGACGTCGCCGCCTTCAACAATCTCGGAGCAACCGATGAAACACGGCTCATCGCCTATGTCGATCAGCAGCTTGACCCATCGAGCATCAATGACACCCAGTGTGACGCTCGGCTCACCTCTGCCGGCTTCACGACCCTTCACAAGACTCAGGCCCAGCTGTGGCAGGATCATTTTCTTGGAGACCCCTCCTGGTCCGTCCGGATGCAGCCGGTCTACGAGATCGAGCGTGCCACCTTTCTCCGAGGAACCCACAGCAGGCGTCAACTTCTCGAGGTACTGGCCGATTTCTGGCACAACCATTTCAACATCTACTGCTGGTCCTCACGAATCGCACCCCTGTGGGTCCACTGGGACCGGGACGTCATCAGAGGCAACGCGATGGGCAACTTCCGGCAGATGCTGGAGGGCGTCGCGACGGCGCCGGAAATGCTGTATTACCTGGACAATTACACTTCCTCGAACGCAGGCCCCAACGAGAACTTCGCTCGTGAGCTCTTTGAGTTGCACACCCTGGGCGCCGAGAACTACTACGGCGTGATGCTCCAGGCCGATGTTCCGACCGACGGGACAGGACGCCCGGTCGGCTATGTCGACGAGGACGTCTTCGAGGCAACCCGCTGCCTGACCGGCTGGACCATCGATTTCGACACCGGCTTCTTCGAATACCGGGACGACTGGCATGACCGCTTCCAGAAACACGTTCTGGGAGACCACTATCCCAGCGATCAGCCACCCATGAAGGATGGGCATGACGTCCTTGACGCTCTGGCCTCCCATCCAGGAACGGGCCGGTACATTGCTCGAAAACTCTGTCGCCGCCTGATCTCCGACGATCCACCCCAGGAGGTCGTCGATGCCGCTGCGGCGGTCTTCAACGCCAACGTCACCGCCTCCGATCAGCTGGGTCAGGTTGTCAGAACCATCGTCCTCTCCGACGCCTTCCTGTCGACCTGGG
>CAYSHZ010000392.1:0-3636 GCA_964430905.1 uncultured Thermoanaerobaculia bacterium | reverse complement strand
CAGGGGACAATGAACCCTGAAAGAGAGGACCATGCCTGAGACCGTCGTACTGAACGAGTTGCACACCCTGATCGTCGCCCTGATCGCCCTGGGCGTCGGCGCGACGATCGTCTACCGCATCCCGGGAATGCGGCGCGTGGGACTTCCGATCTCGGTGGTCGGCGGAATTTTGGTGGCATTGCTTGTGGCTCTGCTGAGAAGCTCCACCGGCATCGAGGTGGAGTTTGCAACGCAGGCGCGGGAGGCCTTCCTCCTGGTCTTTTTTACGACCATTGGGCTCTCGGCCAGGATCTCTTCGCTTCGGGCGGGCGGAAAGGCACTGGCTATCCTGTGTGGGATCGTCGTCGGACTCCTCGTCGTTCAGAATCTGGTTGGAATCATCATTGCCCTCATCCGGGGCGCCCATCCCTTTTACGGCCTGCTGATTGGCAGTCTGTCCTTCGTCGGAGGTCCTGGAACGGCCCTTGCGTGGGCGATGGAGGGACAGTCCATGGGTCTGAAGAATACCGCTGAGGTGGCCCTCGGCTCCGCCACGCTGGCCACCCTCGCCGGGGCCCTGGTGGCGCCCCAGCTGACCAACTGGCTGATTCGCCGAAACAACCTGGCGCCGCAACCCGAGGCAACCGACATCCCCTGGAAAAGCAATACCGGGGGAACTCCCTGCGACGATGAGGATGCATTCAGGCAGAAGCACATCGCCGTCTCCCTCCTCCTGATCCTGGTGGCGGTCGCCATCGGCCATGGGCTCAACGACTGGGCCAGGTCGATCAACGTGCCCTTGCCAGGATTTCTGACCGCGATGATGGCGGGCATGCTGATTGCCAACGTCGGCAACCTGTTCGGGAAAGAGTTTTCCTCGGAGCCGCTTGACCGGGCCGGGGCATTCACGTTGCAACTCTTTCTGGCCCTCAGCCTGATGGGGCTGCAACTATGGGTAGTCGCTCCCCTGATGGGGCCACTCCTGCTCAACGTCGTTCTCCAAATTATCCTCACCGCCATTTGCTCGATGGTCATTCTCTTCCGACTGCTCGGCCGAGACTACGACGCAGCCGTGACGGCCGGCGGGTTCATGGGCTTCGGCCTAGCTTCCGTTCCGGTCGCCTTTGCGACGATGGAGGAGGTCACCTCCCGCTTCGGCGCATCCCCCCGGGCCTTCCTGCTGATCACCCTCGCGGCCTCGTTTTTCGTTGACTTGGCCAATGCGGCGGTGACGAAGGCGTATCTCCTGCTGCCGATGTTCAACTAGTTTCCGTTCGGAAACGGGTCTTTTTCGCCCTTCGTCGTCAGACGTTGGTCCCGATGGTGCGGAGTACACCGGTACACCTCCGCTCAAACCCTTGATTTACATCTCCGGGAAAGGCACAATGGCGCCGCCCTGCGGCATTGTTGGTAGGGCAATCCGAGGAGGAGACATGAAGGTCCACGAGTATCAAGGAAAAGAGATCCTTGCCCGGTACGGCGTTCCCGTTCCCAAGGGCATTCTGATCACCAATGCGTCCGAGGCCCGGGCCGCCGCCGAAAAGCTGGGCGGACGGGTCGTCGTCAAGGCGCAGATCCACGCAGGCGGTCGCGGCAAGGGAGGCGGCGTCAAGCTGGCCGACAACCCTGACCAGGCGGTCGAATATGCCGAGCAGATCCTGGGCATGACCCTGATCACCAAGCAGACCGGCCCCGAGGGGCGTCTGGTCCGCAGGGTCCTGATCGAGGAGGCACTGCCCATCGAGCGCGAGCTCTATCTGGGCATCGTCCTGGATCGGGCCGAGGGCTACCCCTGCATGATGGCGTCGAAATTCGGCGGCATGGAGATCGAGGAAGTAGCCGAGGAAAATCCCGACGCCATCCTCAAGGCCTGGTTCGACCCCGATGTCGGACTCCACCCCTACCTTGCCCGCAAGCTGGCCTTCGGCCTGGGACTCAAGGGTGACGCCTTCAAGGCCGGCATCAAATTCATGATGGCCCTGGCCAAGGCCTATACCGACACCGACGCCTCCCTGGCCGAGATCAATCCCATGATTACGACGACCGACGGTCGGGTGATCGCTCTGGACGCCAAGATCGGCTTCGACGACAGCGCCATGTTCCGCCACAAGGACATCCTGGAGATGCGGGACCTCGACGAGGAAGAAGAGTTGGAAGTCCGTGCCTCCAAGTTCGACCTCAACTACATCAAGCTCGACGGCACGATCGGCTGCATGGTCAACGGCGCCGGACTGGCCATGGGCACGATGGACATCATCGACTTCTTCGGTGGTCGCCCCGCCAACTTCCTCGACGTCGGCGGCGCCGCATCCGAGGAGAGGGTGACCGAGGCTTTCAAAATCCTGCTGTCCGACCCCAACGTCAAGGGCGTTCTGGTCAACATCTTCGGAGGTATCGTCCGGTGCGACATGATCGCCCGTGGCGTCATCGCCGCCGCGAAGAACACCGGGCTCAGTCTTCCTTTGGTCGTACGCCTTGAGGGCACCAATGTCGACGAGGGCAAACGACTGCTTTCCGAGAGCGGTTTGGACTTGATTGTCGGCGACGGCATGGCGGACGCGGCCGAGAAGATCGTCAAGGCCACGGCCGGGAATTGAGGGGGAAATCATGAGCATTTGGGTCAACAAAGACACCAAGATCGTCGTCCAGGGTCTCACCGGCAAAGAAGGTCGGTTCCACGCAGAGAAATGCCGTGACTACGGCGCACAGATCGTCGCCGGTGTCACACCCGGTAAGGCCGGTCAGGACGTCGACGGCGTGCCGATCTACAACACCGTCGACGACGCGGCCCAGGCCACCGGCGCCAACGCCTCGATGATCTTCGTTCCGCCGCCGTTCGCTGCCGACGCCATCCTCGAATCGGCAGATGCCGGTATCGACACCATCGTCTGCATCACCGAGGGAATCCCGGTTCGCGACATGGTCCGCGTGCAGCGCATCCTCCAGGGGCTTCCCGCCCGTCTGATCGGTCCCAACTGCCCGGGCATCATCACTCCGGGAGAGACCAAGATCGGCATCATGCCGGCCCACATCCACCGCAAGGGCGGCGTCGGTGTGGTTTCCCGCTCCGGAACCCTGACCTACGAGGCCGTCGGACAACTGACCAACCTCGAACTGGGTCAGTCAACCTGCGTCGGCATCGGTGGCGACCCCCTGCCGGGAACCAACTTCATCGACTGCCTTGAGGCCTTCGAAGAGGACGACGAGACCACCGGCATCGTCATGATCGGCGAGATCGGCGGCACGGCCGAAGAAGAAGCTGCCGACTTCGTCGAGCAGTTCGTCTCCAAACCGGTCGTTGCATTCATCGCAGGCCAGACGGCCCCCCCAGGACGCCGCATGGGCCACGCAGGCGCCATCATCTCCGGCGGCAAGGGCACCGCGGCCGACAAGATGAAGGCCCTGGAAAAAGCCGGCATCGCGGTCGTTCCAACGCCCGCCGACATCGGTTCGACCATGAAGAATCTCCTGGACGCGCTGCCTGTCACCAACATGTGATCGAACACCCTGTCATTTCAAGCCCGGCGTTGCGCCGGGCTTTTTTTTGCCCAGTCCTTGAAGCAACCCGGCGCATCGGCGAAATATCGCTTTGATTGGCGAAGTTCGCCACAAATGGACCATATCGTGACTTTCTGCTACACTATCGACGATCCGGGT
>CAYSHZ010000391.1:0-3650 GCA_964430905.1 uncultured Thermoanaerobaculia bacterium | reverse complement strand
AGCTGGGCTGTGGCAACACCGACCCGGGCGGTCTGGGCCGCCAATTGTCTTTCGGCTCTTCGGATGTCCGGTCTCCGCCTGATCAGATCTGCCGGAATCCCCACGCCGACGGTCTCCGGGAGCGTAGGGATTGGACGCGGTTCGGAGAGCAACTCCTTCAGTGCAGCCGGTTCCCGGCCCAGCAACAACGCCAACGCATGCATTGCGTTTTCCAGCCGAATACGAATTGCCGGCACCGTCGCTTCCGATGAGGCCAGGACCTGCTCCGCCTGCGCCACATCAAGATCCGAGGCCAAGCCATGTTTGAAACGGGTCCTTGTCAGTTCAACGATCTCCCGCTGACTCTCGATGTTGTGCCGGGACGCGGCGAGCCGAGTCTGGGAAGAACGAACGACAACGTAGTTTCGGGCCACCTCGGCATAGACCGAAATCAACACGTCATTCCGGTCCTCTTCGGTCGCCTGAAACTCCCCGGTGGCGGCCTCGACCGAACGGCGCACACGACCGAAGACGTCGATCTCCCACGTCGCGTTGACGCCGATATCGAACGAGTTGAGAGACTGGCCCCCGGGCAACGTCAGGTTGGCCTCGCTGACGCGCTGCCGAGATGCGTTCACCCCGGCGCCGACCTGGGGGTAGTACTGACCCGAAACGACCCCGACGAATGCTCGTGCCTCCTCGACCCGGGCGATGGCAATTCTCAAGTCGAGGTTCTTCTCTCCGGCTTCGGAAATCAGTTGATTGAGGATCGGATCGTCGAAGATCGTCCACCAGTGCTCGATCTCTTCCGGCAATGGTGCCAGACCGATCTCAGTTCCGGGCAACGCTGCGCTGAAACTCTCCGGCGTCGTAATCTCGGGACGCCCGTAGTCGGGTCCGACAGTACACCCCAAGGTGAAAACCATCGCCATGAGACACAGTAGAGAAAGCCGAAACAGCCCGCTCAACCGAAAATATAAAACCAACATTGATGAAACACCTTCCATTAGGACTCTCAGCACTACCACCTTGGATAATACAGGGATGCCCTCAACGGCTCAAGGCCCAAGAAAACTCGTCCAACATCCAGGACCTGTAGAATCCTCCCATGCGCAAGACAAAAATCGTATGTACCCTGGGGCCGGCAACCGACAGCGACGAGGGCGTGCGGGGTCTGATCGAGGCCGGGGCCAACGTCATCCGCCTCAACTTCTCCCACGGCGATCAGGAGGGGCACGGCCGATCAATCGCGAGGATCCGCCGAATTGCCACCTCCCTCGGGCGTCCGATAGCCATCCTCCAGGACCTCCAAGGACCCAAGATCCGCCTCGGCAAGGTCCCGGGGGGCACGATGATGCTCGAACCCAACCGGGAGATTATTCTGACGGCGGGCGAAACCACCGTTGCCGGCGCCCTCCCCGTCACCTATCGTTGGCTGAGCGAGGACGTTTCTCCCGGTGAGCACATCCTCCTGGCCGACGGTATGGTCGAGTTGGAGGCAATGGAAATCATCGATGGGCGCGTTCATTGCCGAGTCATCGTCGGCGGCCCCATCTCCAGTCGCAAGGGGGTCAATCTCCCCCGCTCCGAGCTGAGAATTCCCTCCTTCACGGACAAGGACCGGGAAGACCTTCTCTTCGGACTGTCCCAAGGCATCGACGTGGTCGCCCTGAGCTTCGTCAGACATGAGAATGACATCGAGCCCATCAGGAAGATCCTCGAGAGCCATGCCGGCCCCCAGCCCCTGATCGTCGCCAAGATCGAGAAGCCCCAGGCGGTCGAGCGTCTCGACCGAATTCTCGAGCATGTCGATGCGATCATGGTGGCCCGGGGCGATCTCGGCGTCGAGATGCCGATCGAAGAGGTGCCGATGATCCAGAAAAAGATCATCGAGGCCGCCCGGAACGCCGCCAAACCGGTGATCACCGCAACCCAGATGCTCCGCTCGATGGTCGACAGTCCGCGCCCGACCCGTGCCGAGGCCTCAGATGTGGCCAATGCGGTCCTCGATGGAACCGACGCCGTCATGCTCTCGGAAGAGAGTGCCGTGGGGAACTATCCGGTCGAGGCAGTCGAGATCCTGGACCGGGTCACCCAAAGGGCCGAAGCCTCCATCGATCCACTGAAACACCTGAAAGACAGTACCCCGGAATTTATCCAGGGAGTCTCTGCGGCCATTGCCAGGGCAGCCTGCATCCTGGCAACCGAGGTCAACGCCGTAGCCATCGTCGCAACCACAACCTCCGGAAGCACGGCCCGTCTTCTGGCCCGATATCTTCCGGGTCCGCCGATCGTCGGCCTAACGACCTCGGAGATGGTCATGCGCCAGCTGTCCCTCTCAAGAGGAGTCATCCCGGCGATGACCCAGACCTTCGCAGACACCGACGATGTTATCGACCAGGCCCGGCGTTGGTGCCTCGACAACGATCTTGCCGCCCCAGGCGACCCGATTGTGGTCACCGCCGGCCTGCCCATCTCCGAAGCCGGAACAACCAATCTGGTCCACGCGGCTTCAGTCTGACCATGCCTGATGTCGATCTGCCTGCCCTGTTGAACCGCGCTCTGGAACGGCGCCTGCCATTCTTGACGCGGTGGCACGGGGAGGGTACGGACTGCTATCGACTGTTTCACGGAACAGCCGAGGGGTGGCCAGGCGTCACGGTGGACCGCTACGGCCCGCATCTGATGATTCAAACCTTTCATCAGGGTCTGGAGGCCGAGACTCTGGCTCAGATCCAGGAAAGGGTTGACTCCCATCTGATCTCACTGCTTGAAAAGCCTCTGACCTGCTTCTGGGTGAATCGCAGCGACAAACGGGCCCAAGCCATTGCCCTGCAAGACTCGGCCGAAACAGACAATGAGGGGATCTGCAACGAGTTGGGCGTTGCCTATCGCATCCGGGCCCGGCATCGGGGCCGGGATCCTCTGCTCTTTCTCGATCTGCGCGCCGGGCGGCGCTGGATCCAACGGGAGGTGAAGGGACGCTGCGTCCTGAATCTCTTCGCCTACACCTGTGGCATGGGGGTATGTGCCGCCTGCGCCGGTGCCGACGAAGTCATCAATATTGATTTTGCCCAATCATCCCTGACCGTCGGACGAGAAAACGCCGCCTTGAACGGGATCAAAAGAGGGATCACATTCATCCACTCCGATGTCTTCCCGGCCTTGCGGCAATTGGCCGGGCTGCCGGTCGCCTTTCGTCGTCGCCGTGGCGCTCCTCGCCCCCACGACTATCCCCGTCTCGAACCTCGGCAATTCGATCTGGTCGTCCTCGATCCGCCCCGCTGGGCCAAGAGTCCCTACGGAACCGTCGATCTGATCCGCGACTACCCCAGTGTCTTCAAGCCGGCGTTGCTGGCCACCGCCCCCGGGGGGCGATTGCTGTGCACCAACAACGTGGCCCAGGTCGAACGCGAGGACTGGCTCGACCAGCTCAGGCGCTCGGCAGCCAAGGCCGGACGCCCGATCAAGGAAATCGAGCTGATCGAGCCGGAGGAAGATTTCCCCTCATTCGACGGTCGGCCGCCGCTGAAGATCGCAATCTTCGAGGTGTAGTACAACACCCCGGAGGGATGAAATTGGTTTCGGTCAGACGGCCGGGCGTGTCCAACGGGTGTGAAACACGAACTGACGAGCCCGCCTCACCACTCATCATCAGGACCCCGCTACAC
>CAYSHZ010000390.1:0-3658 GCA_964430905.1 uncultured Thermoanaerobaculia bacterium | reverse complement strand
GATCCCAGAATACAGGATTCGAAATCCCAGGACCGGATCAACCGCCGAAAGCTGATAGCTCAGGCGCTTGCAAAGTCCAGGAACACCCGGGTGGGGGATAACCCCCGCTCCGATGTTTTTCTTTGTAGGGGAGGGGTTTATCCCCTCCCGTTCTTCGATCGTTCGGGCACATCGGCTACTGGAAGACGTTTTTGCAAGAGGCAAAGCTGATAGCCGCCAGCTCCTCCCTACATCTCCTCCGGGACCGGGATGCCCAGGAGTTGTTCGAGGAGAATTGTCATCTCTTCGGCGAAGAGGGTGAAGACGGCCCGCCTCAGTCGCCGGAGATCTTCGTTGTCTTCCGGGACGACCGGGTGGCCGTGGTAGAGCTTGTGGAAGAGCTGCGCCAGATTGTGGACATGGGCTGCCAGGAGCGAGAACTCCAGGTTGTCGACTGCCTGTCCGACGACATCGTCGCGGCGCGCGCATTCCAGGACCAGGCCCCAGAGGTCATCCGGCAGATCCATATCCGAGATCTTTGGGACTTCGTTGCGGTCGAAAGGGCCCTCGCCCCGCCGGGCACGGAGTTTCTCAAAGACCTTGGCGGCCCGGACCGCGGAGTACTGGAGATAGGGTCCGGTATCGCCTTCGAAGGCCAGGGCCTCGTCGAAATCGAATGCCAGAACGCGGTTGCGGCTCTGTTTGGCCATTAGGTAGCGCAGGGCGCCGACGGCTATGGTGCGGGCACGATGGGGGAGGTCGTCCGGGATGGCGCCGTCCCCGGCACGCTCGGTGACGGCATCGGCTGCGGCGGCCTCAAGAATATCCAGGAACTCGTCGGCCTTGACGCCGATGCCCTTGCGTCCCGACATTTCGACAAAGGCCTTGGCCATCAGCTCGTCCGAGAGCCCGAAGGATTTGCCGGAGCGCTTCTCTATCTCACGAATGGCTGCAGGGGTCAGGGCCACCATCTCGTAGGCGAAGTGGATCGAATGGTCCGCGGCCTCGGGGTGGCCCAGGATCCTGACTGCTTCCTTGACGACCTTCTGTGGGTAGGATTGGCGCACGTCGATGACATTGAAGACCGTCTCGCCACCGCCAAAAGTCTGGTTGGGGATGGTCTGGGATCGGTCCGAGGTTGTCCGGGCCAGCGTGTGCCGCCCGTCCACGTAACGCACCGGTTGGGCTGGTCCGGCCTGTTCCCATGTTGTGAAGGGGTGGTATCCGAAATCGTGAAGAGTTCCATCGGCGTCGGTCAGCAACCCCAGTTTCCAGAGCTGGTAGGCGATATCTTTCCCTGTATAGGTAACTGTGCCGTTGGAGCGAACGAGGATCTTGTCGGGATCGTCCATGTCGGCAAATTCCGGACTGTCGGCCAGGGACATCACCCAACAGCCGGAATTCTTGCCGTCGGTCTCGAGCCGGATCGCCTTGGCTTCCTTGAGGAGTTCAAAGGCACGGGCCCAGAAACCCAGGTGGAGGATGTCGCTTTCGTGGGGCAAGACATCGTAGGCGACTCCCAGTCGAGCCATGGTCGCAAGATGACAGCGGACGTTGCTCTCCGCCACGGCGCCGGCCAGACAGGCGATAGCCCGGGGCGAATAGGCTTCTCCAGCGATGACGGCGCCCTTGAGCGAGAACACAGCCTCGTCGAGAGCCATCCCGTCGGGTCCGGCCTCGACTGCGTGAAGGACTTCGGCTCTGCGTTCGGCAAAGACTTCGTCCTCCGGGTAGAGACTGGTCACCCTGGGATAGATCTCCCAACAGAGGTCGTCGAAATCGGTGGTCGATGCCTCCTCAACCTGTTCTTTCCCCAATGCCTTGGCCACACGATCGATCAACTCGTCCCGGCGGGCGATTTCGATGCCGAGGGCGGCCGCGAGTTCCTCTTCCGGCAGGAAGAGAACACCAACGACGACATCGGCCACCTGGACACCGGTGTCGTCGATGTAGTTCTGAACCTCGACCTCATGGCCCAGATGTCTGCGGCAACGGACCAGGATGTCGCCCAGAACTGAGTTTCGCAGATGACCGATATGGGCCGCCTTGTTGGGATTGATGTTGGTGTGCTCGACGATCGTTTTCGTTCCGGCGCCATGGGTCGTCGTGACGCCTTCCAGCAGCTGGGTGAAGATCAGCGAGCGTTTGAGAAAGAGATTGAGAAAACCGGGCCCGGCGATTTCGACGCGGTCGATCTCCTCGGGCCAAACAGTTTTCTCAGCCAAGACCTCAGCGATCGCACGCGGGTTCTTCTTGAAGACACGGGCCAACGGCAGGGCGCCCGGCCATGCCAGATCGCCCATCTCGCGGTTGGGGGGGATTTCCAGGGAAACGTCATCGACCGTGTGGTCGAACTCGGTCTTCAGAGTGGTGGCCAAGGCGGCGGCCGATTTTTCGCGGATCGTTGTCAGGGGCATCGATTCCTCCAAGAGGAGTATTGTACAGGGAGAGCGGGCAGTCTCAGCGTTTCGATTCGTCTGCGGAAGCGTCGCCGCGCCCCTCCAAACAACCATGTTCGTGATTCTTCCCGCACAGTACCGGATTCCTATCGTTGCACATGCCGATCGCTCGAGTTCCGACGTTGGCGCCCAATCCTCCGTGCGATCTCAGAAGACGGTGGCAATCCGCACGCCGGCGACAAAAGTGGTGTCATCGGCGCCTCCTGGCTGGGAGATCCACTGGAGGTCGGGATTCAGGCTGAGCCAGCCGGTCAAGGGGAGGCGGTAGAAGAGCTCGACCACGGTCTCCGATATGTGAGAGTCACGGCTTCGGTTGAGTCGGCCAATCTCGGCGCAGGCAAGGCCGATCCCAACCATATCGTCAGGCCGAGCCTTGAAGGGACCCCTGAGGGTGAGTCCACCGCCGAAGTAACGGCTGATGGCCGAGCGATCGGCATTGCCCCAGCCACCCTGAGCAAAAAAACTCAAACGACGGCCGTTGCTTGCCCAAAGACCCTGGTCTGCGGTGAAATAGATACCATCAGCCGGGCCCATGAGCGGGTCAACTGCATCCTTGATGATCGGTTTGGCAATCTCGACCTCGGAGTGGTGCCAGAATCCGACGCGATACGTCCCCTCGAGGATGTGCTTGCCAAAAGGCCGGATCTCCATACCCACGGCGCCAACGGTTCCGTTGGAGCCGTCGATGATCGCCATGGAGGCTCCTGATCCAGGGACCGGCGCGCCGTCCCAGTAGCCCGCCTTGAAGTGGAAGGTTCCGGAGGGCGACCAGCCTGCCATGACACCGAGGGCCGGTGCAGGGAAGGTGGGTAGCGGCACGGTGGGAATGATACCGAAGGAGGAGTTGATGAACTCACTGCCACCGTCCGAAACCACAAAGTCCGCGTTTGCGTCCTGTTTTCCGATCTTGAGCCGGAATTTGCCGTCGGCCATTCTCTGATCGAGAAAGTACTCGGCAAATCGGGTGCCCGGAGGGGCACTGATGTTGCTGATGCCCTGGAGGTCACCTACAACATCAGAGATGTTTCCGCCGCGCGTATTCTGGAGATCAATTACGAAAATGCCACCGCTCCACCAATCGGCGTCTCCGGTATCGATAGAGAAGATGAGATCGGTGAGACCCGCGTAACGACTGCCCTCCACCGTGTTGAGTGTGGCGTCGGAATTGACGAATCCTTCGTCGAGGCTCTCGATCTCAAGGCTCATGCCGTGGCGGGCGG
>CAYSHZ010000389.1:0-3674 GCA_964430905.1 uncultured Thermoanaerobaculia bacterium | reverse complement strand
CGTCATACCGAGGAAATTCCGGTTCCAGACACCAAGAAGCCCAAGAATCACCGGGAGGTTGGCCTCAAGGGGCGCCTCTCGAAAATGACGATCCATTCGATGAGCTCCCTCGAGAAGGGCCTCGAATGCAGGAAAGCCGACGGCAACGGCGATCGACAACCCGATTGCCGACCACAATGAATAGCGGCCGCCAACCCACTCCCAGAACTCAAAGATATTGGCTGGATCGATGCCAAAGTCTTCGACTCCTTGACGATTGGTGGAGAGGGCGACGAAATGCCGAGCAACCGCAGATTCATTCCCCAGGCCTGAGACAATCCAGTCTCTGGCCGTCCGGGCGTTGGTCATTGTTTCCTGGGTTGAAAAAGTCTTCGAGGCAACGATGAACAGAGTTGTTTCAGGATCAAGATCACGAGTGGTTTCCACAAAGTCCGTTGCATCAACGTTGGACACGAAACGAACCAGGGGCCCGTCGTGATAATGCTTGAGCGCCTCGGTAACCATCACCGGCCCCAAATCCGACCCCCCGATACCGATGTTGACGACCGCCCTGATCGGCTTCCCGGAAGAGCCGCGCCACGTTCCGGATCGAATCTGCTCGGAGAATATCCTCATTTGCCGCAGCACACGCTCAATACCCGGCATGACGTTCTGGCCATCGACCAGAACCGGATCACCGCTCCGGTTCCGAAGCGCCACATGTAAGACCGCACGCCCCTCGGTCCAGTTGATGGGCTCACCGCCGAACATCGCTGCGCGGGCCTGAGGCAATCCGACCTGGCGGGCCAAATCAAAGAGCGCCTCCATCGTCTGAACCGTCACCCGGTTCTTCGAATAGTCCAAGAGAAAATCGTCAACTTCGACCGAAAACCGATCGAAGCGATCCGGATCTCCCTCAAAGAGGTCCCTGAGATGGATGTCTCCCATCTCGATTGCATGCCGCTCGAGGGTTTTCCACGCAGCCGTCTCCACCGGCGAAACATCCGAGTAGACGGCAGTCTTCGAAACTGATTCCTCCGGTTTTCGTGACATCATCAACCTCCTATCGAACGCGAATCTCGACAGTGATCTGGTCTTTTCTCAGCACAACACTCTCCGGCGTGATTGCCTCGACCACAAAGTCCTCAATGACCGAACCCACCCGGACATCAATCCCATTGATCTGGGCAAAAGGGTTGTCCTCCCGAAAGACCAGATAATCCAGCGCCAGGGTGATATCGCCGATGTGAGCCTCGGCAACGAAAACACCATCATCCCCAGGTGCAGGCTTTTCGGCAGGCAGCGGCGGAGACTCGGTCGACGGTTTTGTTTGCGGATGTGGCGTTAGAGTTCCATACACCGGAGACTCCTGCCGCTCGCCGGCATGAGGCTTGACAACCGGCCCTTCATCAACGGGCCCCGCAGCGGTTGAAACCTGGGCCTGATCAACCCCCTGTCCGAGTTGTTCGGACGTCGGCTCCAAAGAGGAAAGCTTCTCCTGCCCCATCCCCGGAACACCGGCACCAACCGCCGGCTGGGGGTGCCGAACCCCCAGCCCCCACCACACCAAACCCCCTCCCAGAATGGCAGCGCCAACGGCAATCACCAGTCCCAAAACGAGCTGACCGCCGAGGCGGCGGCGCCGTTTCCAATATCCAGCGACGACCGGCCTGTCCAGACCTCTGTGCCCAGCCTCATTCTCCGCAGCCTCCTGGCGAGCTTTCCTCAAGGCATCACTGATCAGACTCATCCGGACCGCCCCTCCAGATCGCGAATCGCCCTTCCGACCTCTCGCCACCCCAGATGGTCAAGACCTTCAACATAGCCCACCAGCAGTGCCTTGTCGCACAGGGCATTGATCAGACGAGGAACGCCATGAGAGCGCCGGTGAATTCGGGAGATCGCCCACCGGCTGAATGACGGCCGCCCGTTGCTGCCGGCAACCTGGAGGCGATGGTGGATGTAGGACTCCGTTTCCTGACGATCCAATGAACCCAGGTGATACCTCACCGTGATCCGCTGGTGCAGTTGCCGCATTTCGGGGCGGTCCAGTGCGTCCCTGAGTTCCGGCTGCCCGATCAAAACGATCTGCAGCAGCTTCCTGTCATCGGTTTCCAGGTTGGACAGCAGGCGTACCTGCTCCAGCAGATCGTCGGCCATATCCTGGGCCTCATCAATGAAGAGAACGACCTCAATTCCGGCGCCGACCTGTTCCAACAGGTAGGCATTGAGCCTTTCAAGCAGCCGAACCCGGTCATTCCCACGATCATTGAGGTTCAACTCGCCAAGAATCGAACGGAGAAGCTGGATTCCCGTCATCATTGGATTGAGAATCAATGCCGTGGCATAACCCTCTCCCAACTCCTCAAGGACCGCCCGGCACAGCGTACTCTTCCCGGCGCCGACCTCCCCCGTTACCTGGATGAAACCCTTCCGCTGATTGATCCCGAAGAGGATGTGGTCGTAGGCCTCCCGGTGTCTCCGACTGAAAAATAGATAGCGGGGGTCCGGGGTGATATTGAAAGGGGGCTCACGGAGATCGTAGAACTCTTGATACATGACCAGAGTGGGTATCTTACTCGTTCTTCACCCTTCCGCCCGAAAGCTTTCCCCGCTACACTCGCCAGGATGATAGATTTTCTTCGAGGAGCACATGGATTTACCTGTTAAGGGTGTCGTACGACCGTTGACTTTTGAAGAGGCTGTTGCGGCCTTGGCGGAAGATCGAGGACTGTTACCGATGGCAGGTGGAACGGACCTGACCGTCCAACTGAGGGCCGGCAGATTCGGCGGACGTCGTCTCCTGGACCTCTCGCGAGTACTCCCTCGGTCGATCACGACCGCCGGCGGATTTCTCGAGATCGGCGCCGGGGCCACGATGGACGAGATTGCTGATTCCGAAGCCATTCGGTCGATGTGTCCAGCCCTGTGCGAGGCTGCCCGCAAGGTCGGCGCGTGGCCGATCCAGTGCCGGGCCACACTGGGCGGCAATCTGGCCAACGCATCACCGGCGGCCGACACCGCCCCCGCCCTCCTGATTGCCGACGCCGTAATCGTTACAGAAGGCCCCGGCGGCAGGCGAGAAGTCGGTATTGACAATTTCTTCACCGGTCCCGGCGAGACGACCTTGGGTGATGAGGAGTTGATCTGCTCCATCAAAATCCCGCAGAACCCACCCTCTTTCAGCCGCTTCACGAAGCTCGGCTGGCAACGTGAGCAGATCATCTCGGTCGTCAGCCTCGCCATCCAGCTTCATATCAACAACCGGGCCGAAGTCACGGAAGCCGCCGTTGCCCTGGGCGCCGTCGCCCCGACGCCGACGCGCGCCCCAACAGTTGAGGCGACCCTTCTCGGTCACACACTGGACCCCTCCATAATCGAGAGAGCCGTCAAGGCAGTCCAGGATGACATTTCACCGATCGATGACGTTCGGGCGCCTGCGTGGTACCGCCGCGTGGCGGCCGCAACCCTTGTTCAGCATATGCTTGAGGAGGCGGCCGATGACTGAGGCATTGGTGACCATCAATCTGATCCTCAACACGGTTCGTCGAACCTTTCACGTTACGCCCGGAAGACGTTTACTGGACCTGATTCGGGACGATGCCGGTCTGACCGGTGCCAAGGAAGGCTGCGGCGCCGGCGAATGCGGCGCCTGCACCGTGCTGCTCGATGGCAGGCCAGATCCCTCCTGTCTC
>CAYSHZ010000388.1:0-3677 GCA_964430905.1 uncultured Thermoanaerobaculia bacterium | reverse complement strand
CACTGGGCCAACAACAATGATCCGAGCGTTACGATCCTGGGTTTCAGCATTGCATCCCCCTGATTCCGGACTGGGCCGGTGATGCCCATTAATCTTGTTCCAGTCTAACCCGGCAAAGCCGGAACCAGAAGAAACAATTGGCAGGGGTCTTCAGGGTCCTCCCCCTCCAATGTCAATCCACACGTCAAGACTGACCTCCCCTGGTCCCAGGAATTGAAGATGTTTTTCAATGTATGAATGGCACGAGTGTTGATATCCTGATAATCGGCTGTGTGTGTCCGCCCAAAGGAGAAATACAGATGGATGACGAGAAGAGGGAAGAGATCGTCGTCGAAAATGGCGTGGACGAAGCTGACCATGGCGATGGGGCCCGTCACGAGCTCGACACAGAGCCCTGGAGCGGTCGGCATTCAGTCCGGTTCCTTGCCGGATTGGCCCTCTCGATTCTGATCAATATTGCGATTCCGATGATGATCCTACCATTTGATCTCTCGACCGTTCTGGTCGTTTATGTCTGTAGCCTTCTCTTTTGGGCTCTTGTGTTGTTCAACAGCCCCAAAGCAACCACAAGGGCGTTTTCACGTGGATATGGGGCCGGCTTCACCTTGGTTGTTGTCGGTTTATTCCTTCTCGTCGGGACGTGTTTTAACAAGCTGGGCCAGATGTAAGAGCCAGGGCATCAGCCCTCCGCAACAGGTCGTTTCAACACTCCAACGCTCCCGATGTGGGCTTCCCCATGTTGCTCCCAGCGGCGCGTCACAGAGTGGGTCCGTGCCGATTTGTTCATACGACTTCAGCTCGCGCGACAATCGCAGTCAACAACTCCACAGGCTCAACGGTGTCACCCACCCTCTATTGAGACAACTCATCAGGGACACCGCCTCCACCGAACCACCTCCGACTCCACGACCCTGCCCGGGTTCTCGGCTACACTCAAGCTGTGGAGCAACGGAACATAACCAGAAGCACCGGCATCATCCATGCCGCATTTCATCGGCCGGAGACAAGAGTCTACCGATTGGTTCAGGGCTGTGTCTGGCTCCTGATCGCCGGTTCCATTGCGGTCATCGGCACCGGTTTGGTCATCGATCCGGACAGCCCCACGGCCCGGATTCTCAGCCGAATCGACCACATCGTGCTGTGGCTCTTTCTGGCCGAGTACCTGCTGAGGCTGGTGTCCTACCGCCCGGCCGGCCTGGAGCTCTTCGACCGAACACCAACCAACCGGATCCTCTACGCCACGGCCAAACGACTTGGATATGCATTGAGTCCCCTGATGCTGATCGATCTGGCGACTGTCCTCGCCCTGGCGCCCCAATTGCGTGGACTCAGGGCACTGCGCCTTCTTCGCGTACTTCGTTTTCCCAGGATCTTCCGCCGAGCCAATCCCTTCAAGGGGATCATGCTGTCCTTCCGAGAGAATCGACTGATGTTTGCCTTTGGTCTCCTTCTGGTCACCGGTTTGACGGTCATCGGCGGCTTGACGCTGTTCCTGATCGAGGGGCCACTGGCCAAGGATGGCCGGACGATCAACAGTCTGGGAGAGGGCCTGTGGTGGGCGCTGGTGACGATCACGACCGTCGGATACGGTGACATCGTTCCGATGAGTACAATAGGGCGGATCGTAGGCGGCATCCTGATGGTCTCGGGAATGTTCACTCTGGCCCTGTTTGCCGGCATCGTCAGCCAGACCCTCCTGAGAGCGGTGCTAAGTATCCGAGAGGAGCAATTCCGCATGAGTACCTATGTCAACCACGTCGTTGTCTGCGGCTATGATCCTGGCGCCCGTATGCTGCTTGACGCCCTTCTGGCCGAGGTCGGTGTTGACGACACGACCGTCGTTCTCTTCGCCGGAGGGGAAAGGCCGCCTGGCGTCCCGCTGGAGTTCACATGGGTCAACGGCGACCCAACCAAGGAGAGTGAACTGGACAAGGTTCGTCTGTCCCATGCGGCCACAGCAATTGTCGTCGGCAACCGGAAGGTCCTGCCGCAGCAGGCCGACGCCCACACGATCCTGACGGTGTTCACACTGCGTTCCTTCCTCGAACAGAACGGCGCAGCCGCCAGGAGGAAAAACCCCCTTCACGTCGTCGCCGAGATCCTGGATGCGGAGAACGTCGCCCACGCCAGGACTGCCGGCGCCGACGAAGTGATCGAAACGACCCGTCTGGGCTTCTCCCTGCTGGCCCATTCGGTGGTCGCTCCGGGAACTGCGGCCGTCATGGGCCGGATGGCGGCATCCCGGGCCCACAGTCTCTTCGTCAGCGAGGTTCCTGCTGACGTGGACCTCCCGGCGCCCTTCGCCTCGGTGGCGGCCCGTCTCAAGGCCGATCACGCCGCCCTGGCGATCGGTCTGAGACGACCGGGCGATACCGAGGATCTTCTCAATCCTTCGGACGAGACCCTGGTAGTCAAGGGCAGCCGCATCGTATACCTCGCCGACGAAGCCTACTCCCAGGAGGACGACTGAATGCATCGATCCAAACGACAGACTCGTTGGATTCGGATGGCCCTCTGGGCATGGGCAATCTACCTTGTGGCCGGAAATCTGTTTGTGGCAACACCCCTCGGCCAGACCCTGATCACACCCCACCCCGAACGGTTCACCATTCACTGGGGGCGGGCATGGACGGTGATCCCGGGGCTGGTCCACGTCAGGGATCTCAAGATCCACCAGCATTCGAAAGATATCGAATGGTCCCTCACGGTGGACCGAGCGGTGACCGGAGTCAATATCCTGGCCCTCCCCTTCAAGACCTTCCATGCCGTCCTCCCACATGTCAGCGGAGTCGATGTCAGGGTCGAGCAGGCGCCGACCACAATGCCGGCGACGGGAAAGACGAAGCCCGGCTTTCGCATCCTTCTCAGCGGCGCTTCGATCAGGGACATCCGGTTCATGGAGTTCTTCGGGTTCCACATCGAGGCCAGTGATCTTCAAATCAATGGCGGCATGGATTCGACAGCCCGCGGTCCATTGGCCATCTCCGCAGCGAGGGTCAGAATCTCGGACGGTCGTATCAGCCACGAAGGCCTCTCGCTGGCGACGGATTTCGACCTCGATTGCCGCGCCCGTATAGACAAACACACCAAGGCGGACCGAGCCGATGCAGGGATCTTCCCCTTCATTTCCGGCAAGATTCATGCCTCCGGAGACATCGCAGACCTTCGGTTCATCGATACCTTCTTGCGCTCGGTCTCGTGGATGCGAATTCAGGGAGGCGCAGGCAGCATTGAAGCCGACGTCGGTATTTCCCGGGGCTCGCTTGAGCCGGACAGCACTCTTGAGGTCAAGACGTCGGAATTCTCGTTCGAGTACATCGACTACGCCGTCACCGGCAAGGGCCTGGTCAGGATCTCCGGCCGCGAGGACGACGGCAGGGGTGACACCAAAATGAACTTCGACCTCAACGACTTCAGCCTGGGGTTCTCGGACGCCCAAACACCTCATATCGAAGGCCACAACTTCTCCGTCGATATCATCGGAAATCTCGCCGAAATGATGCAGCGGGAGGCCGCAGTCGATGTGACAATCAACATTCCCGAAAGCGACGTGCCCGATCTCAGGATCTACAACCGGTATTTCAAGGGCGCCTCACCGGTTGAAATTCTGTCGGGGAAGGGCCGCCTGAGATCCCACTTCGAGGTCGCAACAGGACCCGGGACCGGCAACGGCAACG
>CAYSHZ010000387.1:0-3687 GCA_964430905.1 uncultured Thermoanaerobaculia bacterium | reverse complement strand
TACGCCGTTCGCGGCAAACTCATGTCTTGGTTCAGCCGACCCGCTCCCTCCTGGTGGCGGGTTTTTTATTGGCCGTGAACGGCGAACCCTCCCAAATCTGAGGCTCTCTCTTCTCCGACGGGGGGGTCCGCAGGTTGTCCTTCAAGGTAAACTCCATCCATGCAAATGATCGATCACCGACTGGTCCAGTTGGCGGGGCATCACAGGATGACGTTCCTGGTGACTGTCACACTGGGCTTCGGCGCCGGAATCACCACCGTGATTCAGGCCTTTCTGTTGGCCGGCATCGTTGATGCGGTTTTCCTCGGAGGAGCGTCACTGGAAACAGTTGGCTGTTCCTTGGCACTTCTCGTAGCAGCCATCTGCCTCAGGGCCGCACTGACGACAGGCGAACGCATCGCGGCCCATCGGTTGGGCGAAAGCGTCAACAACGAAATCCATCGTCGGACCCTGGCCCACCTGGAACACGTCGGGCCCATCAACCTGGGGTTGGAACACAGCGGCGACATACAGACAACCCTCTCGGAAGGTATTGCCGATCTTGGTGCCTGGTTCACCGACTATTTGCCACAACTGGCTCTCAGCGCCTTGGTTCCGATGACGGTCCTCGTGCTGGTCTTGACCCGAGACCCTCTCTCGGCCCTTCTCCTCGGACTGACGGCACCACTGATTCCGCTGTTCATGGTCCTGATCGGAACCGCAGCGGAGGCCCGGGCTCAGGAGAGATTCACGGCCCTGGCCCGACTGGGTGCCTTCTTTCTCGAAACGATCCAGGGGCTGACAACACTGATTGGTCTCGGCCGGATGCGGGACCGGGTGATCGCCGTCCGCAGGGTGACCGAAGATCTCCGGCAAAAATCCATGGGGGTTCTCCGATTGGCCTTCGTCTCGGCATTGGCCCTGGAGCTGATCGCCACTTTGTCGACGGCGGTGGTCGCGGTGGAGATCGGTCTACGCCTGCTCTACGGCCGGCTGGAATTCCACGATGCTTTCTTCGTCCTGCTCCTTGCCCCCGAGTTCTACCTGCCTTTGAGGTCGCTCGGCCAGCGATTCCACTCCGGTCAGGCCGGTGTTGCGGCGGCAGACCGCATCTTTGAACTGCTCTCCCTCCCGATTGCAGTTTCAAGCCCCCCAGGCGAAAGCCCGCCGATGGCTGCACCCGGGATCATTGAACTGAAGAATGTCCACTACACCTACCCCGGTCGTACGGAAGAAACCCGAACGGCACTTCAGGGCATTGACTTCCACCTCAAACAAGGTGAAACGGTCGCCCTGGTCGGGCCATCGGGTTCGGGCAAGAGTACGATTGCCGCTCTCCTGCTCCGCTTCGTCGAACCCACCAAGGGATCAATTTCTGCCGACGGCATCCCGGCACATGACTTCGGCCCCGACGCGTGGCGGCGCCATCTGGCCTGGGTTCCTCAGGAACCCCATCTCCTGTCCGCAAACATCTCCGACAATATCCGAATGGCCCGGCCGGATGCCTCCGATGCGGAAGTCAAACAGGCTGCACACCAGGCCGGAGCGATTGACTTCATCGAACGATTGCCCCAGGGCTGGCTTACACCGATCGGTGTTCGCGGCGCCCGCCTGTCTGGAGGCGAAGCACAGCGTCTGGCACTGGCCAGGGCATTTCTCAAGGATGCTCCCTTCCTGATCCTGGACGAGCCCGGCGCCGGCCTCGATCCCGAGAGTCTCGAAATACTCGGGCGGGCGATAACCCAATTGATTCAGGGACGAACAACTCTGATCATTGCCCACCGCCTGTCGACCGTCCGGAACGCCGACAGGGTCGTCGTCCTGGACCAGGGTCGTGTCATCGAGACCGGCGCCTTCGCCGACCTCCGGACCGCTGGAGGCCACTTCGCCGCGATGATCCAAAACCTCGGGGGTGCGTCATGAACTCAGGCGCCACCTTCAATCAGACACACATCATCAGCGTTGCGCGTCGTTTCATGGGTGTGATACTCCCCCTGAAATGGCCAATCCTTCTCTCCCTTGCCCTGGGGACGGCCACCGTCAGTGCTTCGGTCGGTCTGATGGGCACGGCAGCCTGGTTGATTGCCACTGCCGCCCTGCACCCCACGATTGCCGAACTCCAGATTGCCATCGTCGGCGTCCGATTCTTCGGTGTTTCCCGAGGCATCTTTCGATATGCTGAGCGCCTGATCAGCCACGAGTTGACCTTCAGACTTCTTGCAAGGCTGCGGGTGTGGTTCATTGAACGCCTGGCGCCACTGGCCCCGGCACGATTGTTGGACACCTCCGTCGGCGACCTTCTCGATCGCGCCGTAGGGGATATCGAGACCCTGCAGAGCTTTTTCATCCGGGTCCTCTTCCCCCCCCTTGTTGCCGTCGGAATCGGTGTGGGAGTTGGCTGTTTCCTCGCGTGGTATTCGGTGGGCGCTGCAATGATGTTTACCCTGTTTTTCGTTCTGACCGGTGTTGTCGTTCCCGGCGTCTCGTGGATCTCGGCTCGAGCCGAGGGACGACGATCCGCTGCCGTCAGATCCGCCATCACAGATGCAGTCGTGGACTGTGTCCAGGGCATGTCCGAAATGCTGGCCTTTGATCGCTGTCGATCGTACCGGGCGATGGTTGAAGGCTTCAGACTCGACCTCTCCAAGATCGAGCGGCGGGCGGCCTTTTCGGACGCCCTCACAACCGGCGTCGGAATCCTCTTGACCCACCTCTCAACGGTTGCAATTCTCCTTGTCACAATCCCTCTGGTTCGATCAGATGCCATCAGTGGCGTGATGTTGGCCGTCCTTTGTCTGGTTGCCGTTGCAGCATTCGAAGCGGTCGTACCACTGCCGGAAGCCGCCCGCCAACTCCAGCACCAGGGAACGTCGGCAACGAGACTTCTCGAGATCCTGGACTCCAACCCAGCGGTTCTGCCGCCGGCCGACCCCTCCACCCAACCATGGAAAAATGGTGATCAACATAGCCCGTCTTTAATATTTAACGGTGTTTCCCATACCTATGAGAACACAACACGCCCCGCGCTGAAGAGCCTTGATCTCTCCGTTCGCGCCGGCGAACGTATTGCAGTCGTCGGCCCATCCGGGGCGGGCAAGACAACCCTTGCACATCTGGTTCAGCGATTCTGGGATCCCACCGCCGGACGAATTCTGATCGACGGTATCGACATCAAGCATCTCGATCTCGACGAACTCAGACGTTCAATCGGCGTCGTATCGCAGGACACGTTTCTGTTCAGCGGAACCCTGGCCGAAAACCTCCGGCTGGCGCAACCTTCTGCCTCACGCTCAGAGTTGGAAACGGTCTGTCGGCATGCTGCCCTGGAATCGACGATCAACACCATGCCCGAAGGCCTCGATACCTGGATCGGGGAACAGGGCCACGGTCTCTCCGGAGGCCAACGGCAACGACTGAGCGTTGCCCGAACGCTGTTGCAGCAACCCGCTATTCTCATCCTTGATGAACCCACAGCCCAACTCGATGGACCAACGGGGTCACAACTGTTGCACCAGATCTTCCAGGCATTTGCGTCGACGACAACCCTTCACATAACGCACCGGTTGGTCGAAATGGAGAACTACGACGCCATCGTCGTCCTCGACGAAGGATCTCTGGTCGAGCGGGGAACTCACTCAGACCTGATCGAATGTGACGGCCTCTACCGCCGCCTCTGGGAAACGGAACACTCAACGTTGTAGTCGCACC